>NZ_JBEZXE010000056.1:0-47649 GCF_040637885.1 Kitasatospora sp. NPDC028055 | reverse complement strand
GCCACGATCTCGGCCAGCACGGGGGCGCCCATCCCGTCGTACAGGTTGACCACCCGGGCCCCGGCCAGCCCGGCCGCGTAGCGGGCGGCGAGGGCTTCGGGGGTGTTGCCGGTGAGCAGGGTGACGGTGGTACCGCGACCGGCGCCACGGGCGACGAGTTCGTGGGCGAGGCGGTAGGTGGTGGCGGCGAAGTCGCCGGCGGTGATCTCGACGCCGTCGGCGGAGGTGATGGCCCGCCGCTCGGGGTGCGAGGCGAGGGACCGGAGGATGAGAGCGGGTCCGCTGACGAACTCCCGGTCACTCATGGCCACTTCTTCCTTGTAGTTTGCAACCATGTCGTCAGGCTAACTCCACCCCCCGCTACACACCGGCGATATTTGGCCATGTCCGGTCAGAAGGTGGTCGGTGGACGAAGGACCAGCTCGGTGACCGCCTCCCAGTGCTCGTCGGGGGCGGTCACGATGACGTACCCGGACTGGTCGGGGAGGGCGGGGATCAGGGCGCTGCGGCAGCCGAGGCCGTGGTGGATCTCGACCGGGACGGGCGTGCCGTCGAGGCGCAGCACGTCGGTGCTGGTCCGCTCGACGGCCGGGAGCTGCCCGGTGCGCGGGTCGTAGTCGAAGCGGTCCGAATTGGCCAGGAAATTGGCGAGTTGGGACTGCGGGGTGGTGACGGAGCCGATCCGGTGCTCGGGCGGCAGCGGGCGTGAGGTCTGGACGATGGCCAGGAACTCGCGGCCCCGGTGGTAGTTGAGGTCGATGTGGCAGAGGTAGCCGTTCGTGGATTGGCGGCCCACCAGGAAGAACCAGGCGGGCGGGGTTTCGCGGACGGTGGCGATCCGCCCGCCCCACTCCTCGGCGGTCCCGCGCGGGGTGGGGCGGTGGCGTCGGTGGGCGTCGTGCGGGCGGTCGCTGTAGAACATCGGCACCTCAACTCACTTGGCGGGAAAGTTCGTTGAGCCAGTATGGCGCGGGGGGAGGCGCCGCGTGCGACCCCGTGGTGATCGAGGCCGAGCGTCCGGGGTCAAGGTCCGCCGGGTCACGGGTCTGTCCCAGCGGGGGACGGGGCGGGTGCGGGGGCTTGGTGGGGGCGGGAACCGCTGTTCCGGCTGGGTTGGGGGCCCGGCTCCGGCGCTTCGTGGTCGGCCGGTCGTGTAACAGCACTGTCCTGACGGATGGTCGGGCGGAACGGTTCGTCGGGCCGGGTGGTCCTGCTCACCAGAACCCGCCGCTCGTACGGATCCGTGCCGAGCAGCCGCCACCGCCACCGCCACCCGAGACCGAGGAAGTCACGATGCGCGTTCACAAGGCCACCTTCGCCGCCGCCCTGGTCGTCGCCGCCGGCCTGTCGCTCACGGCCTGCGGCCCCAACGACGACACCGGCACCGACCAGGCCAAGCCGACGGCCGCGGCTAGCGTCACCACCGCGCCCACCAAGGCCGGTACGACCTCGGGTGGCGGTTCGGGCGGCTCCGCCGGAACCGGTGGGACGGCCCCGAGCGGGAAGGCCACGGCCGGTGGGACGGGCGCCACCGACGGCGGCAAGGCGGGCGCCAAGTGCCGGACCGACGACCTGACCATCACGGCCGTGGACCGCACCATCGACGGCGACGCCGCCCGCACCGTCGTGGTCGAGCTCAAGAACCACAGCGGCCACGACTGCTCGCTCACCGGGTACGCGGGCGTCGACCTCAAGACCAACGCCGGTTCGCTCTCCGCCCAGCGCTCCGGCGAGCCGGTCGTCGCGGGCGTCGTCAAGAACGGCAAGTCGACGTTCTTCGGTATCAGCTACCCGAACAACACCTCGGGCGGCTCCGGCGTCCGGATCACCGGCCTGGTGGTGACCCCGCCGGACGAGACCAAGTCCGTCACCCTGCCCTGGCCGGGCGCGGGCTCGCTGCCGGTCACGGACGGCTCCGGCTCCCCGGTGAAGATCGGCCCGATGGGCAGTGCGGGCCAGGGCGGCCAGTAGTCCCCCGTCTGGCCGCAGGGTCGCGCCGCCGCATCGGGCCGATCCGGGGCCTCACCGGTCCGCGGTGAGCTTGCCCGCGACGCCCCAGCTCTCCGGCTGGAACTCCTGGACGAAGACGAACACGCTCTCGGCGGGGACCTCCAGGGTCTCCACGAACGCCTTGGTGACCTTCTCGACCAGCTCGCGCTTCTGCTCGACGCTGCGCGGGCCCTGCTGGATGGTGACGATCGGCATCTTCGGCTCCTGACCGGGTGTCCTGCCCGGCTCTTCCGCCGGGCTCTGCTGCCGGGTTCTCCGGCTGAGAACAGTCCACCGGATCGGGCCGTCCGCACCCAGACCCGAATCGCTCTCGCAGCGATCACGAATCCTGATCGTCCCAGGTCGGGGGCGTTCTGCGGCAGGTTTCCAGGAGCAGCCGGGGCACCGGGGCGGAGCGTCGTACGGCGATCGAGGTGGGCAGCGCCAGCGGGGTGCGGCAGCGGCGGAAGGCGACCCGGTGGGTGTTCACCATCCGGGCGTTGGCCGCGTACACCACAGTCCACATCGGGGTGCCGGTGCCGATCGAAGCCAGGGTGTCCTGGAGGGCGCCGTGCGCCGGGCCGAGGACGGGCCGGAAGCCGGCCCGGGCGCAGGCCTCGGTCACCAGGTCCACCAGCGCCGGGTGGTTGGCCCGCTCGGTCAGCCGCAGCGGCAGCTCGGCGAGGTCCGCGAGGTCCACCTCGGCCGCGTCGGCGAGTGGGTGCCGGGCGGGCAGCGCGAGCACCAGCTCGTCCGCCCAGACGGGCAGGAAGCGCAGCTCCGGGTTGTGCTCGGCGATCGCCCCGCGGACGAAGGCGGCGTCCAGCCGGCCGTCCGACAGCCGGGCCAGCCGCTCCCGCACCGGGATGGAGTGCAGTTCCACGCGGACCCCGGGGGCCTGCTGCTGGTAGGCCTCCAGGATCAGGTCGAGCCGCTCGGCGAGCCCGGTGACGGTGCCGAGCCGCAGCACGGCGGGCGCGGCGAGGTCGGCGGCGAGCGCCCGGGCGGCGTCCTCGGCGGCCAGCACGTTCCGGGCGGCGGGCAGGAACCGCTCCCCGGCCGGGGTCAGCCGGACGTACCGGGGCGAACGGTCGAACAGCTCGACCCGCAACTCCCGTTCCAGCCGCCGCACCTGCTGGCTCACCGCCGGCTGCCCGAGCAGCAGCCGCTCGGCCGCCCGGCCGAAGTGCAGTTCCTCGGCGACGGCGACGAAGCAGCGCAGCTGCCGTAGCTCCATGCGGTTCCCCCTGGCGGATCGGTCGTCGCCCCCATCGTCCCAGGCCGGGCCTCGAAGGCGAGGCCGTCCGGGTAGAGCTCCAGCCGCACGCCGTCGTCCTCGTCGTCCTCCAGGGCGGCCGGCCATTCGTCCCGCAGCTGTCGGGCCGCGGCGATCGCAGCCTGCTCGCCGTCCGCCGCACGGGAAGTCGGCCGGGCCGACTTCCCGTGCGGGCACTCGGGCCGCCGGTGGGGCTGGAACACTTGGGGGCATGACACCGAGCATCGTCGTGCAGTACACCGGGCTCCTGCGGAACAGCTCCCACGATCTCTGGGTGCGGCTGCGGGAGTTGCTGCGCGGCCAGGGGCTCGATCCCGAGGGGACGGTCGTCGTGGACCTTCTCCAGGAAAGCCTCAGTCACGAAGAGGGGCGGGTCATCTCCGCCGACGGCCGGGTCTACGAGTTCAGCCTCCACTACGACCAGGAGCGTGCGGGCGGAGCCCTCGACGCCCACCTGAGCGGGTGGAAGGACATCACGGACTCCTGGCAGGGCGGAGCGCTGGCGCCACGGACGGAGTTCGCCTTCGCCTGGAAGTCCCGGTCGGCGTGACGGTACGGGAGTGGGAGTCCGCCGGAGGGGGTCGCGGGGCGGGAGAGCGGGCGCTCCGGCCCGCATGATGTCCGGGTGATCTGCGAGTGATCTGCGGGACAAGGCGTGCACGGGAAGTCGGCCGGGCCGACTTCCGGTTCCGGCTCCGGTTTCGGTTCAGGCGCGGCGCCGGCGGTAGTAGGCGACGGTGACGAGCAGGAGCAGCGGGCCCCAGAGCAGTAGCGGTGCGTAGCAGGCGTCCATCAGGAGCAGGGCCGGCCCGGTCGGGGCTCCCGGGGCCCCGCCGAAGCCGCCCGCCCGGGGGATCGTCAGCAGCATCACGACGGCCGCGCCGAGCAGCGCCGGGACGACCGCCGCCAGCGGCGCGACCCGCCTCCCCCCGATCAGCGGGAGCCAGCGCGGTACCACCTCGCCCCAGGGCTGCACCAGCCCGAGCGTGAGCAGGGTGAGCCCTTCGGCGCCCAGGCTCATCGCGATGCACACGGCGCTGAACCAGCCGGGGATGTCCAGGCCCGTGGTGTCGAACCCCACCGGCACGCCGACCCCCATCGCGATCCGCCAGACCCCGGACGGTACGGCCGTGAGCGCCGCGACGTGCGCGGCCCGTACCGCCCAGCGGGCGGGCGGCCGGTGCGTCGGGGCAGCGGAGAGGGCGGCGGCGGTCGGCGGGTTCCGGTGGGTGTCCATGTCCATGGCCCCCATGCTGGCGCGCGGCCCGCTGCGCCCGGATCCTGCGCGAGGCCCAACTCCGATCCCCCGCCCGGGGGATGGGGGACGGCGTCCGGGGTGGCACCCCCGGCACACCGCGTACAGGTGACGGAGCACAGCGCACAGCTCACTACCACGTGCAGATCCGGACGACGAGGGCGGGAACGGGGCGCCCCACACCCCCAGGCGAGGGCCGTGCGACCCAGCACGGCCCTCGCTGCATGAGGCCGGTAGGTTCTGGGCGGTGATGACTCAGATCGTCACGCTGGTCGGCGTCCTGCTGGGCGCGCTCACCTCCTTCGTGGCCACCGGGTGGGCCGAGCGGACCAAGCACCAGCGCGCCATGGCCACGCTGTGGGAGGCCGAGATCGCGGCCCGCGAGCACGCGGGGGAGCCGAACGGCGTCGCCCTGATCGAACTGCTCAACGCCTACCACGCGCAGGCGCGGCTCGACCTCGGCGGCCCGTCCCTCGACCGATGAGCGTTGGCTGCGGCACGCGTGCGTCGCCGTGCTGTAGCCGCCGCGTGCTGTCCCCGCCCGCGCAGGAAGTCGGACGGGCCGGGGCAGGGAGCGGGGAGATCCCGCTGGTGCTGTCCCTCGGCCCGCCCGTCACTGTCGGCTCAATCCCGGGGCGGTCATACTTTCCGTTCGATGAGGTACGACTTGAAGATGACGTCGTTGCCCTTCTTCACGCCGGGGTCCACCTTCGTTGTTACGCCAACACAGTCCACCTCCGTGAAGACGTCGACAGACTCGTCCGACAGCGCGTTTTCGGGCCCGATGCCGAACCACAGGGGACGGTTATGGAGCTCGGGGAGGTTGTAACAAATGCCGTCCGACGGCGGGTTTTGGAGCTGGCCCTTCTGCCACGTCGACTGCGGCAGGAAAGGGTCGCCGTACTTGAAGAGGACAAAGCCCGTCGCGGCGTCGGCCGGTGTGGGGAGGGTGACGAGGAGGGCGAGGGCGCCGAGGGCGGCGCCGACTGTGTGACGCAGACGCATACGGGGGCTTCCTTCTCTCTGTGGCAGCCGATCCGCGATCGGCCATTTCGAACGAGAGCATGGCGCAGGAGCCCTTTCAGTACGCCACCGACTCGCGGGCACCCGAGTGACCAAGGGGCGCACAAAAGCAACCCCAGCGCTCGCTCTGGGCAATCGAGCGCTCCGCCATAAGGGTTGTCCAGGCGACCGTGATGCGCCTGACGCAGGCGATCTGGGTGAGCCAGTCACACGACCCATCGGATGCGCCCTAGCAGGTGGCTCCGGCGGTCAACTCCGAAATCCCATCGACGTGTGGCGGTCCGTCAGTGCGGTACAACCCCAAGTGCACCGTCGCCTGAACCGCCCGGGGGCCGGTCACCGGCTGGCTCCCTCCGTTGAAGTCACAGGTGTGGTGCACGGGAAGTCGGAGGGGCCGACTTCCGGTGCGGGGTGGGGGGTGTTGGGGTGTTCAACCGGATCGAGCTCGGAGTGGAGCCGCAGGGGCGGCGGTGGGTGCCGCTGGTGCGGGTGTGGATCGACGGTGCGGAGGTGGTGGCGGAGGCCGTCGGGGCCGGCGGCCGGGGTCCGTTCGCGGACGAGGTGCTGCCCGCCGAGGGTGACGGCCTCCTGCACGCGACCGCCGATCCCCGGCGGGTGGTGCTGGGCGAGCCCGAGTGCACGGGCGGGTGCTGCGGGTTCGTCTCGGTGGTCGTGCGGCGGTGCGGGGGCATCGTGGAGTGGTCCGACTGGGAGGTGCCCTACGAGGCCGCGCGGCTGCCGGACTTCCACTTCGACGCCGATCAGTACGACGCCGAACTGGCCCGGGCCGCACGGCTGCGGCACTGAGCGAGCGCGGTTCTGATGCGGGGGTCGGGGGCGGGTTCGGCGGTGAGGAGTTCGCCGGCGGTGACGAGGGTGGTCCAGTACCGGGCGGGGTCGCCCGTGCTGGGCAGGGGGCGGGCGGCGGTGAGGGAGAGGTAGGCGGCGGTGAGGTTGCCGGTGGTGAACCAGCGGGCGAGGCCGTGCTGGTGGCCGGCGCGGATGCCGCCCATGGCGTCGATGGCGGCCAGGAAGTGCTCGACGACGGCGAGTTCGGTGGCGGTGAGGGCCTTGGGGACGTCGAAGACGCCGAGGGCTTCGAGGAGTTCGCCGGTGTCGGCCTCGGTGCCGGGGCGGGGGTTGGCGAGGAGGGCGTCGTAGCACTCGTTGAGGCGGGTGGTGGTCTCGGCGTGGGGGATGGCGAGGGCGAGGCAGACGGCGCGCGCGGCGGGGAGGGGTTCGCCGGTGCGGCGGGCGAGGATCGCGTAGGTCTCGGCGGGGGTGTGGCCGCGGTCGAGGGCGTGCCGGGCGAGGGTGGGGAGTGGAGGCAGCATCGGGGTGTGGGCTTTCAGGCGGCGAGGAGGGCGGGGGAGGGGGCGACGAGCGCCCAGACGAACTTGCCGATGCCGCCGGCCCTCGGGCAGTAACCCCAGCGTTCGGCGAGTTCGTTGACGAGGTAGAGGCCGCGTCCGTGCTCGTCGGTGGTGGTGGGGGTGCGGAGGGAGGGGCGGCCGGTGCCCGCGTCGTGGACTTCGAGGCGGAGGCGGTCGTTGACGAGGGCGAAGCGGATCTCGATGAGGCGGTCGGTGGGGGCGTCGGAGTGCTGGACGGCGTTGGCGAAGAGTTCGCCGAGGAGGAGTTCGGCGATGTCGCGGTAGCGGTCGCCGGTGGGGAGGGCGGCGAGGTAGGCGCGGAGCAAGTACCGGGCGAGGGGGGTGGATTCGGTGCAGGAGTCGAGGCGGGCGGCGAACGCGCGGGGGCGGCGGGAGATGGGCATGGGGGGACCTCGGGAGGGGGCGGAATAGGGGAGCGCGAAAGGCGCGCGCAATCACGCTGTGCACGCGAATGATTGCGTTCTGGTGTCAATCATCGGGGTTGCGGAGGTACGGTGACGCCAGTTAGGCGTGCGGGACGTGCGGTGCACAACTGGGGGCAGTCGTGGCACAGGGGAAGACCAGGCGGGGAGCGACCGTTAGCTCCGCGATCATGTTCGGCGAGGAGCTCAAGTACGCCCGAGAGGCGGCGGGCTACACCCAAGGGGACGTGGGCAAGCTCCTGCACTGCGATCGGACGGTGATCTCACGGACCGAGAGCGGGAAGCGGAAGCCGACGGTCGAGGAGGTCGGAGAGCTCGACCGGCTGTACGGCTCGGGCGACTTGCTGAAACGACTCTACGGGCGGGTCGACTGGGATGCGTCGCTCGAGTATCCGGACTGGTTCTGGAGGTACGTAGACCTGGAGGCTGTCGCCAGCGCTGTGCGAACCTACCAGGAGGGTCTGATGGCAGGCCTGTTGCAGTGTCGGCAGTATGCGTATGCACTCATCTCCGACGGAGATGCAGCTGGTGATGCGGACGAGGTCGAGGAGCTGATCAAGGTCCGACTCGGCCGCCAGAGCCGGTTCCTGTCGCCCGGCGGGCCGCTGCTGGTCGTCATTCTCGATGAGAGCGCCATCCGAAAGGTCATCGGCGGGCCCGGGGTGATGAGAGCTCAGATGGAGCACCTGCTGAGGGTGGCGCAGCTTCCGAACATCGTCATTCACGTGGCGCCGTTCTCCAGTCGGCAGGCCTCCATTAACACGACTATGGTGTTGCTGGAACTGCCAGATGGGCAGAACGTGGTCTACTCGGAGAGCATCGATCGCGGGGATCTCATCGAGGATTCCGCCAGGGTGACCAGGCATCACCATCGCTTCGATCGGCTCCGTGGCGAATGCCTGTCCGAGAGTGACTCGCTTCGGTTGTTTGCCGATGCGATGGAGGGGTTCAGAGATGATGAGCAACGAGCTCGCCGTGGCCGAGTGGCGGAAGAGCAGCTACAGCGGCGGCAACGTCGACAACTGCATCGAGGTGGCCCTTGGATTCCTCCCCAGCGCCGTTCCCGTGCGTGACTCCAAGGACCCGCACGGCCCGGCTCTCGTTTTTTCGGCCCCCGCATGGGCAGCCTTCGTAACGGCCGTCCGTGAGGGCGACCTTCCGGCATAGGCAACGGAGGAGCCGACAATGCTGACTTGGCGCAAGAGCAGCTACAGCTGGGACGATGGTGGCGACTGCATCGAGGTGGCCCTGGAGTGGCGCAAGAGCAGCTACAGCGGTGCCAACGCCGACGACTGCATCGAGGTGGCCCTCGGATTCCTCCCCAGCGCCGTTCCCGTACGTGACTCCAAGGATCCGCACGGCCCGGTCCTCGTCTTCCCCGCCCCGGCCTGGGAGTCCTTCCTCTCGGCCGTCCGGTCCGGGGGCTTTCCCTCGTAGCCCCGAGGTGGTCAGAGGCACCCCTCCAGATGGTCTATAGTTAACCCATCACCCAGATGCGCGGGTGGCGGAATAGGCAGACGCGCTGGATTCAGGTTCCAGTGCCCGAAAGGGCGTGGGGGTTCAACTCCCCCCTCGCGCACAGCGAATGGCCGGTCGATCTTCGGATCGACCGGCGTTTTTGCGTTACGGCACCAGGTGGTCCAGGAGGGCGTCCAGGCCGGTGGCGAACTCTGCTTCCGCGTCGTGGTCGACCAGCAATGGGGCCAGGGTGCGCAGCAGTGGGTACTCGGTGGCCGGGAGGCGGTGCAGGCCGAGGCGGAGCAGGGGTTCGGGGTCGTCGGGGTTGTCGATCACCTGCCGCTTGTCCACCAGCAGGAAGCCGATCGCCCAGCCGACCACGGTCCGGTAGAGACGCAGGGTGGCCCGGTCGTCGAGGCCGGCCCGGCTCAGCACGGTCAGCACGAGTTCGTTGAGCTGGAGCATCGAGGCCGGGCGGCGGGCCAGTGGGACGCTGAGCGGGCGGGTGGCCACCAGGGAGAACACCTCCGGATGGGCGTCGGCGACCCGGTGGAAGGCCCGGGCGACGTGGTGCAGCTGTGCCCGCCAGTCGCCCTCGCCCCAGCCCCCGCCACCGCCCCCGCCACCGCCCGCCCCCTCGCCCACCTGCTCGTTCACCTCGGCGTAGAAGGCCTCCACCATGCCGTCGAGGAGCGCCTGCTTGCCGTCGGCGTAGCGGTAGAGCGCCATCGGCTCCACTCCCAGGTCGACGGCGAGGCTGCGCATGGTGAGCGCCGCGAGGCCCTCGCGGTCGACCAGGGCGACCGCCGCGCGCAGCACCCGTGGCCTGCTCAGTCGGCCACGGCCGGACGGCTTCGGCTCGGGGGTCGAGTCGGTTTCCACCACTGCCCCTCCCGGGCTGTCCTCGGTCTTGACGTCCGCCGCCGCGCGGCACAGGCTGTAAGTATACAAGCGACATTTACGGCAGATACGTATCACCTACGTATACACCACCAAATAAGACATCGGGAGGAGAAATGTCCATCATCAAGATCGAAGTGACCAACGAGAGCACCGTGCTCACCGACCACGAGGTGAGCGCCGTCGTCCCCGCACTCCAGACCCAGGTCCACCGGGACTTCGCCCCGGCGTGGGGGGTCGACGCGGACCTGTCCTTCGTCGCGTCGAGCGCACTCTCCGACAACGCCTGGTGGCTGGTCGTCCTGGACAACTCCGACCAGGCCGGCGCCCTCGGGTACCACGACGTGACCACGAGCTTCCTGCCGATCGGCAAGGTCTTCGCCGCCACCGACAAGCAGTACGGCGAGAACTGGACCGTGACGACCAGCCACGAGCTGCTGGAGATGATCGCCGACCCGGACATCGACCAGGTGGTCTTCGACCAACCGACCGCCAACAAGGGGACGTTGTACTCCATGGAGGTGTGCGACGCCTGCCAGGACGAGAGCTACGCGTACGACATCGCCGGGGTCAAGGTCAGCGACTTCGTCTACCCCGCGTGGTTCCAGTCCGGCCGCCCGGCGAACGGCGCCCGGTTCGACCACGGCAATGCCATCAAGCAGCCGCTCGAACTCCTCTCCGGCGGCTACATCGGGGTCTTCGACGTCTCGGCCGGCACCGGATGGACCCAGAAGACCGCCGCCCTCACCGTCGCCTACCACAGCCGCGCACACGTCGGCAGCCGCCGTGAACGGCGCCGGATCCCGCGCGACCAGTGGCTGCCGAGCAAGCGGCGAAGCTGATGTCCGGCAGCGACGGACTCCAGGCGGTCGAGCACCTGGTGGTGCTGATGCTGGAGAACCGCTCCTTCGACCACATGCTGGGGTTCCTGTACACGGACGAGGGCAACGTCTCCCCGGCCGGCCAGCCGTACGAGGGCCTGACCGGGCAGGAGACCAACCCGGACCAGAACGGCAAGCTCGTCACCGTCCGCCGCATCCGGTCGACGGACCCCCACCCGTACTTCATGCCGGGCGCCAACCCCGGTGAGGGGTACGGCCCGACAAACGCCCAGCTCTTCGGCACGCCCAACCCGCCGACGCCGCCGGTCGCCGGGATGCAGGGGTTCGTGACGGACTTCGCGCGGGTGCTGGACCAGCCTCCCCAGCCGAACCACACCGTCCTACCCGGCACCGTCCCGGCCGACATCATGAGCTGCTTCACCCCGGACACCGTGCCGGTGATCTCCGCGCTGGCCCGCGGTTACGCGGTGTGCGACCACTGGTACAGCTCCGTGCCCACCGAGACCCTGCCGAACCGGGCGTTCTCCTGCGCGGCGACCAGCCAGGGGCACCTGGACGACCACACCCACAACTTCACCTGTCCCAGTATCTTCGGCCGGCTCACCAGTGCCGGTGTGTCGTGGCGGGCCTACGGCTACCACGCCGCGCCGTTGGTCTCCGGGAACTTCCCCGACATCCACGGCGCCTCCGCCGACCACTTCGGCGTCTTCACCGCCTTCCAGGCGGCGGCCGCGGCCGGCACCCTGCCCTCCTTCACCTTCCTCGAACCCAGCTGGGGGGCCACCGGGAACAGCGAACACCCCATCCTCGACGTGGCGTTGGGCGAGCACCTGATCCGGGACGTCTACCGGGCCCTGCGCGACGGACCGGCACCGGCCTGGGGGAAGACCCTGCTCGTCATCACCTATGACGAACACGGCGGCTGCTACGACCACGTCCCGCCGCCCACCACCAGTGCCCCGCCCGGCGACGGCACCATCGGCGAACTCGGCTTCGACTTCAAGCGGTTCGGCGTCCGCGTGCCGACCGTCCTGGTCTCCCCGCTGATCGCCCCCGGCACCGTCTTCCGGTCACCCGACGCCGCCGCGCAGCTGGACCACACCAGCATCCTGCGCACCGTCGAGCGGCGCTGGTCGCTGCCCGCCCTCACCGCCCGCGACGCCGCGGCCGCCGACATCGGGCCCGTGCTCACCCTCGCCGCGCCGCGCACCGACGACGTCCTCGCGGGCGTCACCGCACCGGCCTCGGCGGCCGTCAACCCCGTCGCCGGAGAGGTCACCCACCTCCAGCAGGTCTACGCCGACCTCGTCGCCCGGCGGCTCATCCCGCCCGGCGCGGTCGCCGCGGCCACCGCGGCCACCGGCCCGCCGTCCGGCGGCTGAGCTCCACGGCCACGTCGAACGGCCGGTCGACCCTCGGATCGATCGGCCATGTCGCTGTGCCCTGGCTGCGGCCGCAGAACGTCCGCGCATCGCCACCACCGCCACCCCCACCACCACTGCCACCCCCATCGGCCCCGCACCTGGGCGGTGAGGGGCCGGGGCCGGGACTGTCGGAGGGGGGTGGCACACTCCCCGCCATGAAGATGATCGAAGCGATCGAAGCCGTCCTGCGGGCGCACCACGGGGAGGACGAGCCCGGCTTCCTGGGCGAGTTCACGCCGGCCGGGCGGCTGGCGAGCCGCGGGCAGGTCGCGGTCTGCGGTCTCGACGGCAGGGACCACTACACGTTCAATGTCATCGCCGACGGGCTGCACGAGGTGTACCTCGCGTACGACTGGGACGACGGGCGGGGCGCCACCGTCTCCGCGGTCGCGCTGGTCGCCGCCGGCACCGGCCCCGAGGCGCTGGTGGACGCGGACTGGGAGGAAGCCTCCGACGACGTCAACGAGCTGAGCTACAGCGCGTCAGCGATCTACTCCGCCACCCCGGACAACCTGGTGATCGGCGGGGCCCTGCGCCGGACCGCCGGGTTCGCCGAGGCGGCGGACCCGGCGGCCCACGCCGCCGCCGAGTTCGAGGCCCAGCAGGCGGCCGGCTCCCGGAGCCCGGTGCTCGACGTCGTGGTCGACCCGGCGAGCGGCGCGAACGCCCTGGTCTTCCCCACCTGTGACTTCACCTCGGGCAGCATCCTGGTCGGGCAGGACGCGAGCGGTGCGGGCGTCGGGATCATCTGGTGCCACTTCGACGGGTGATCCACGGCGGGTGACCTGCGAAGGGTGACCCGCGAGGGGCTACCGGGGCGGGCGGCGGATCAGCGTCCGATCAGCGGCAGAGGGCCGTGTCCACGACCTTCTCCAGGTGCCGGGTGACGGCGTCCTCCGCCGGGATCTGCGTCACCGCGATGCTGACCGCCCGGCCGTCGTCGGTGGCCCCGCCCCGGGTCTCGTAGCCCGGGATGTCCCCGCCGTGCCCCCAGTAGACGCCGCCGCAGGACAGCGGCCGGCTGATGAGCCCCAGCCCGTAGCCGGCGCCGCTGTCCCCGATCGGGACGGTGGTCCGCATCTCGGCGAGCTGGGCCGCCGGGAGCAGGCGCCCGCCGAGCAGCGCGGTGAAGAACTGGTTGAGGTCGGCGTTGGTGGAGGTCATCTGGCCCGCCGCCCAGCCCATCGAGGGGTCCATCTCGGTGGTGTCGATCAGCGGGCCGCCCGGCTTCTCCTGGCGGTAGCCCCTGGGGTGGGCCTCCCGGATGCTCCGGTCACCGATGGTGGGGAAGTAGGTGTGGCGCAGCCCGATCCGCTGGACGATCCGCCGGTCGATCTCCTCGCCGAGGGGGCGGCCGGTGATCTTCTGGATGAGCAGGCCGATCACCACGTAGTTGGTGCTGCTGTAGTCGAACTTCTCGCCGGGCGCGGAGCCGGCCTTGTGCCGGAAGGCGATGTCCAGCAGCTCGCGCGGCTCGAAGTACCGCTGCAGCATGGTGGCTTCTTCGACCTCGCCCTCGTAGTCGGGCAGGCCGCTGGTGTGCTGGAGGAGCTCGCGCACGGTGATGTGGTTCCCGTCGATCCCCTCCCCTCGGACGAGGCCGGGCAGGTAGGTCTCGATCGGTTCGTCGAGGCGGACCTTCCCCTCGCCGACCAGTTGCAGCGCCACGACGGCGGTGAAGGTCTTGGTGTTGCTGCCGATCCGGATCTGGGCGTCCTTGGGCACCTTCGCACCGGTGGCCAGGTCGGCGACGCCCGCCGTGTAGGCCTGGGTGCGGCCCTTGCGGTCCTTGACGGTCGCCAGTGCGGCGGGCAGCTTGTCCTGCCGCACCAGGGCGTCCAGGCCCTGCTGGACGGTGTCGGGCCTGGTGGTGGCGGTTGTGATTGTGGTTGCGGCTGCGGCGGTCGGTGCGAGGACGCCCGCCGCCATGACACCGACCGCCATCGCCACCGCCACCGAGGACGCCACGGCGCCGCGTCGCCCGGGGGTACGAAGCCTCTGCCAAGTCTGCTCGCGCATACGTCAACTCCTGTGAGTCGTAGGGGAAAGGGGGCTGGGGGCGGGTCGGCCGCCGGTCAGCCCCGGTGGAACTGCTGCTGGACGCACTCCCGGTACTGCCGGAAGCGGTCGGGCCGGTGGCACGGCTGCGTCCGGTCGGCGTACCAGGCCAGCAGGACGGCGGCCAGGACGGACACCGCGATCGCGATGAGCGACAGCACCAGCGCGGCCACGGCCGGGCCGTTCCGGCGGGCCGGGAGGTCCAGGGTGCGGACCACGTCCGTCCGGGGCTCGTCTTCTCGGGTGTGCATCGGCCGTCCTCTCGTCAACTGGCAGGGCACGATCCTGACTTCCGGGTCCCCGGGCGCACATCGCGGAAAAGCGGGAACTGGCCCTCCCTCGATCGGGGGAGGTGGCCGCTGACCTGGCCGGACATACTGGCGGGCATGATCAGGGGAATTCGGCCGCTGCTGCGCGGCTCGACATACACGGGTGCGCTGTTCGCCTACTGCGGCGCGCTGGCGAGCCTCGTACTGCTGCCGGTGGCGCTGGCGCCGGCCCTGGCGTGGCAGTCGGCTCCGTACGGGGTGCGGGCCGCGCTGGCCCTGCTGCTCTGGGCGGTGCTGATCGGCGCGGTCGGGCTGGCCCGCACCACGCGCCGGGTGCTGGTCGCGTCCGCCCGTCGACTGCTGGGGGTGGCGCTGCCGGACCCCGGTCCGTCCGGGGCGGCTGGTGCTTCCGGTGCGTCCGGGGTGGCCGCGACGGTGGCCGCCGACCGTTGGCGGACGCCGCTGTGGCTGCTGCTGCACGTCGCCCTGGGGTGGACGGGGGCGCTGACCAGCGGCCTGTTGCTGGTCGCCGGCCTGTCGCTGCCGGGGGACTGGCTCGGCGGCCAGGCGCAACTGAGCCTGTTCGGCCGGTCGGTGACGGTGTCCGGCGGCGGGTGGGGCCGGGCGGCGGGGGTGGTGTGCCTGCTGCTCGCGGTGGCCGGGTGCGCGGCGGTGGCGGGGACCCTGCGCCGGCTGGCGCCGCGCCTGCTGGGGCCGTCGGCCGCCGAGCGGCTCGCGCAGGCCGCCGAGCGGGAGCGCCGGCTCGCCGAACGCAACCGGCTGGCCCACGAGTTGCACGACTCGATCGGGCACACCCTGACGGCGGCCACCATCCAGGCCGCCGTCGCGGGCGAGGTCCTCGCCGCCGACCCGGTGACGGCCCGGGCCGCCATGCGCAGCATCGAGGAGTCGACCCGGGCCGCGCTGGAGGACCTGGACTACGTGCTGGGCGTGCTGCGCGAGGAGGAGGCGGGCACGGCGCCCACCCGGACCCTGGCCGACCTGCCCGAACTCCTGGACCGGCTGCGGCACGCGGGCGCCGTGGCGGAACCGGAGCTGACCGGCGACCTGGCGCAGGTGCCGGGGACGATCTCCCGGGCGGCGTACCGGATCCTCCAGGAGGGGCTGACGAACGCGCTCCGGCACGGGGCGGGCGGCCCGATCACCGTCCGGGTGGCGGCGGGGCCGGACGCGCTGGAGCTGCGGGTGGTCAACCCGGTCGGGGGCGTCGCGGGCGGTGCGGGGGCGGGGGCCAGAGGTTTCCCGACGTCCGGGCACGGCCTGCCCGGGCTGGCCGAACGGGTGCGACTGCTGCACGGCGAGTTCGAGGCCGGACCGGTCGGGGGCGGACCGGACGGTGGCGGACCGGTCGGGGACGCGTCGTGGCGCCTCGCCGTCCGGCTGCCGGTCCGGGCGGCGGTGTGAGCACCGCGCCCGAGGCCCCCGTCACGCTGCTGATCGCGGACGACGACGCCATCACCCGCAGCGGCCTGCGCACCCTGCTCGGCGTCCAGCCCGGGATCGAGGTGGTCGGCGAGGCCGCCGACGGAGTGGAGGCGGTCGAGCAGGCGCTGCGGCTGCGGCCCGACGTCGTCCTGATGGACGTACGGATGCCGCGCCGCAACGGCATTGAGGCCACCCGGCACCTGCTGGCGGAGTCCGCCGAGCCGCCGAAGGTCGTGGTGATCACCACCTTCGAGAACGACGGCTACGTCACCGCCGCGCTCAGCGCCGGGGCCAGCGGCTTCGTGCTCAAACGCCTCCCGGTCCGGCAGATCGCCGAAGCGGTACGGGTGGTGGCGGCGGGCGAGGCGATCCTGTTCCCGGCGGCGCTGCGCAGGATGGTCGCCGCCCGGCCGCTGGACTCCACCGAGGCCCTGCCGCAGGCGGCGCTGACCGGGCGGGAGGAGGAGGTGCTGCGGCTGATGGCCACCGGACTGTCCAACCCGGAGATCGCCGAGACGCTGACGGTCAGCCTGGAGACCGTCAAGACCCACGTCGGGAACGTGCTCACCAAGCTCGGCGCGCAGAACCGCACCCATGCGGTGGTGATCGCGTACGAGTCCGGACTGGTGGTGCCGGGCTTCACCGGGTGAACCTGCGTCGGTTGAGCCTGCCTGCCTCACCCGCCGGTCCGGGCCCCCACTAGGCTGGGCCGGTCGGTCGGCCGACCGGCCGGACGCGCCTGGGGGAGGAAACGGCACGTGACCTTGTCGGAACACGATCCGCGGGAGATCGGCGGATACCTCCTGGAGGGCAGGCTCGGTGCGGGCGGGATGGGCGTCGTCTACCGCGCCCGGTCGGTGTCCGGCCGCCAGGTGGCCGTCAAGGTCATCCGGCCCGAACTGGCCGCCGACGCCGAGTTCCGGGCCCGCTTCCGGCAGGAGGTCACCGCCGCCCGCAAGGTCAGTGGCGCCTTCACCGCGCCCGTCCTCGACGCCGACCCCGAAGCCCCGGCGCCCTGGCTGGCCACCCTCTTCGTCCCCGGCCCCTCCCTGGGCGAACGGGTCTCCGGACAGGGCCCGTTGACCCCGACCGAGGTACGGCGCCTCGCCGCCGGACTCGCCGAGGCGCTCCAGGAGATCCACCGCGTCGGGCTGATCCACCGCGACCTCAAGCCCGGCAACGTGCTGCTCGCCGAGGACGGGCCGCGCGTCATCGACTTCGGCATCGCGCGCAGCGCCGGCGAGACCCAGCTCACCAGCACCGGCGTCGCCGTCGGCACCCCGCCGTTCATGGCCCCCGAACAGTTCCGCAACGGCACGGCGACCACGGCCACCGACGTGTTCGCCCTCGGCTCCGTGCTGGCCTTCGCCGCCACCGGGCGCGGCCCCTTCGGCGCGGACTCCTCGCACGCCGTGGGCTTCCGGGTCGTCTACGAGGAGCCGGACCTGGCCGGGCTGGCGCCCGAGCTGTATCCGCTGATCATCGGGTGCCTGGCCAAGGAGCCGGAGCAACGGCCCACGGTGGAGGGGCTGTTGCGGATGACCGGGGAGGGGGCGAGGGGGCGGACGGTCCAGCTGCGGACGGGGCCGGTGGCGCCTGCTGCCCCGGGTCCTGTTGCTGCCCCGGCTCCTGGTCCTGGTCCTGCCCCGGGTCCTGCTCCTGCTTCGGTCGTGCCGACGCCGACGGCCCCCAACCCGGTCGCTCCGGCGCCGGTGCCGACACCGGCGCAGGTGCCGCCGCCGATGGCGCCGACCGTACCGCCGTACCTGCCGACCGCCCCGTCCGCGGCCACCTCCGCCGTCCCCGCCGGCCGACCCCGCCCGCGCAAGGCCCTGCTGGTCGGCGCCGCGGTGGCCGCCGTCGTGGTCGCCGCGGCGGGCACGCTCGGCTACCTCACCTGGCAGGACCGGCAGCCGGGCACCGGGCAGTCCGGGCAGTCCGGGCAGGCCGGCCAGACGGGGCAGACCGGCCCGTCCGCCCCCGCCTCCGGCGTCAGCTGCGCCCCGGCCGGACAGGCCGCCATCGGCGTGGACGGGATGGAGGCCGCCCTCGTCGAGCGGTGGACGGCGGACTTCGGCAAGGCCTGCCCGGGCAACCGGCTGACCTACAAGGGCCCTGCGGCCCCCGGCGCCGACGACCCGTTCAAGACCTCCAACGCGACCCTCTTCGCCGACGGCGGGCTCGACGCCGCAGGCTTCGACACCACGCTGAGCGAGCAGCAGGCGGTCACGTACGGCAAGCGCTGCGCCACCGGCCAGGTGTCCCAGCTCCCGGTCACCGTGGCCCCCGTCGCGGTCGTCTTCAACGTGCCCGGCGTGGCCGACCTGGTGCTCGACGCCCCGACGCTCGCCAAGATCTTCCGGAAGCAGATCCAGGCCTGGAACGACCCGGCGATCAGGGCGCTCAACCCGGCCGCGGTGCTGCCCAGTTCACCGATCGACGTGCGGGTCCCGGCCGGGCTGTCCTGGTCCTCCTACGTGTTCTCCCAGTACCTCGGCAAGGCCGCGCCCGCCGACTGGCCGTACGAGGTGAGCGCGGTCTGGGGCTCCGAGGTGAAGGCCCAGCCGGGGGCGACCGAGGCGAGCATCCCCGGCGCCGTCGCCGGTGCCCAGTGGTCGATCGGCTTCGTCCCGCTGCGGGCCGTCGGGAACCTCCACACGGTCCGGGTGCGGACCGGTGACTCCGACGCGGCCCCGAGCACCGCGACCGCCAATGCGATGGCCGCGACCGGCACGGTGGAGACCTCGGGCAGTCGGCTGTCGGTGAAGCTCGACTACCAGAAGCCGGTCAAGGGCGGCTATCCCGTGGTCGGCATCGGCTACCTCGGCTTCTGCGAGCGCGGCGGGAACTCCGCCGTGGTGGCGGGCCTCGCGTCCTACGCGGTCAGCGGCCCGGGCCAGGCGAGCGGCGAGTCGATGAAGTACGGCACGCTGCCCCCGGCGGTCGTCCAGCAGGTGCAGGGGGCACTGGCCGGGCTCCGCGCCCAGTAGCGGAACCGCCCCGCCCCGGAAGGCGGACGCGCGCCCGGTCGGCCACCGCCGACCGGGCGCGCGAACGGATCCCTCGGGCCACTACTCCTCGACCCGGACCTTGTCGGCCTGCATGCCCTTCTGGCCCTGGACGGCCTCGAAGGAGACCTTCTGGCCCTCCACCAGGGACTTGAAGCCGGTCGACTCGATCGCCCGGAAATGTACGAACAGGTCGGGGCCGGACTCCGGGCTGATGAACCCGAAGCCCTTCTCGTCGTTGAACCACTTCACGGTGCCGTACTGGCGGTCGGCCATGCCTACTCCTCGGGTTCGGGGGTGCCGTCGGCGTGATCCTCTCACGGAGGGCGCGTGGGTCAATACGAAGAGTAACGATTCTGCCCCTGTGCGCCCGTCGCGAGCCCGGTGGGTGCCCGGCGCGAGCCCGGTGCCTGCCGCTGTGGCGGGAGGCCGCCGCGCCCACGGCGGTGGAAGCGATCCGCTCGGGTATCTCCGTTGCGGGGGTGGGGCTTTGCGGCGAGGATCCTGTTCGTGCCCGACTCCTGGTCCGAACTGACGCCCTATCCGAAGATCCCCGCGAGGGGGCGCCCCGACGCGCCCGGCAGCCGGGAGTGGACGGCGGCGGAGAAGGTCCACGGCGCGCACTTCGCCGTGGTCTGCCAGGGCGACACCGTACGGGCCGCCAAGCGGCGCGACCTGCTCGGGGACGAGGACCTCGACGCCTTCTTCGGCGTCAGCCGGATCTGGCCCCGACTGCGCGTCGCGGTGGGCCGGTTCGCGGCGGCGGTACGGGCCGGCCGGGGCGGCGACGCCGTCGTCACCGTGTACGGGGAACTGGCCGGTGGCCGCTACCCCCACCCCGGGGTGCCCGCCGCCCCCGGCGTCGACCCCGTGCAGACGGGGGTCTGGTACGACCCCGGGCTGCGCTGGCTGCCCTTCGACGCCACGGTGGAGACCGCCGACGGCCGCTGCTGGCTCGCCGACCGGGAACTCCGCTCCGCCGCCGACGCGGCCGGGCTCAGCTGTGCGCCGCTGCTCGCCCGTGGCCCGCTGAACACCCTCCAGGACCTGCCCGCCGCCTTCCCCAGCCGGGTGCCGGCCCTGTTCGGACTGCCCGAGCTCGCCGACAACCTCGCCGAGGGCTACGTCCTCAAGCCCGCCGGCGAATGGCGCGAGTCGGGGGCGGCGGCCCGGCCGGTGCTCAAGGTCAAGCAGAAGGCCTTCGCCGAGGACGGGCGCTACGACGGCGCCCGCCCGTATCTCCCCCCGCCCGAGGGCGCCGCCGGCGTCCCCGCCTGGCTGCTGGTCCAGGCCTCCGCCCTGCTCACCCCCACCCGCGCGGCCGCCGCCGTCAGCAAGCTCGGCCCGCGCACGGCCCCGGATGCGGTCGCGGCCGAGATCGCCCAGGACGTCACCGACGAACTCGCCGAAGCCCTCGGCGGCCTGGAGCGGACCAGCGCGTCAGCGCTGTGCGACGCCCTCCGGCCTGCTGCCCATGCCCTGGTCCTCTTCGACGCCCAGGACCGGCGCAGGGCTTGAACGTACGTCCGTGCGGCGCGCGGACGGGACGTACGTCCGTGTGAGACGCCCATGGTGGACCCATGTCTCAGATGTGCGTCTTGGACGTCCGTATGGAACGAACGTCCGTGTGATCCGCCCGCCCCCGGGGCGCGCGCCGTCCGCTGCGCGCCGCCCGCTGTGTGCCGGTTCGGTGCTGCGCAGGGGGTTCTCGGGGACCGGCTCTTATTGTACTGTCCGTCTAATAAGGCGGGTGGGCGGGAACCCGCAGGGGCAGGCACCAGGAGGCAGCCATGGCTCTCACCCGGCAGACGGCGGCGGACCGGAACGGCCACGGGCCAGCGGAACACGGCCACACGGCGGCCGACGACGACGTCTCGAAGCGGCTGCTGGAGTCGGCCGCCACCCTCTCCTTCGACCCGATGACCGAGATCGACTGGGAGGCGCCCCTTCCCGAGGAGCACTACGGTCTCAACCCCGAGTGGAGCACCCTCTACGGCACCCGGCTGTGGGACGAGATGACCGAGCGGCAGCGGGTCATGCTCACCCGGCACGAGGTCTGCTCGATCATGAACACCGGCATCTGGTTCGAGATGATCCTCCAGCAGATGGTGCTGCGCGACCAGTACCTCAAGAACCCCGCCAACGCCGAGTTCCAGTTCGCGCTCACCGAGATCGCCGACGAGTGCCGCCACTCCATCATGTTCGCCCGCGCCTGCCAGAAGATGGGCGTCCCCGCCTACCGGCCCAACAAGGTGATCGCCCAGGCCGGGCGCGCCTTCAAGGCGCTCGCCAAGGGCGAACTCGCCTACGGCGGCATCCTGGTGGCCGAGGAGGTGCTGGACGTCATGCAGCGCGACTGGATGCGCGGCGAGAACGTCCTGGAGATCGTCCGCGGCACCTCCCGGATCCATGTGGTCGAGGAGTCCCGGCACATGAAGTTCGCCCGGCAGGAGATCCGCGAACGGGTCCGCCACGCGGGCCCGGCCCGGCGCCGCACCTCGGCCACCGGCATCGCCATCGGCGCGTACGTCATCGTCAGCAGCATGGTCCACCCGGGCGTCTACAAGGCCGTCGGGCTGGACGTGGCCCGGGCCCTCGACGAGGTGAAGGGCAACGAGCACCGCAAGGCGATGATGCGCAACAGCTCCCGGCACCTGATGGCGTTCCTCGCCGAGGCCGGGCTGCTCACCAGCCGGTCGGCGGCGATCTACCGCCGCGTGCACATGCTCTGACGATCCGTCACCCACAGCGAGGACCCACCCCGGCCATGGCCTACGCGATCACCCGGACCTGCTGCAACGACGCCTCGTGCGTGTCCGTCTGCCCGGTCAACTGCATCCACCCGACCCCGGAGGAGCCGGAGTTCGGCACCACCGACATGCTGTACATCGACCCGCAGGCGTGCATCGACTGCGGCGCCTGCGCGGACGCCTGCCCGGTCGACGCGGTGTACCCGGTCGACCGCCTGCGCGGGCCGGACGTCCTCTTCGGCGACCTCAACCGCGACTGGTACCGCGACCACCCCAACGACCACGCCTGGGGCGCGCCCAGCTTCCCGCGCAGCCTGCCGGGCGAGCTCGGCACCCTGCGGATCGCCGTGGTCGGCACCGGCCCCTCCGCCGGGTACACCGCCCAGGAACTGCTGCGCTGCACCAGCGCCGAACTCACCATGATCGACCGGCTGCCGGTCACCGGCGGCCTGCTGCGGCACGGCGTCGCCCCCGACCACCAGTCCACCAAGCGGATCGCGGAGAGCTTCGCGAGCGTCTTCCACGACCCGCGGCTGCGGATGCACCTCAACCTGGAGGTCGGCACCGACGTCACCCACGAGGAACTGGCCGCGCACCACCACGCGGTGGTGTACGCGGTCGGCGCGGCCGCCGACCGGCGGCTCGGCGTGCCCGGCGAGGACCTGCCCGGCAGCCTGCCCGCGACCTCCTTCGTCGGCTGGTACAACGCCGACCCGACGGTGCCCGCCGACGCGGTCGAGCTGTCCGCCGAGCGGGTCGTGGTGGTCGGCAACGGCAACGTCGCGGTGGACATCGCCCGCATCCTGCTCACCGACCCCGACCGGCTCGCCGTCACCGACATCGCCGACCACGCCCTGGCCGCGCTGCGCCGCAGTCGGGTCCGGGAGGTCGTGCTGCTGGCCCGGCGCGGGCCCGGGCAGGCGGCCTGGACCGCACCGGAGTTCCTGGCACTGCGCCGGCTGCCCGGGGTCGAGCTGGTGGTCGAGGACCACCCGCAGGTGCGGGCGGCGATCGAGGAGGCCGCGCCGGACTCGCGGGCCGCGCTGCTGGCCGGCCTGCCGCTGGTGCGCACCGACGAGGGCGCCGAGCCGGGGCCGGGCCGGCGGATCGTGCTGCGCTTCCTGTCGACCCCGGTGGAGCTGACCGGGGCGGACGGCCGGGTCGGCGGGCTGACGGTCGAGCGGACACGGCTGACCGAGGACGGCGAGCCCGACGGGACGACGGGGGAGCGCGAGGCCCTGCGGGCCGGGCTGGTGGTGCGCTCCATCGGGCACCGCGGCGTGCCGCTGCCGGGGCTGCCCTTCGACGAACGGACCGGGACGGTCGCCCGGCGGGGCGGACGGGTCGTCGACCCGGCCACCGGGCGGGCGCTGCCGGGCGCGTACGTGGTCGGCTGGGCCAAGCGCGGGCCGTCCGGCGGGATCGGGGCCAACCGGGCCTGCGCGCGGGAGACGGTGGACGCGCTGCTGGACGACGCGGTGGCCCGGGTGCTGCCGGAACCCCCGGCGGGGCGGGCGGAGTTCGAACGCCTGGTGCGGCGGCGCCGGCCGGACGCCGTCGGGTTGAAGGAGCTGCGCGCGGTGGACCGGGCGGAGCGCGAGCGCGGTGCGGCGCAGGGGCGGCCGCGGGTGAAGCTGGCGACGGTGGCGGAGCTGCTGGCGGCGGGGCGGCGGCGGTAGGGCTTCTCGGCGGGGGCGTTCACCGGAGGCGGCCCGCGCGGGGTGGACGTGTGGGGTGGATGCGCGGGGGGATGTGCGGTGGGGTGTGCGGGGTGGATGTGCGGGCTACCCGGTTGACGCGAGCGTGACCCGGTGCGCATGGGGCGCGTTGGGTGGATGTGAGTAGTTCTGAGGTGACATCGACCGGTTGGCCCTGGTCGGCCGAAGAAACGATCCTGCACGGTGCGGGGCACCCTCCGGAATCCGATCCGGAGGTGCCCATCTACGCCGAGCTGGCCCGGTTGTGGCAGTCCGAAGGGCGGTCGGTGCCCGGGCTGCCCGATCCGCTCTGGGAGTCGCTGGCCGGTTCCGCCGTCCCGCCCCTGCCGCCGTCGGAGCCCCCCGGGTAGAACTGCCGTGCCCAGCGCCGGAACAACCCGATCGAGCGCTCCCCGGGCACCAGCCGAGGCTGCGCCAGGTACCGCTTGTGGGCCAGCACCGGCCGGTCCTGCTTGATGATCCGTACCGAGGCCTGCAGGGCCAGCCAGGACGCCGCCCGGTCCACGGCCCGCGCCGCCCCGACCCCCGGCACCGGCACGGTGGCGGTCACCGCGAAGCGCACCAGGGTGCGCCAGGGCGCGAGCGGCGTCGGCAGCACCCACACCAGCAACGAGCTGCCCAGCTCCGGAAGTTCGGCCGTCAGCCGCATCATGCCCAGCCCCGCCAGCGTCACCGGCTGGTCCAGGCTCACCGCGCCCAGGCCCGGGAACCGGGTGGTGGTGCGCTGGTGGACGGTGAACAGCGGGCCGTCCGGCTCCGGTGGTGCGGTCTCGCGGGTGTCCAGGCCGTGCAGCACCGAGACGTGCCGGAAGTCCACGCTGTTCTCCAACACCTCCTGCGGATGGGAGAGCACCTCCCCGCTCCACCAGGCCAGCGGCCGCACCCCGACCGCGGGCGGCAGCTCCCACGCGGGCGCGGCGTTCTCCGGCCTGCCCTCCGACCCGCTCTGCGACTCACTGCCCGACTCGCCGCGCCAGACGAACAGTGCGCCGTCCCGCTCGACCAGCCGGCGCCGCGCCAGCTCGCCGCGGAACCGGGTGCCGTCCGGGGAGCCCGTGCAGGAGCCGTCCGGGGCGAAGGCGAAGCCGTGGAACGGACAGACCAGCTCCTCGCCACGCACCCGCCCGCCCGCGCCGAAGTGCGCGCCCAGGTGCGGACAGTGCGGCCCGATCGCGCGCACCGCGCCCCGGGCCGTCCGGTACAGCACCACGTCCTCGCCCATCAGCCGGGCCGTGCGCACCCGGCCGGGCGGCAGGTCGCGGGAGCGGCCCACGCAGAACCATCCGCTCGGGTACGGCAGCGGGGCGGAGTGCTCGGCCATGGCGGTCACCTCGGTGGCTTGACGGCGGTGTGAACGTACCAGGCGATGTGCTCGCGCACCGCGTACATCTCCACGGTGGAACGGAGGTTGAGCCAACGCGCCGGATCGCCGAGGCGGCGCAGCAGCTCCCAGGGCAGCCGGAAGTACGCGTGCACCGCCTCGGTGGTCGGCAGGTAGTACCGCGTCGCGTCCAGGGACTCCGCGACCTCGAAGCCGGCCCCGGCGAGCAGCTGCGGCAGGTTGCCCGCGTGGTAGAGCCGGGCCCCGGTCATCGCCATCGCGTCCAGGTACGGTTCGAGCACGGCCCTTGCCGGTTCGGGGAGTTGGTCCACCGGACCGGTGCTCATCGGGCCGAGCAGCACCAGCCGCCCGCCCGGGCGCAGCACCCGGTGGAACTCGGCCAGCGCACGGGCCGGGTGGTAGGAGTGGACGAGCGTCTCCATCGAGTAGGCGCCGTCGAAGTGACCGTAGGGGAAGGGGAGTTCGTGGTAGTCGCCCCAGCGGAAGTCGGTCCGGTCGGCCAGGGCGGCACGGGCGCTCAGGCGGTGGGCCTCGGCGAGGTGGAAGTCCAGCACGTCGACCCCGGTGACCAGCAGCCCGAAGCGGGTCGCCATCGCCCGGGCCACCACCCCGGCCCCGCAGCCCGCGTCCAGCACCCGTGATCCGGCGGGCAGCGCCAGCTTGCGTCCGAGCACGTCCTCGAGCTGACGCTGGGCCCGCCACAGCCGCCACTTGGACTGGCCGGGCTCCGTCCACCCCCAGTGCCGGGCGTTGCGCGCCACCCGGGTGTAGAACCACCGGCTCCCGGCGCGTCCGTAGACCCGGCGCAGCGCGCTGAGATCGAGCTCCTGGGCGACCATGTCGCCACGCTAGCCGCGGGCCCGCCGCCCCTCCCGGCGGCGCCACGGGCGGTTGCGCCGCCGGGAGGGTTCGTACGGTCGTCGGACCGGGTGATCAGCTGACCAGGGAGGCGCGCAGCCCCGCCCGGGCCCGCGAGGCGACGGCCCGCGAGGCCTCAGGCCGCGCCCGCCGCGCCGCGCAGGGTGCCGCTGCCGTCGCGGCCGCGCAGGGCGAGGGCCGCCGGGAGGACCGCCGCCGGGAGTGCGACGGCGGCGCAGCAGGCCGCCAGCACGCCCATCACCGTCCACGGCACCACCATCGGCGTCGGGCCGACCAGCGTGGTCAGCGCCGTCCAGGAGCCGCCGACGCTGATCGCCGTGCCGAGCCCGCCCAGCAGGGCGCCGGCCGCCACGCAGAGCAGGGTCTCGACTGCCACCGTGCGCAGCACCTGGCCCCGGGTGGCGCCGGCCAGCCGCAGCAGGGACAGCTCCCGCCGCCGGTCGCCGGTGGTCATCACCAGCGAGTTGGCCAGAGTGATCACCGCGTAGCCGATCGTCAGGCCGAGGATCATCAGCAGGGCGTTCCAGGAGTCCCGCGCGGTGCTGTCGGTGGCGGCCGACCAGACCTGCTCCGGCGTTTCGAGCCGGGCGCCCAGCCCGTCCACGGCCGTCCGCAGGGCGGCGGTGGCCTGCGCCCGGTCGGCGCCGGGCAGCAGCCGCAGGTCGATCCGCTCGGCCAGGGCCGGTCCGCCGACCCCGCCGGTGACGGCGTCGGGGCCGGTCACCCAGGCCTGGACGGCCTCGGCGCCGGTGCCCAGCAGGGCGGCGACCCGCAGCTCCCGCGGGGTGCCGTCGGCCCGCCGGACGGCGATCCGCTCGCCGACCGCGGGCGAGCCCGGCCAGGTGCGGCTGAGCACGACCGAGCCCGGGCCGAAGTCGGCGAGCGAGCCGGCGACGACCGGGAGCCGGTCGACGGCGGCCAGTGCGGCCGGGTCCGCCGTCGCGGCCCGGAAGGACACCAGGGCCTGGCCGCCGTCGACCGGAGCCAGTACGGAGGTCGGGGTGATCACCGCCGCCTGCACCCCGGGGACGGCCCGGATCCGGTCCGCCACGGTCCGGCTCAGTCCGGGGGTGCCGGCCGGCACGACCACCAGGTCGGCGGCGGACAGCTGGGTGCGGGTCTCGGTGACCTGGGCGCGGTTGATGGTGTCGATGCTGCCGACCAGGCACCCGGCGAAGGCGACGATCAGCACCACGGGGGTGGTGGTCGCGGCGGTGCGCCGGAAGGCGGTCAGCGAGCTCTGCCGGGCGGTCGCCCAGACGATGCCGCCGCCGTCCTCGGCGGACCGGCCGCGCAGCCGGGCCACCAGTGCGGGCAGCGCCGTCAGCAGCCGGATCGCCGGCCCGGCCAGCACGGCCGCCAGCAGCACGCAGCCGGCCACGACCGGCAGCAGCAGGGCGAGCGAGTCGGCGACGCTCGCCGCCGCGTCCGGCCAGCTGCGGGCGGTCAGCGCGAGGGCGGCGATCCCGCCGCCGAGCACCAGCAGGCCGCTCGCCCAGCGGAACGCCAGGACGGCGCGCGAGGTCCGCTCGGCGTCCGCCTCCGCGAGCGCCTCGCCGGGGCTGATCAGGCCGGCCTTCACCGAGGAGAACAGCACGCCGGTGATCGCGGTCAGCAGCCCGATCGCGCCCGCGATGAGCAGCCCCCACCAGGTGACCGGGACGGTGAACCCGTCCGGCACCAGGTCGCGGTCGACCAGCCAGCGGCCGGCCGGCGCCGCCCCGGCCGCGCCCAGCGCGCATCCGGCGGCGGAGGCCAGCACGCCGACCACCAGCGCCTCCCGGTTCACCAGCGCGCGCAGTTGGCGACGGGTGGCGCCGATCAGCCGCAGCAGCGCGAGTTCGCGGCGGCGCTGGGCGATCGACAGGGCGAAGGTGCCGCCCACCACGAACACCGCGGTGCCGCCGGAGACCGCGGCGGACAGGCCGAGCGGGGTCTGCACGGCGTCCAGCCGGGCGGCGACCTCGGCGTGGTGCGGGTCGGCCTGGCTGCGCTCGGCGCCGGTCAGCACCCGGGCGACGCCGGCCCCGCCGTTGGCCGCCACGGCCCGGCGTACGGCGTCGGCGGGGCCGAAGGCGGCCAACACGCCCACGGCGGGGCTGAATTGCGCGGCTCGGGTGTCGGTGAAGAAGACGGCGTGCTCGAAGGTCTCGGCCTCGGTGACGCCGGAGACCGTCGCGGTGTGCGGGCCGTCGGCGGTGACGAACCGGACCGGCCGGCCGATCTGCTCCGGGCGGCCGCCGCCGATCACGACCTGGTCGTCGCCGGCGGGCGCGGCGCCGGCGGTGAGCCGGTAGCCGCCCAGGGCGGCGCTCGACCAGGCGCGGCCGACCTGACCGCGCGGGCCGTCCGCGAGCTGGGCGTAGAAGGTGTGGTCCTCGACCGTACGGCCGGTCGCGCCGACGGCGGCGAGCAGCCCGGCGGGCAGGCCCGGCTGGGCGGGGACCTGGGTCGGCTGGAGGTCGCCGCCGCCCGCGGGCGTGAAGTCCACGTTCTGGTCGGCGACCACCAGCACCGGGGCCTCGGCGAAGCGCTGACGCCCCTGGTCCGGGACGCCCACGGTGGCCGAGATGACCAGGATCGAGGTGGCCAGCAGGGCGACGCCGCAGGCCAGCGCGACGAAGCTGCCGACGAAGGAGGCCCAGCGGAGCCGGACGGAGGCGAGGGCGAGGGTCAGCATGCGAGGGCCTCCTCGACGGCGCGGCTACCGGACGCGAGGGCCTCCTCGATGGCGTGGCGCTCCGGCGCGTCGGCCTTCTCGACGGCGTGGCCACCCGACGCGTCGGCCTCCAGCGCGGTCATCCGGGCGGCGACCTGCTCGGCCGTGGGCCGCTCCAGCGAGCCGGCCAGCCGGCCGTCCCGGAGGAAGAGCACCCGGTCCGCGTACGAGGCGGCGACCGGGTCGTGGGTGACCATCACCACCGCGCGGCCGGGGTCGTCGGCCATCCCACGCAGCAGGGTGAGCACCTCGCGGCCGCTGCGGGTGTCCAGGGCGCCGGTCGGCTCGTCGGCGAGCAGCACCGCCGGGCGGGTGATCAGCGCCCGGGCGATGGCGACCCGCTGCTGCTGGCCGCCGGACAGCTCGCCCGGCCGGTGCGCGGCCCGGTCGGCGAGGCCGACGGCGGCCAGCGCGGCGGCCACCTCGGCCGCGGCGGGCCGGCGGCCGGACAGCTTGGCCGGGAGCGCCACGTTCTGCGCCGCGGTCAGCGCGGGCAGCAGGTTGAAGGACTGGAAGACGAAGCCGATCCGCTCCCGGCGCAGGATCGTCAGCTCCTTGTCCCGCAGCCCGCCGAGGACGGCACCGGCCACCCGTACCTCGCCCCGGTCGACGGCCTCCAGCCCGGCGGCGGCACGCAGCAGCGTCGACTTGCCGGACCCGGACGGCCCCATGACGGCGGTGAAGGTGCCGTAGGGGAACCCGACGGTCACGTCGTCGAGCCCGACGACGGGTTCGGGCCCGCGCCGGTAGGTCCGGCGGACGGAGCGGAGTTCGACGGCGAGGTCGGTGGCGTTCATGATCCCCATCCCACCGCCTGGGGTGGGGGCGGCTCAATGACCATGGGTTCACTTCCGGGGGTGTAGCCAGCTACACCCCCTCCGCCCTACACCCCCTCGCACCACCGGCGCTTCAACCGCTCCCAGCGCTCCGCCTGCTCCGCGGTCAGGGTGCCGCGCAGCTCGGCGAGTTTCAGGAGCTGGGCCTCGGCGTCGGCGCCCAGCGGCTGGGCCTCGGCGCGGTAGTGGTCGGTGAGCAGGGCGTCGAGTTCGGGCCGGGTGAGGGCCGGGTCGAGGCGCTCGGCGAGCTTGGCCATGTTGCGGTAGGAGCCCTGGAGCAGGAACGGTGGCTCGGTGCGGGCGCGGTCGTCCTGGGCGGCGGAGTCGAGGTAGGCGCGGTTGACGGCCAGGACGGTGCCGCGCAGGTGGAGCAGCCCGGCCAGCACGGCGGTCATCCGCTCGACCTCGGCGGCCGGCCAGGCGCCGGTCAGGGTGCCGCCCGGGGTGCCGCCGGCGCGGGCGAGCAGGGTGTCCAGGTCGGCCCGTTCGGCGGTGGCGAGCGGGGCCAGGTGGGGGCTGGCGGGCAGGGAGTTCTCGACGAAGCTGAGCGCGAAGAGGTCCTCCCGGCCGGCCACGGCGTCACCGAGGTTCCAGACGTCGGCCCGGTTGGCGAGCATGTCGGGGAGCCGGAAGAGCCGGCCGGACTCGGTGTACGGGTTGGCGGCCATCACCACGGCGAAGCGCTTGTCGCGCAGGTCCCACTCCCGGGCCTCCCCGTCCGCGACGCCGTCGATCCGGCGCTGGGCGTCGCACAGCGGGATGAAGCGCTGCAGGAACTCGGGCGAGGTGTGCTGCACGTCGTCCAGGTGGAGCAGCACGTTGTCGCCCGCGTGCAGTGCGAAGTTGAGCTTCTCCAGCTCGCGCCGGGCGGCGGCGTCGGGGGCCTCGGCCGGGTCCAGCGAGGTCACCCGGTGGCCGAGGGCCGGGCCGCTGACCGAGACCAGCAGCAGGCCGAGCCGCTCGGCGAGGTACTCGACCAGGGTGGTCTTGCCGTAGCCGGGCGGGGAGACCAGCAGCAGCAGGCCGCTGCGGTCCACCGGCCCGCCGGGGCCGGCGGTGCCGAGCTGCTTGGCCAGGTTGTCGCCGATCAGCGGCAGGTACACCTGGTCGATCAGCCGGTTGCGGACGAAGCCGTTGAGCGGTGCGGGCCGGTACTGGTCGAGCCGCAGCCGGGCGTGTTCGGCGGCCAGCAGCTCACCGCGCAGCCGCTGGTAGGCGCGGTGTCCGGGGGCGTCGACCGCCTCGAACTCGCGGACCCGGGCGAGCAGTTCGTCCAGGCGGAGGTCCAGCGCGCCGCCGCGCAGGCGGGGGTGGTCGCCGAGCAGTCCGGTCAGCCGGGTGCCGACGGCGCCCTCGGCGGGGCGGCGCGGCAGGGCCGGGCAGAGCAGCACGGCGGCGGCCTCGGCGAGGTCGCCAGGATCGGCGTCGGTGGCGGCCGACTCCAGCCAGGCGGTGGCCAGTTGGTGCCGTACGGGCAGCAGGGATGGGTCCTCGGGCAGGGCGGCCAGGGCCTCGGTCAGTCCGGCGGACTCGGGGGCGGCGTGGAACTTCTCCAGCAGCGCGCGGGCCCCGGCCGACTGGGCGAAGGTCGGTGTGGCGGCGGACGGTGTGGCGGAGGACGGCGCGGCGGCGGAGGGCGGTGCGGCGGCGGCGAGTTCGGCCACCAGGTAGTCCCCGGCGCCCAGGTGTTCCCCACCGGCCGCGCCCGGACCGGACCCGGTCGGGGCGAACTCCGCGACGGCCTCGGACAGTTCGGCCGCCAGCGCGGCCAGCGCCGGCACCGCGCCCCCGTACGCCTGCCGGGCGAGGCCCAGCGAGCGGGCCCGGGTGTGCCAGACCAGCCGTTGCCGTTCGTCCGTGCCGTGCGCCCAGTACAGCTGGGCGGCCGCCCGGGCCGCCGCCGGATGCCGCAACAGGCCCGCCTCGGCACGGAGTTCGAGCAGGGCGCGGAGCACCAGCGCGGCGTCGTGGTCGTGCACCCCGCGCTGGTAGCCCTCGTCCGGTCGCCGTTCGGCGGCCCGCCGGACGTACTCCAGCAGGTCGCCCTCGGGCTCCCCGGGCTCGGTGGCCAGCAGCAGGCTCGCGGCCAGGTACTCGGCGCGGTAGAGCGCGGGCGTCTCGGAGGGCAGCGGCCGGTCCCAGTACCGCTCGGTGGCGGCGAAGGCCGGGTCGGTGACCGGGGCGCGGTAGTCGGTGCCGGTGAGGGTGAAGGCCGGGCGGCCCCGCCAGGGCAGCAGGGTGAGTTCGGGGCGCTGGGTGGTGACCGTGAAGAGGTGGCGGCCCAGTCGCAGGGTGCCGGGGCCGTCCCCGGCGAGCTCGGCCCGGTCGCGCAGCGCCCGGTGGGCGCGGCCGCGCGCGGCGCGCAGCCGCCCGGTCAGCTCCTCGGCCCGGACCCGGTCGCCGAGGGCGGTCAACTGCCCGGCGAGGTCGCGGAGTTTGACGGCCGTCGGGTCGGCGGCCAGGGCGGCGTCGATCTCGGCGGCGGTGGACAGGGCGGCCAGCCGCCGGTGCAGGGTGTCGAGGATCCGCTCGGCGGAGGCGGCCAGCCGGTCGGCCCGCCCGGCGCGTTCCTCCAGCAGGTGCTGGCGGCGGGCGGTGAGGGCGTCGTGGACCTCGGTGCGGCGTTCGGCGAGCTGTTCGCCGAGCGCCGGGTCGGCGTCGGCGAAGCGGGTCTCCAGCTGCTCGATCCGCAGCAGCAGCCGGCCGAGCCGGTCGTCGCAGGCCTCGGGGGTGTCGGCGGCGGCCAGTGCCGCGGTGACGGCCTGGGCGAGCAGCGCCGTCTCGGCGGCGAACTCGGCGGCGGCTTCGCGGGTGCGCAGCTCGCGGCGGCGGACGGTCAGTGTGCTGCGGGCCCGGTTGAGCAGCCCGAGCACGTCGGCGAGCCGGTCCAGGATGGCGGTGCGGGTGGTGGCGTCGGCCAGGTCGAGGGTGCCGACCAGCTCCGAGACGGTCTGCAACGCCTCGCTCTGCGCGGTGAGTTCGAGGCCCAGCGGCTCGGCCTCGGCGGCGGTCGCCAGCGCGGCGCAGCGCTCGGCCAGCTCGCCGGCCCGGCGCCGGTGCGGCTCGAAGGCGGTGGGTTCGGCGAGTTGGACCACGGCCCGGTCGGCGGCCTCGGCCAGCCCGTCGGCGAGGTGCTCGGCGAGTGCGTCGATCCGCTCCGGCCGGGCGCGCGGCAGGTCCCGCAGGGCCTCCACCCGGCCCTGGGCGCGGCGCAGCGCGGCCAGCCGGTCGACCCATTCGGCGGCGTCGGCGAGCGTCTCGCCGCGCGCGGTGCGCAGCAGGCCCTCGATGTGCTCGGCGGTCTCCTCGGTGCGGGCGGCGGCGTGCGCGGTGAGCTGGGCGACCGCCTCGTACTCGGCGATCACCTGCCGGGCGGTGTCGCGGATCTCGGCGAGCGGTGCGGCGAGGCCGCCCAGGCCGCTCTGGCCGAGCCAGTGGTGCCGGTCGGCGGTGCGGGTGCAGGCGGCGAGCACGGCCTGGTGCCCGGCCGGGGTGTCGGCGCCGGCCGCGGCCAGCCGGGCGAGGGCGAGGCAGTCGGCCAGGCCGCGGACCAGGTCGGCGTTGCCGATCCGGGCCAGCGGGCCGGTGCCGGGCGGCTGTTCGGCGGCGTGCCGCTCGCTGGTGAAGGGGCTCTGCCAGAGCTGGACGGGGTGCAGCCGGGTGGGGCCGTCCTCGGCCGGGCGCAGCGCGATGAGGGTGCCGTCGTCGAGCAGCGCGTAGCCCTGGCAGGCGAGCGGGGCGGCGGCCTCCTGGCGGACGGAGTTGTACGGCTGGAGCAGCGCCCGGCCGTCGGTGGCGGAGCGGAACTCGTACAGCACGTCCTCGCCGTTGGGGGAGAGGACGGTGCGTTCGTACGCGAGGCCGTCGACCGGCTGGTCGAAGGTGCGCACGGTGCCGTCGGCGAGGTGGCAGCCGCCGGGGAAGGCCACGCCCTGGTCGGCGGGCAGCCGCAGGCAGGCCTGGCCGAGCGCGTCGATCCGGGTGACCCGGCCGGTGGGCAGGTGGACCACCAGGTGCCGGACGGTCTCCTCCTGGTACGGGCGCACCCGCACCAGCAGCAGGGTGGCGAGCCGGGCGTGGGCGACCTGGGCGTCGGCGAGGGTCTGCAGGGCCTCGGCGAGCGGCTCGCGGTGCAGTTCGCGGCCGTCGGGGGTGGTGAGGGTGAGCCGGCCGCCGTCCACGCCGAGGTGGAGTTCCCCGGCGAGGTCGGCGCGCGGTGCGCTGCCGGGGGCGGCGGGCAGCTGGTCGTCGCGGGTGAGCTCGGTCCAGTCGAGCTGCTGGCCGTCGGCGGGGGTGTGGTCGCGTTCGCCGCGGCCGTCCTGGTAGCTGGCGCGGTCGTCGTCGAGGCGCCAGCGCAGCACCCGGACGTCGGCGGCGGCCGGGCCGGTGCGGAACACGGCGAGCAGCCGTCCGCCGACCGGGCGCAGCCGTTCCAGTCGGGCGTCGCGGAAGTAGCGGCGCAGGTCGGTGAGGTCCTGGCGCAGCCGCGGGTCGTCCAGCAGGGCGCCGCCGGTGGGGGAGAGGTCGTCGGGCCGGTGGAGGCCGAGGAGGTCGGTGACCTCCTCGGCGCCGTCCGCCGGCTCGGCCGGGCGGGTGCCGAGCAGCAGCAGCCCGCCGACGGCGGTGAGGTCCTGCGGCAGGCAGGCGCGGGCGGTGGTGAGCCGCCCGGTGCCGGTGAGCCGCAGTTCCCCGCCGCCGAACTCCTCGACCCGGCGGGCGTTCAACGCCTCCGCGCGGTCGGCGAGTTCGGCGGCGGCCCGGGCGAGCCGGCCACGCAGGACCTCGTAGCTGCCGGCGTCGGGCCGGGCGTCGTCGAGGGCTTCCACGGTCATGTTCCTCAGCTGCTCGGCGGGGTGGCTACTTGCTGCCGTTCACGGCGGCGCCGGTGAGCGCCCCGATCGGGGTCTCGGCGATGCCCAGCTTCCGCGCCGAGTCGAGCAGTTGGCGCAGTTGCCCGGCCTGCTCGCCGCCGCCGCCGATCAGCTTGAGCAGCAGCGCGGACACCGTCAGGTTCTGCACGTCCGCGGTGGACACCGAGGACAGCACCCGGGTGAGGTCCTGGGTGAAGTCGGCCCGCCCGTCCAGCCAGGGACCGGCCAGGGCCTGGGCGGTCTGCGAGTGGCCGACGAAGGCGTCCACGCTCTTGCCGGCCGTCACCGACTGCACCAGCCGGTCGAAGAAGACCGAGTCCCCGCCGACGATGTCGATCTTGGCCTTCTCCAGTCCGGCGGCGACCAGCGCGGCCTGCGCCTCGGCGATCTGCCGCTGGGTCTCCAGCCCGGCGAGACGGACGTCCTTCTCGGCGGCCAGCCGCAGCCGGTACTCCTCGTGCCCGCGCGAGGCCTCGTCCAGCTTGGCCATCGCCGCGGCCTTCTCGGTCAGGCCCTCGGCCTCCGCCTTGAGCTTGGCGCCGACCTCCAGCGCGGTCGCCTTGGCCTTCTCGGTCTGCACCGCGGCCTCGGCGCGGCCGACCTTCTCCACCGCCGCGGCCTCCTGCTCCCGCACCTGCACCCGGGCCAGCCCCTCGGCGGCGGCCTCCGCCCGGACGCCCTCGGCCAGCTTGACCTTGGCGGCCGCGTCCAGCTGGGCGGCCTGCTGCCGGGCCTCGGCCAGCACCAGCGACTCACGGGCCTTGTGCGAGGCGGCCTGCTCGGCGGCCTCGGCGGCCTTGATGTCCTTGACGAGCTTCTCCTGGGCCTCCGCCTCGGCCTGGATGACCACGGCCTTGCGCACCCGCTCGGCCTCCTCGACGGCCCGCAGGGTCTTGACGGCCTCCTCCTGCTCGGCGACGGTGCGCTCGACCGCGACCCGCTCGCGGACCACGTCGGCGACCTCCCGGCGCCGGGACTCGACCTCCTTCTGCTTGGCCATCACGGCGAGTTCGGTCTCCCGCTCGCGGCCGACGACCTCCAGCAGGCGGTCCTTCTCGATCCGCTCGTTCTCCACCGCGATCACCCGCTCGCGGTTCTTCTGCGCCACCGCGACCTCGCGGGCCTGGTTCTCCCGCTGCACCCCGAGCACCTCCTCGGTGCGCAGGAAGGCGGTCTGGGCGTTGAGCCGCTCCTCCTCCTGCACCCGGGCGATCACCGCGTCCTCCTTGGCCCGCAGGGTCTCGATCTCGCGGCGCTGGCGGATCTCGGCGTCGGCCTGGCGGCGCTCCAGCTCCAGGACGGTCTCCCGGGCGTCCACGTTCTGCCGGGTGATCTCCTTCTCCTCGTTGCGCTGGTACTCGTTGGTGCGCACGTGCTCGATCGCGGTCAGCTCGGTGATCTTGCGGATGCCCTGGGCGTCCAGGATGTTGTCGCCGTCCAGCTGGCTCATCGGGGTCTGTTCGAGGTGGTCGATCGCCGCGTCCTCGAGGGTGTAGCCGTTGAGGTCGGTGCCGATGACCGCGATGATCTGGTCCCGGAACTCGTGCCGGTGGGTGTACAGGTCGGTGAAGTCCAGCTGCTTGCCGACGGTCTTGAGCGCCTCGGCGAACTTCGCCGCGAAGAAGTCCTGGATCGCCTGCGGGTCACTGGCCCGGGCGGTGCCGATCGACTGCGCCACCTTGACGACGTCCTCGACGGTCTTGTTCACCCGGACGAAGAAGGAGATCCGGATGTCCGCCCGGATGTTGTCCCGGCAGATCAGACCGTCCCGGCCGGCCCGGTGGATCTCCACCGTCTTCGCCGTGATGTCCATCAGCTCGGCCTTGTGCAGGACGGGCAGGACGATCGCCCCGGTGAAGGTGACGTCCACGCTCTTGGTGCGGGAGACGATCAGGGCCTTGCCCTGCTCGACCTTCTGGAACAGGCGCCCCACGAAGAGCAGCGCGGCGAGCAGGATGAGCAGCACGACGGCGATGAGTACGCCGAAACCCACGGCGATGGTGTCCATCACGGAGTCCTTTGACGGGATGGTGGTGCGAAGTGGTTGGCGAGGAAACGAGACTGACGGAACGTCAGAGGCCCGGCGGGGACGGGTCGAACGGCGCGACCAGGAAGTGCTCGCCGTCCGCGTCGTAGTCGTAGATCAGCGCGGTGCGCCCGGCGGTGAGTTCCGGGTCCGCCTGCGGGGTGCGGACCTGCACGGTGGCGGTGGAGCCGTCCTCGGCGGTCACCTCGGCCTGCCCGAAGTCGGCCGTCACCCGGCCGGTGCGGATCACGCAGACCCGGCCGACGAAGTCGCCCCGGGTGACCGGCCGGTCCTCGGGGAACAGCCGCCGCAGCGGCCGGACGAGCACCCGGGTGCCCGCCCAGGAGGCGACCAGCGCGACGACGAACACGCCGCCGCGCGCCGGCGCCCCCGAGGTGAGGACGGTGCCGGCCAGGCTGACGAACCAGGCGAGCGCGACCAGCAGCGACACCGCCACCGTCGCGGGCACCCCGCCCAGCCCCAGCGCGTCCAGCACGCCCCCGTGGTGGCCCGCCCCGTGCCCCCCGTCGGCGGTCCCCCCGCCGGTACCGTGCCCGCCGGTACCGTGCCCGCCGGACGCCCCGTGGGCCACGTTCCCCCCGACACCGTGCCCCCCGACACCGTGTCCGACGTGACCCACCGGGCCCCCGTGTCCGGCGTGCCCGGCGTGCCCGGCACCCAGGTGGTGCCCGACGCCGTGCCCCCCGTGCACGGCGTCGAACCCCAGGCCGCCGATCAGCATCAGCAGCCAGTACCCGACGACCACCACCAGCGCGAAGCTGAACAGCGCCGTGGGAAAGGCCAGCGCGGCCGCGAAGAAGTCCCCCGTCCCGGCCATGCCCCCCGCCTTTCCCCCGGCACCGAGCATCGGCGCCGCAGAGATCATGGCAGCGGGCGGGGCGTCCGCACATTGCCAGGATCCGGCAATCTTTACGGCCTTTTGACACCCTGGTACGCGCGCCGCCCGTGACACTGTGACGGTCGGGCAACAGAACGGCCCTGACCAGGTCACCCGGGGTTTCGGCGGGCCGGGAGGCGCGCGGTGGAAGGCCGGGAACAGGCCCTCTGCGGGGCCGTCCTACAGCGGCTGTTCGGGCCAGTTCAGCAACCGCGCCCCCATCGCCGCCGTCTCCAGGGTGAAGCGCTGCAAGGCGTCCGAGGGGTCGTAGCCGGTGAGCGCCTTGATCCGCTCCAGGCGGTAGCCGAGGGTGCGCACGCTCAGCCCCAGCCGGCGCGCCGCCTCCGCGTTCACGTACGCCGCCTCCGCCTGCACCGCGATGGTGTCCAGCAGCGGACGGGCCCCGCCGCGCGCCTCGGTCAGCGGGCCGAGCACGCTGCGCACCAGGTCGGCCATCGCCGCCCGGTCGCGCATCAGCACCGGGAACACCAGCAGCTCCTCGGCCCTCAACTGGCAGGCCGGCAGGCCCAGTCGCTGCGCGTAGTCCAGTGCGTCCAGGGCCTCGTCGTAACTGCGCAGCACCCCGCTCGCCCCCGAGTGCCGACGGCCGGTCGCCACCCGCAGCACCGGCCGGTAGCCGGGCCCGGGGTGCAGCGTCAGCTCGGCGAAGGCCTCCAGCACGGCCCGCTCGGAGTCCGGGGCGATGCACACCAGCCGGCCGTCCTTGCTGGCGAGCAGGACGTCCCGCTCGCCGAACCGGCCGGTCAGCTCCCGCTCCACCCGGTGCAGCATCGGGTGCACGTCCGCGAACCGCTCGTCGCCCACCGCGACCGCCACCGTGTACGCGCCCGCCAGCCGCAGCCCGAACCGCTCCGCGCGCTCGGCGAGCAGCCCGAGGTCGCTGCGCCCGTGCAGCAGGTCGTCGATGAACTCCCGCCGGGCCGCCTCCTCCTGACGGACCGCCAGCCGCTGGGCGCGCTCGTGGCCCTCGCCCAGGGCGGCCAGCGCGGCGTCGGTGGCGGCCAGCACCGTGTCACCGATCCGGCGCAGCTCGCCGACACTGCTCGCGGTGGTCGTCCCCGGCAGGGTCTGCCAGGCCCGCCGGGCCGCCGCCAGGCAGTGCGAGACCACCTCGCGCAGCCCGTAACCGGCCTCGGCGCACTGCTCGCCGAGCCGGCGCAGCGCCTCCAGCTCGTCCCGGCGCAGCAGGCGCCCGGTGCGGGAGGTGTCGGCGAGCAGGGCGAGGTACGCCTCGGCCAGCTCGTTCGGTATGTCGCACTCGTCCGTCTCGTTCACCGTTACTGCCAACCCCCGTGCGGCCTGCGATTTCGGCGCTGAACGCTATCAGGATCCGTACGCCCGGGAGCCGTGCCCGTCGGAGCCGTGCCCGCCGGGGCCGGGGCCGGGGCCGATGTCGCGGGACCTGCCCTACCGCTCGCGGAAGTGCAGCACGAAGCGCGCGCTGCTGCCGTCGATCCGGCGCCGGACGTACAGCGCCGGGGTGCCGTCCGGGGTGCAGCTGACCCCCTCGCGGACCAGCAGCGGGGTGCCCGCCGGGACGCCCAGCAGCTCGGCGTCCGCGAGGTCCGCGCCGATCGCGCCGAAGGCCCGCCAGTCGTACTCCAGCTCCACCCCGGCCGCCCGGGCCAGGTCCAGCACCAGGTTCCCGGCGTGGCCGGGCCGCACCAGCTCGGCGGGCAGCGGACCGAACGGCACCCAGTAGCTGCACGCCGCCCGGGCCCGGCCGCCGAGCCGGATCACCGAGTCCAGCCGGTGCAGCTCGCCCGGCGCCCGGCCCAGCTGGCGGGCCGCCTCCTCGTCCTCGGCCGAGCCGGTCACCGGCGGGGCGGCCACCACGAACTCGCCGTCGCCGCGGTCCCCCTCCGGCACGGCCTCGTGCACGCTGCCCAGGTCGAAGCGCTGGCTGCGCGGGTCCACCGCGATCGAGACCCGGACGGCGGGCGGGCGGACGAAGGTGCCCACGCCCCGGCGGATCTCCACCGCCGCGGCCCGCTCCAGCTCCGCGACGGCCTGCCGTACGGTCAGCCGGTTCACGCCGAACTCGGCGCTCAGCTCCGGCTCGCTCGGCAGCCGGGCGCCCGCGGGGTAGCCGCCCGCGTCGATCCGCTCCTGGAGCCGGCGGGCCAGCCGGCGGTAGACCGGGGTGTTCGGGCCGTCGGGAGGAGTGTTCGTAGTGTCGGGGGGAGTGTTCGGAGGGTTCGCGGGAGTGCTCGGGGGGTTCGTCGCCACGGAGCGATCCTACGAAGCCGAGGGCCCCGCCCCGGGTCGCCGTGGCGGGCCGACGGCGGTGGGATGGAGGGGTGCCCCGTACCCGCCGGGGGAATTGGACATCTAGACGTCTAGATGTCCTACTGGATGTCCGGTTCCCCCCGTGTGCGGCTTCACCGAAAGGTCCTCGCATGTCCCTGGTCAACTTCCGCGACTCCGCCGTCCTCAGTGACCCGGAGGGCCTGCGGATCCGCCCCGGCGTGCTGTTCCGCTCCGCCCAGCCGTTCCCGGCCGCCGACGAGGCCGTCGTCGCCCAGCTGCGCGCCTGCGACATCCGCACCGTCGTCGACCTGCGCGACCCCCGCGAGACCCGGCCCGACGACTGGGCCGCCGCCGAGGCCGCCGGGATAGCCGTGGTCGCCGCCCCGGTGAACCCGGCCACCGACGCCCTCACCGCCCACATGGCGACCATGACCACCGCCGCCGACCTCGGCGAGTTCTACCTGCTGCTCGCCGAATCCGCCCCCGAGGCCGTCGCCGCCGCCGTCGAGGCCGCCACCCGCCCCGGCGCCGTCCTGCTGCACTGCGCCGCCGGCAAGGACCGCACCGGGCTGCTCACCGCCCTGCTGCTCGACCTCCTCGGCGTGCCCGCCGACCGGATCGTCGAGGACTACGCCCGCACCGCCGAGGCCCTGCCGCAGATCTTCGCCAACCTCGCCGAGCGCCACCGCACCGCCCTCAACGACCGGGGCACCGGCACCCGGGTCACCGACTCCGAGGGCCGCACCCTCACCATCCCCGCCCCGCTGCTCCAGGCCCCGGCCGAGGCGATGTCCGTCTTCCTCGGCCACGTCCGCACCCGCCACGGCGGCGCGGAGGCCTTCCTCCCCGCCTGTGGTGTCCCGGCGGCCACCCTCGCGGCCTTCCGCGCCAAGGCCGTGGCCCCCGCGGCCTGACCCGGCGATCGCCCGGCGCCCGGCCCCGTCCTGAACGGGGGCCGGGCGCCGGGCGATCGGGACGGGCAGCCGGGGTGCGTCAGACGTCCCGGCGGCGCACCACGACCATCGTCACCGCCACCGCGACGACCGCCCACACCCCCATGGTGATCCAGGAGTCCAGCACGCTCGGCGCCCACTTGCTGATCGTGGTCAAGGAGTCGGGGTTCCAGGTGAGCCGGTTGACGGTCTCCAGGGGCAGGTGGGCGCCGATCTCGTGCAGCCACCGGTAGCGGTCCCCGCCGAACATCAGCGGCAGGATGAAGAACAGCAGCACCAGCGACACGATCGAGGCGGTGGCGTGCCGCAGCACCGCGCCCAGCGCCATCCCGATCAGCGCGCAGACCGGCACGATCGCCGCATAGGCGAGGACGGCCTGCAGGCTGACGCCTTCGGTGATGGAGAGCCCGACGTGCCGGGTGGCCAGCATGGCGTTGGTGGTGAAGAAGGACACCGTCGACACCACGGCTCCCGCCAGGGCGGTGATCCCGCCGATCAGCAGCACCTTGGCGGCGATCACCCCGCGCCGATCGGGCACGGCGGCGAAGGTGGTGCGGATCATGCCGGTGGTGTACTCGCCGAACACGGTGATCGCCCCGAGGCTGCCGGCGGCGATCGCCATCACGTAGCCGGCGATGTTGCTCAGGCCGTGGTACAGCGGGTCGTACTTGTACGGTGGCAGGCCGGGTACCGGCGCCGGCGGGTGGTCGATGTACGTCAGGTCGGAGTGGACGGCGTTCAGGTTGATCCCGATCGCCACCAGTGAGGCCAGGGCCAGCACCCAGTACGTCGACCGCAGCGAGCGCAGTTTGATCCACTCGGCGGCGAGCAGGTCGGTGAACCGGGGCGCCGGGTCCACCGAGCGGGCGCTCTCCGTGCGGGTCAGGGTCATGGTGCTCATCGGGCCTCTCCAGCCAGGTACTCGACGCTGTCGGCGGTCAGGGACATGAACGCCGACTCCAGGGACGACGTCCGGGTGGCGAGCTCGTTCAGCACCACCCCGTGGCGCCGGGCGAGTTCACCGATCCGCTCGGCGGGCATGCCGGTGACCACCGCGAACTGCGGCTCCACCTGGTCGACTTCGGCGCCCTCGGCGCGCAGGGCGTCGGTCAGCAGGGAGAGTTGCGGCGTCCGCACGGTCACGCTGGACTCCGCGTACCGGGCCGAGAACTCGGTGAGGCTCTCGTCGGCGATCAGCCGGCCGCGCCCGATCACCACCAGCCGGTCCGCGGTGTGCTCCATCTCGGCCATCATGTGGCTGGAGACGAAGACCGTTCGCCCCTCGTCCGCGAGCCGCCGGAACAGCCCGCGCACCCAGAGCACGCCCTCCGGGTCCAGCCCGTTCAGCGGTTCGTCGAAGAGCAGCACGGGCGGGTCGCCGAGCAGGGCCCCGGCGATGCCCAGGCGCTGCTTCATGCCCAGCGAGTAGCCGCCGATCCGCCGGTCCGCGGCCTTGCCGAGGCCGACCTCGGCGAGCACCTCGTCGACCCGCCCGAGCGGGATCCGGTTGCTGCGGGCGAGCGCCGACAGGTGGGCCCGGGCGCTGCGGCCGCCGTGCACGTCCCCGGCGTCCAGCAGGGCGCCGACGTGCCGCAGGCCGCGCGGGCGGCCGGCGAAGGGCACCCCGTCGACGGTGACGGTGCCCGCGGTGGGGGTGTTGAGGCCCAGGATCATCCTCAGCGTGGTGGACTTGCCCGCGCCGTTGGGTCCGAGGAAGCCGGTGACGGTGCCCGGCCGGACGGTGAAGGTCAACTGGTCGACGGCCGTGGTGGCGCCGTACCGCTTGGTCAGTCGCTCGATCTCGATCACGGGGACAACGGTGCCGGTCAGGGCCGTACTCGGGCATCGGGCGGCGGGCCACAACCGGGAGCGGCGGCCCCCGCCCCGGGGATTACGCCCGCGGGCCGATGCGCCGCCCGACGGCCCGCCACTACCATCGGGTCATGATCATCGAACCCCGCCCGCCGCTGCTCAGGCGCCTGCCCGCGGGCGTGTGGGTGGGGGCGTTCTGGACGACCATCGTGGTGTTCCGGTTCTTCACCCGGGACGACGAGTTGAGGCACCTCTTCGAGTACAGCGGCAACGTCGAGGGCATGCCCCTGACGGTCACCGCCGTGGTCACCACCCTGGTTGCCTTCCTGCTGGTCCGGCTGCCGCTGGCGGCGGTCGCGGCCGCGCTGGTGGGCGGCGTCTACGCGCTCGGGATGTGGACCGTCCCGGAGACGGCGCCGCTGCAGTTCCTGATCGCCGAGGCGGTGGTCGGCTACTGCGTGGTCACCCGCTCCCGGACGGTCTCGGCGATCGCGGTGTCGATGCCGCTGACCGTGCTCGCCACCCTGTTCGCCTGGGGCGCCGTCAACGGGCAGGCCGCGAACCCGTACGCCTACCTCGGCCTCGCCGCGACCGTCCTGATCGCCTGGCTGATCGGCAACACCGTCCGCCAGAGCCGCGCCCACACCGAGGCCCTGCGCGGCCGCGCCGCCGAGCAGGCCGTCACCGCCGAACGGCTGCGGATCGCCCGCGAGTTGCACGACATGGTGGCCCACAACATCGGCATCATCGCGATCCAGGCGGGCATGGGCAGCCGGGTCATGGACACCCAGCCCGCCGAGACCCGCAACGCGCTGAACGCCATCGAGGCCACCAGCCGGGAGACCCTGGCCGGGCTGCGCCGGATGCTGGGCGCGCTGCGGCAGGGCGAGGGGGAGTCCGCGCCGCTCGAAGTGGCGCCCGGGCTCGACGAGTTGGACCGGATGCGGGAGAAGGCGGCCGGCGCCGGGGTGCGCGTCGCGCTCACCCGCAGCGGCGAAGCCCGGGCGCTGCCGCCCGAGGTGGACCTCGCCGCCTACCGGATCGTCCAGGAGTCGGTCACCAACGTGGTCAAGCACTCCGGCATCCGGGACTGCCACGTCACCGTCGAGTACGCGCCCGAGCACCTCGCCGTCACCGTCCTCGACCTCGGCGCCGGTACGCCCACGGCCACCCCCGGCACCGGCTACGGCCTGGCCGGGATGCGCGAGCGGGTCGCCCTGCTGGACGGCGAGTTCAGCGCCGGCCCGCGCCCCGGCGGCGGCTTCCGGGTGGCCGCCCTGCTGCCGCTCCCGGCCGTGCCCGCGGGAAGCCCCGAACCGACCCCCCTGGAGGTGGGACCGTGATCCGCGTCGTCCTGGTCGACGACCAGCCGCTCATCCGCACCGGCCTGCGCGTGCTCATCGCCGACGCCCCCGACCTGGAGGTGGTCGGCGAGGCCGGCAACGGCGCCGAGGCCGTCGAACTGGTCGCCCGACTGCGCCCGGACGTCGCCGTGATGGACATCCGGATGCCCGGCATGGACGGCATCGAGGCCACCCGCCGGATCCTCGCCGACCCGGACCTGCCCACCCACGTCCTGGTCCTGACCACCTTCGACGACGACGACTACGTGTACGGCGCGCTGCGCGCCGGGGCGAGCGGCTTCCTGGTCAAGGACCTCGCCCTGGAGACCATCCTGGACGGCGTCCGGGTGGTCGCCGCCGGGGACGCCCTGCTCGCGCCGGGGATCACCCGCCGGCTGATCGGGGAGTTCGCCGCCCGCCCGGACGCCGCCGCCCGGCCGCGGAAGTCCGCCGAGGGCATCACCGGGCGCGAACGCGAGGTGCTCACCCTGGTCGGCCGCGGCCTGTCCAACACGGAGATCGCCGAGGAGCTCACCATCAGCGTGGCCACCGCCAAGGCGCACGTCGCCCGGCTGTTCACCAAGCTGGACGCCCGGGACCGGGTCCACCTGGTCATCCAGGCCTACGAGTTCGGGCTGGTCGCGCCCTCGTCCTGACCGTGCCCTCGTCCTGACCGCGCCCTCGTCCTGACCGTGTCGACGGCGAGGAGGCCGGACAGCGCGAAGCGCCGGAGCGGGCCCGCACAGCCCGCCCCGGCGCTTCCCCGTACCGGATCGTCAGGGCACAAGACCCCTCCGGCCCGTTCGATCCGTCGGTCCCGTCAGCTCCCGAGCTGCCCCACGCTGCTCGGGGGACGGCGCTTGGAGGTGTTCAGGTGCCGTCGCCCGGGTTCCGTCGCCCGGGTGGCGCCGGTCAGTGGACGATCGCGTGCGAGATCTGGCACCCGCTGACCGCGTTCGACCAGGTCCCCTGCATCGCGAACGAGCCGGTCGCGAAGGCCACGTTCTGAGAGCCGCCAGTGCCGCCGACGCCCTTCCAGGCGCACTTGTCGGCGTTCTCCGCGCCCGAGGAGTCGGTCCAGCCGCCGGCCGGGTTCTGGTCGGTGACCGTCTCCGAGTACTCGTGGCCGAAGACCATGGTCACCCCGTCCAGCAGGCCCGCGCTGCCGCTGTTGACGTAGTTCTGGCCGCAGGAGGTGCCCATGTCGGTCACGTACGGGTCGTTGCTGAACGCCACGTCGCCGTAGGGGGAGGTGGCCGCGCCGCCGGTCAGCGTGGTGTCGCCGTTCCAGTCGTGCCAGGCGCAGAAGTTGCCGGTCGAGGTGTTGAAGCCGTCCGGGTGGGTGCCGGTCGGCGAGAGCACCACGTACTGCGCGTTGCGGTTGGCGGCCGCGGTGGTGTTGCCGAAGTGCCCGGCGGCCTTGATGGCCTCGTTGGCGATCTGGTTGCCGGTGGCCTGGCCCGGGGCGGCGGCGGAGTTGTCCACCCAGACGCCGGCCAGCGCGCCGCCGGTCGGGTAGCCGACGTGCCCGGTGGTGCCGCACGTGGTGGCACCCCTGGCGACGCCCTCGCAGTACTGGGTCATGACGCCGGACCAGGTCTCGTTGTTGGTGCCGAGGCCCTTGAACAGCTGCTGGGCCCGGACGGCCTCGCCGGACGGGTCACCGGACAGGGTGGTGTAGCCGTTGGCGTCGGTGCCCGCGGTGCCCCACTGGGAGCCCCAGAAGATCACGTACACCTTCGGGGCGCCGGTGGTGACGCCGATGCCGTCGACCCCGCCGCCGAACTTCAGGTTGGTGGTGCGGCTCGCGGCCGCGGAGGCGGCGTTGGCGTGCTCGGCGGCCTCCTTGGTCGGGACGCTGCCGTGCCGGTACGGGTGGGACTGCCCGGCGAACTCGCTGCCCGGCTGGTCGGCCTGGGCGGCCGGGGCGGTGACGAAGCCGGCGGCGGCCAGGGCCAGCGCGCTGAGCCCGGTCAGGGCCCGGACCCGTGCCCGGCGGGAGGTGGGGGAGATGCCCATCGTGAGGGTTCCTCTCTCATGCCGACCGCACACCGGTGGGGGCGCGGCGACAGCGTGGGGGGACAAATGGGGAGGAGCGACGACGGCAGGCCGGTGTCCACCGACCGCCCGTCAGGGAGGTTCGGTGAAACGGGGATGGGGGACCGGTTCACTGCCGACGGCGGGAAGCAAAGCACCGCCGCGGAAACCGGGTCAACGACGCCGGGAGTAAGACCAGCCCCAAGGGCGGCCCCGGATCAGGTATTGAACGTCAAAAATCCGCAGCTGATTGGTTGTTGACGTACTTGACGAAGACATGTCTCAACAGTTGAAAGGGCCTTCTACACCGTATGGCGGCACGGTCCCCGCCCGGCTCAGCGCTGCGCGCCCTCGACCTCCGCGTCCTCCGCGCTCTGGACGTCCGTGCCCTGGACGTCCGCGCCTTGGACGTCCGGGCCCTGGACCTCCGTGATGCGCATGATCCGCCCGTGCGAGTCCAGCACCACGTCGTAGGCGTTGCCGTGGCAGCCGTACGGATCGGCCGGGTCGCGTTCGGCCAGGCAGTCGTTGAGGTGGGTGACCAGTTCGTCCAGGTGGACGGGTCTCGCGCTCTCCCCGCGCGGACGGTCGACCAGGGTGGCGGTGACGCCGGCCGCCGCGAAGCCGTAGTGGACGGGGGAGCCGGTGGCCTCGTAGCGGGGCGGGGTGCAGGCGAACCGGGCGGGCTGGGCGGTGAGTTCGGCCGGGCCGGCGGCGACGACGACCAGCACCTGGTGGCCGGGCCGCAGGGCGGGCGCGGTGCACGCCGGGGCGGGGTCGACGGGCGCGCCCGGGGCGGCGACGGTGCCGGTGGCGGCGTCGGTGGCGGTGTCGTAGGCCTCCTCGTCGGCGAAGTCGTCGGCGTCGTCCAGCAGCGGGTCGTCCAGGCCCTCGTCGGAGAGGGCCGCGGCCGAGGAGGCGGCGGCCACCGTCGGGCGGGAGTCCGCGGGGGTGCAACCGGTGAGGCCGGCCAGGGCGAGTCCGGTCAGGGCGGCGGCAGTGAGGAGGAAGCGGGGCACGGCCATGGCACAAGTCTCCCCGGGCGGCGGTGGCGGTCGGTACCCGGGTACCACGAGCGGCGCGCGCGGTGCGGTTCCCGCCCCCGCCGGACGTGCGGATCCGGCGGGGACGGGAGGTCCAGGGTGAGCAGAGGGGAGCAGGGGGAGCAGAGGGGAACAGGGTGAGCAGAGGGGAGCAGGCGTCAGACCGCGACCGCCGGCTGCGCCTCGTACGCCCCGCGCACCCGCGCCTGCACGGCCGCGTCCACGCCCAGGTGGTCCAGCCCGAGCAGCGCGGCGCCCAGCACCGGCGGCGCGACGACCACCCGCGGCTCGGCCAGCGGCGCGGCCCGGGCCAGCCGCTCCTTGAGGTTGTCGAGCAGAAGCGGCTGCCGGGAGGCGAGCACCCCGCCGCCGAGCACCACCGGGGTTGCGGAGTCCAGCAGTTCCAGCCGGCCGAGGGCGACCACGGCCAGCCGGACGATCTCGTCGGCCTGCCGGTCGATCAACTCCCGGGCGACGGCGTCCCCGTCGTTCGCGACCGCGAACAGCACCCGGACGATCTCGTGCAGCCGGGAGGCCGGCAGGTGCCCGAGGTGGACGGCCTCGGCGACGGCCCCGGCGCTGGGCAGGCCGAAGTGCTCGGCGATGGCCCGGGCGAGACCGGTGGGCCCACCGCGCCCGTCCTCCGCACGGACGGCGTGCCACATGCTGCTGGTGGCCAGTCCGCCGCCGCCGCCCCAGTCGCCGGTGAGCTCGCCGAGCGCCGGGAAGCGGGCGGTGCGCCCGTCCGGCAGCAGCCCGACGCAGTTGATCCCGGCGCCGCAGACCACCGCGACCCCGCGCGGGCCGTCGGTGCCGGCCCGCAGCAGGCCGAAGGTGTCGTTGACGACGGTGTTGCTGAGCCCCCACGGGTGCGATTCCAGGGCGGTGCGCAGCGCCTCCTCCTCCACCGGCAGGTCGGCGTTGGCCAGGCAGGCGCTGACGTGGCTGGTCAGCACGCCGTGGAAGGACGGGAAGCCGGCCGCCGCGGCGGCCTCCTCGACCAGCGGGGCGAGGCCCGCCACCGCTGCCGCGCCGCCGATCTTCTGCGGGGCGAAGCCGCCGCCGCGGGCGGTGCCGCGGACGGTGCCGTCGGCGCCGATCAGGGCGACGTCGGTCTTGGAGTTGCCCGCGTCGATGGCGAGGACGCCGGGCAGGAGTGGTTCGGGCTGGTGGGTCATCAGGTCCCCGCGGCTCGTACGTGGCCCGGCCGCAAGCCCCGGCCGGGGGCCGGTCCCCAAGGGCCCGGCGAGGGGCGAGGCCTGTCTTCGAACTCCCGCCTGCGGGGCGACGCCGGGGCACGCACCTCGCCGCGTTGTCGTCGGTCGCCAATGCGCTGCATTGGGCTCCCTCCTCCGCCTTGCGATGCACGCACCCCAACGCCGCCCCG
>NZ_JBEZXE010000055.1:38665-49637 GCF_040637885.1 Kitasatospora sp. NPDC028055 | reverse complement strand
GCGCCGGTTGGGCGGGGGCGGGGGGGGGGGGGGGGCGGCGGGGGGGGGGGGGGGGTCTGGGGGGGGGGGGGGGGCGGGGGCCCCCCGCGGCCCCCCCCCCCCCCCCCCCCCCACGGCCGTTGTAAGGGGGCGTCAGGTGTCAGGCGTAAGGCCTCACGCGTCAGGCTCTAGGCGGCAAGGGTGCCGACGGCGGCGAGGGCGGCGGTGGCGAAGCGGTGGTCCTGCTCCGGGGCGCCGCCGCCGATGCCGAGGGCGCCGATCAGCCGGCCGTCGCGGCGGACCGGGAGGCCGCCGGCGATGAACAGCAGCGGGCGGTCGAGGGCGGTCGGCAGCGAGTGGAACGGGCCGTCCGGCTTCACCAGGTCGACCAGGTCGGCGGTCGGGGCGTCCAACTGGAGCGCGGTGTAGGCCTTGCGGGTGCTGGTCTCGCCGGAGATCAGCACGGCGCGGTCGTCGCGGCGGAAGGCCAGCAGGTGCCCGCCGGCGTCCAGGACGGTGACGCTGACGGTCACCCCGGCGGCCTCGGCGGCGGTGTGGGCGGCTCGGACCAGGGCCTCGGCCTCGGTGGTGGTCAGAGCGGTCGGGGCGGTCGGGGCGGTGGTGCTCATGGTGGCGCTGCTCCTGGGGAACGGGGAACGGGGAACGGGGGAGGGAGGAGGGGGGAGAAGGGGAGGGCGGTCAGTGGTGGACGGGCGTCCGGGGTGCGGCGGCGGCGGCGCCGGTGGTGGCGGCCCGGTGCCGGTCGCGGCGTTCGAGGGCGGCGGACCAGAGGGCGAGCAGCAGGGCGGCCGCGGCGAGCAGGGCGCCGACCCAGTTGGGGGCGGTGTAGCCGAGGCCGGCCGAGATGACCAGGCCGCCGAGCCAGGCCGCCAGGGCGTTGCCGAGGTTGAAGGCGCCGATGTTGACGGCGGAGGCGAGGGTGGGAGCGCCGTGGGCCTGGTCGAGGACGCGCTTCTGCAACGGGGGGACGGTGGCGAAGCCGAGGGCGCCGACCAGCAGGATCGTCACGGCGGCGGCGACCTTGTCGTGCGCGGTGAGGGTGAACAGGGCCAGGACGACGGCCAGCCCGCCGAGGGTGGTGTAGAGCAGGGGCATCAGCTTGCGGTCGGCGAACCTGCCGCCGAGCAGGTTGCCGAGGAACATCCCGACGCCGAACAGCACCAGCAGCCAGGTGACCGCGCCCTCGGAGTAGCCGGCGGTGTCGGTCATCATCGGGGCGATGTAGGTGATCGCGGCGAAGACCCCGCCGAAGCCGAGGACGGTCATCGCCATCGCGAGCAGTACCTGGGGATTGCGGAAGGCGGTCAACTCGCCGCGCAGGCGGGCCCCTTCGGGGCGGGGCAGGCTGGGGACCAGCTTGCCGATGCCGAGCAGGCCGAGCAGTCCGAGGGCGGCGACGCCGGTGAAGGTGGTGCGCCAGCCGACGGCCTGGCCGATGAAGGTGCCCAGCGGGACGCCGACGATGTTGGCGACGGTGAGCCCGGTGAACATGGTGGCGATGGCGCCGGCCTTCTTCTGTGGGGTGACGAGTTCGGCGGCGACGACCGAGCCGATGCCGAAGAACGCGCCGTGGGCCAGCGAGGTCACGATCCGCCCGGCGAGCATCAGCGGGAAGCTGGGGGCGACGGCGGACAGCAGGTTGCCGACGACGAACAGGCCCATCAGCAGCATGAGCATGGTCTTGCGGCTGATCCGGGTGCCGAGCACGGTCATCAGCGGGGCGCCGACGACCACGCCGAGTGCGTAGCCGGTGACCAGTAGGCCGGCGGTGGGGACGGCCACGCCGTAGTCGTCCGCGATCTGGGGCAGCAGGCCCATGATCACGAACTCGGTGGTTCCTATCCCGAAGGCCCCGATGGCCAGGGCGAGAAGTGCGAGGGGCATGGCGCGACCTCCGTGCGATTGCTAGTGCGCCTTACGTGCCTCGACAATAGTTGCAAGCGCGGGCTATGGGCAAGTGCGGGCATTCACCCTCGACATGCCCGAGGCCTAAACTGGAGGCCTGCCCGTACCTGGTTCGTACCTGGAAGGAGGCCGTGCCGATGACCGCCACGGACCCTGCGCTGACCGCCCTCGCCAACGGCTGGGCCGCCCTGTACGTCCTGTACGGCCGGATCGAGGCGCACATCGAGCGCGCCCTCCAGGCGGAGCACGACCTGAGCGTGCGCGAGTACTCGCTGCTCGACGTGCTCAGCCGCCAGCACGACGGCGAGGGCGGGCACCTCCAGATGAAGCAGGTCGCCGACGCGGTCGTGCTCAGCCAGAGCGCCACCACCCGGCTGGTCTCCCGGCTGGAGGACCGCGGGCTGCTCGCCCGCTACCTCTGTCCCACCGACCGCCGTGGCATCTACACCGACGTGAGCGAGGACGGCCTGCGGCTCCTGGCGCAGGCCCGGCCGACCAATGACACCGCGCTGCGCGAGGCGCTCGACGAGGCCGCCCGCAACCCGGAGCTGGCCCCGCTGGTCGCGGCCGTGGAGGCGGTCGACCCGCCCGCGTTGCTGCGGCGGCCCTGAGCGGCGCAGGCGGTCGGCGTACGGGGGAAGGCGTACGGGCAGGGCGTACGGGCGGGGCGTACGGGCAGGGCGTACGGGGAAAGGCGTCGGGCGGGCCCGCGGCACTCGGTGTGCCGGGGGCCCGCCCGTGTCCGGTGGGGAGCGGCCGTCGCGCCGCCGCCGCCGCGGGTCAGTGCGGGAGGACGGCGTCGGCGGTCGCCGGAAGCGGGTAGGCGTCCGGGTCGACCGGGCCGGGCAGGTCGGTGGCCGGGCGGGCGGGGGCGTTGGGGTCCGGCAGTGAGGGCTGGGCGGGCGGCGCCTGGACCTGGTTGAACGGCACGCCGGGCGGGGCCTGGACCGGGGCGGCCCGGCCGGTCGCGAGCGGGCTGCGGCTCTGGGCGTCGCAGGCGGCCCGGCTCTCCAGGTCGTCCGGGCTCTGGGTGGCGGGCTGGTTGCCGGTGAAGCAGTTGCCCGGGTCGGCGGAGGCGAGCACGAGGTCGACGCCGTTGCCCTCGGCGCGGTTGCCCTTGACCAGGTTGCCGGCGGCCGGGTGCCCGGGCGGGTCGGTGACGATCACGCCGGCCGAGCGGTTGCCCTTGACCAGGTTGCGCTCGACCCGGTTCGCGGTGCCGCCGCCGATCCCGATGCCGATGCCGAAGCCGCCGTCGGCCTGCTCGGGGGTGTCGGAGGCGTTGTTGTCGGTGACGGCGTTCCCGGCGATCACGGCGCCGTGCTGGGGGGCGAGGGCTTCCAGGTCGTTGGAGTTGACGGTGACGCCGACCCGGTTGCCGACCACCCGGTTGCCGAGGAACCAGAGGTTGTCCGAGGCGTTGGTGATCTCGATGCCGACCGCGTTGCGCTCCACGGTGTTGCGGCGCACCAGGGTGTCGCAGGGCTTGCACTGGCCGACGTAGACACCGGAGTCGGCGCCGCCGGAGGCGTAGGAGTCCTCGATGATCCCGGCCCGGGCGTCGAAGGCGTAGATCCCGTACAGGCCGTTGTTGTAGGCGGTGACCCTCGTCGCCCGGAAGCCCTGGAGGGCGGGGAAGCGGGTGGTGTCCAGCGGGTTGTAGGCGGAGCCGCCGGCGCCGCGCTGCTGGAGCTTCTCGTCGGTGACGCCGGTGAACAGCACGCCGTTGGCGAGGTAGCCGTGCACGGTGAGGTTCTCCACCACCGAGCCGGCGCCGGTGACGGTGACCCCGTTGACCAGCCGCACGCCGCCGTCCAGCACCACCGAGTTGCGGTCGGTGCCGCGCAGCACGATCCGGGGCTTGGTGATCCGCACGCTCTCCTGGTACGTCCCGGGGGAGACCAGGACGGTGTCGCCCTCGCGGGCGACGTCCACGGCCTTCTGGACGGACGGGAAGTCCTGCGGGACGCGGACCACGGTGCCCTCCGGGTGGCGGGCGTCCGAGGAGGGGCCGCCGGCCGAGGAGCAGCCGGTCAGGGCGAGGGCGGCGACCAGCAGGGCGGGCAGGGCGCGGACGGCGCCGCGCGGGCGGACCGGACCGCGTGAGCGGAGCGGGCGGCGCGGACGGCGCGGACGGTGCCGCGGTGCTTCGGAGGCGGATTGACGGACGGTCAAAAGTTGCATACGGGGTGTTCTATCGTCTCCAATGTCGGTCATGCATGCCGAAACCGGAAAGGCGCGGAAACAGCCGGGAGCCGCCAGGGGCGGGCTGGACCGGAGGACGCTGATCGCGGGCGGCGGCGCGGTGCTGGCCGCCGGGGTCGGGGCGGGGGCCGTGGCGCTGGGGCGCGGGCCGTCCGCCGCGCCATCGCCGCACCCGGCGCCCCCGTCGCTGCCGGAGACGCCGTTCCACGGCGACCGGCAGGCCGGGGTGACGGCCCCGCAGCAGCCTGCCACCCTGCTGCTCGCCCTCGACCTGGCGCCCGCCGCCACCTCCGACGGGCGGACCGTACTGCGCTCCCTGCTGGGGGAGTTGACCCGGGTACTGGCCGACGCGACGGGCGGCAGTCCGGCCGATCCCCGGCTGCGGGACGGCGAACCGGCGCGACTGAGCAGCCTGGTCGGGGTCGGGCCGGGGCTGGCCGCCCGGCTCGGGCTGAACGTCCCGCCCGCGCTGGCGGAGCTCCCGGCCTTCCCCGGGGACCGGCTGGACCAGGCCCGCGGCGGCGGTGACCTGGTGGTCCAGCTGTGCGCCGCGGACCGGTGGCCGCTCACCGTGGTGGCCGAACTCCTCGGCGGCGCGGCGAAGTCGGCGGGCGCGACGGTGCGCTGGAGCCAGCCCGGCTTCCTGCCGCGCACGGCCCCGGGGACCACCCCGCGCAACCTCTTCGGCTATAAGGACGGCACCGCCAACCCGAGCCCGGCCGAGGCCCAGCAGTGGGTCTGGGGCCCGCCCGGCCCGTACGAGCACGGCACCGTCCTGGTCTACCGCCGGATCCGGATGGACACCGCCGGGTTCGCCGCCCTCCCGGAGGACCGGCGCGACCTGGCCATGGGCCGCCGGCGCGGCGACGGCGCCCCGCTCACCGGCACGGCCGAGCACGAGGACCCGGACATCTACGCCAAGAACCCGGACGGCTCGTACGTCATCCCCAACAGCGCCCACGTCCGGCTCAGCAGCCCCCGGCTCGACTCCGGCGCCCGGATGCTGCGGCGCGGCTACAGCTACGACGACGCCCCCGACGACCGGGGGCTGCTGTTCTGCGCCTTCGTGCGGGACCCGGCGCAGTTCACCCGGGTGCAGAACCGGCTGGCGGCCAAGGACGCGCTCAACCCGTTCCTGGTGCACACGGCTTCCGCGGTGGCCTACGTGCTGCCGGGGGTGCGGGAGGGCGGGGTGCTGGGCGAGGGGCTGTGGGGGTGACGGGGCGGGGTCGAGCGGTCGAGTGGACGGCGGCCGGGCGGCCTCACCAGCTGACCGGGATCGCGGCCGGGCTGCGGGTGGTGCCGCCCAGCTGCCAACTCAGCTGCTCCAGCGGGACGGTGAGGCGGAGGTCGGGCAGGGCGGTGGCCAACCGGCGGAGCGATTCGCGCAGTTCGAGGCGGACCCGCCAGGCGCCGATGCAGTAGTGCGGGCCGACGCTGAACGCGAGGGTGGGTGCGTCGAGCGGCGTGCCCAGGTCGGCCTCGATCCCGCCGGGGAAGACCGCGGGATCCCGGTTGGCGCTGCCGAGGCTCGCGGCGACCACGGCTCCGGCCGGGACGGTCACGCCGCCGACGTCGACGGGGGAGGTGGCGCGGCGGAGGGTGGCCTCGTCGTCCCCCAACGGGATGTAGTGCAGCAGGCGTTCGGCGGTGTGCTCGGTGACCACCGGGTCGGTGAGCCGGCGCCAGTGCTCGGGGCGCTCGGCCAGGAGGTAGACCAGGGCGTTGCCGAGAGCGCCGGTGACGCTCTCGTTGCCGCTGGCGGTGAGGCCGAGGACGAGGAAGGCGAGCGCGTCCTCGGCAATGCCGCCGTCCCGGTCGGCGGCCTGCACCAGTCGGCTGACCAGGTCCGGGCCGGGGCTGCGGCGCCGGCGTTCGATCAACTCATCGGTGAACGCCCCGAATTCGGCGAGGGCCTCGGTCCGTCCGGCTTGTTCGTCCTGCTCCGGTTCCTGGTCGCCGCCGCCCTGGGCGAGCAGGGCGAGGGTCCAGTGCCGTAGTCGCCCTTCGTCCAGGCGGTCCGGGCCGTCGCCGTCCAGGCCCATCAGCCGGGCGGTGACGGCGAAGGGCACCGGTCGGGTGAAGGCGGTGACCAGGTCGGCGGGCGGCCCGACGGCGAGCAGCGCGTCCACGGACTGCTGGACGGCGGCCGCGACCCAGGGCTGCCAGCTCGCGATGGCGCGCGGGGTGAACGCCCGCTGGACGGTGGCGCGCAGGCGGCGGTGGGCGGCGCCGTCCTGGTTGAACAGCGAGGCGGGGTTGGCGGCGACGTCCGCGGTGCTGCCCGCGGCGCCGACCTCGTGCAGGTCGTTCCGGGTGAGGCGGGGGTCGCCGAGGACCTGCCGGACGTCGTGGTAGCGGGTGACGAGCCAGGCGGGGGTGCCGTCCGGGAGGGTGGTCGGGTGCGGCGGCCGGGCGGGGGTGAACGGGAGCCGGTGGAGCGGTGGGGGCGGGGTGTCGGTGTCGGTGCCGGTGTCGGCTGCGGGGGAGGACATGGAACCCTTCGGGGTCGGCGGCGCTGCGGGGCACGGGCATCCAACTGTCATATTTTCTGAGGGAATTGGATCCTTCTGACGGTTTTCCCGTTTCGGCCCGATGCTACGCCCCCGAACCCTCCGTACGTGGTCTCAACGCCCCCACTCGGGTGCCGGGTCGACCGGCAGCAGCGGCCGCACCGCGCCCAGCACGGCGCCGATGCAGGTGTCGCGCAGCTCCGTCCGGGTGCAGCTCGGCTCGGTCAGCCAGTCCACGACCAGCACCCGGACGAACACCAGCCAGCTGCGCAGGACTTGGGAGACGGCGAGGCGGCCGTCCTGGTCCGCCAGCGGCAGGACGGCGAGCAGTCGGGCGCGCAGGGCGTCCAGTTCCTCGGTGATGATGGTCTGGACGACCGGGTCCCCGGCCAGCTCGCGGTTGGCGGCCAGCACGGTGTGCCGGTTGGCGACGAAGTGGTCGAGATGGGCGTCCAGGCCCTCGATCAGCTGCTCGACCAGGGTGTCCGCCGGGTCGAACCTGGTCCGGGCCAGCAGGTCGTCCGAGGCCTGCCGGTGGACCGCCGCGAACAGTTCGCGCTTGCCGGCGAAGTGCCGGTAGAGCAGCGCGCGGGAGACCCCGGCCTGCTCGGCGACCTCCTCCATCAGCACGTCGGCGTACGGCCGGGCGGCGAAGGCCCGGGCGCCGACGGCGAGCAGCTGGGCGCGGCGTTCGGCGGGGGAGAGACGTCGGCGGCGTTCGTGAACGGACATGCGGCACAGGCTACTTGACAGGTGTCCAGTAGTGAGCGCTAGCTTGGTGGAAGCGTTGGTGGACACGTGTCTACTGGCGTCCGACGGGTGATGGGTGGTCGGCTCATGGCACAGGCGAAGGCGCAGGCACGGGCGCGGGGAACGGCGCAGTCGCAGGGAACGGCGCAGACGCAGGGAAGAGCGAAGGCGAAGGCGCTGCGGGTGCTCGCCTGGACGATGGGGGTCGCCTGCGTGGCGATCGGGTTCGAGCACCTGCTGGGCGGGCCGGTGGGCTTCCCCGGGATCCCGGACCCGGGCCCGACGGTCGACAGCTTCGGCCGCTTCATGGGCGCGGTCTTCGCCGGGTACGGCGTGGCCTGGATCCGGGCCGCCCGGCAGGTGCCGGTGCCCGCGCGGGAGGTGCGGTGGCTGACGGCGGTGTTCCTGCTGGGCGGCCTCGGCCGGGTGCTCGGCCTGGCGGTGGACGGGCGGCCGCACTGGTTCCAGCTGGTGCTGATGGGGATCGAACTCGGGCTCCCGGCGGCGTACTTCTGGCTCGCCGACGCGGACGAGCGGGCCGCCCGGGGCTGAGCCTCCGGGGGCCCGCCCGTTCCGGGCGGTCGGGGCACAGGCGGGTCAGACCGCGAAGGCCCGCAGGTGCTCGGTGAGGGTGGTCCGGTCGACGCTCGCGCCGGTGAGCGAGACGTACCCGTCCGGTCGGACCAGCACCACGGCCTCGCCGCGCAGCCCGTACGCGCGGGCGGCGTGGCCGTCGGGGTCGCGGACGGCGGCGACCCGCAGGCCGGGGAGGTCCTGGAGCACGGATCGGGCGGACGAGCCGGTCGGGTCGGACTGGCCGGACGGGTGGGCCGGGTCGGCCGGGTCGGCCGGGGCCGGGTGGTCGCCGAAGGCCAGCAGGGTGAAGTGCGGGCCGCGGAACAGGTCGAACAACCGGACCGGCGTGCCGTCCGCCGTGCTGCAGGGCGCGTTCGGGGCCCGGTCGCCGGCCCGGATGCCGGTGGCGTCGTCCAGGTCCCGGCCGAGCGGGCCGCCGCGGTAGTCGATCGAGAGCCCGGTGAGGTCGGCGCCCTGGACGGCCAGGGTGCGGAACTGTTCGGTCAGCACCGTGGCACCGTCGCCCCGGAACGCCGCCTTGTGGTGGGCGGAGGTGGCGGCGAGGCCGGCCAGGGCGATCGGCCGGCGCTCCTCCTGGTAGCTGTCGAGCAGCTCCGCGGGCGCGCCGCGCAGCACGGCGGCGAGCTTCCAGGCCAGGTTGTGGGCGTCCTGGATGCCGGTGTTCATGCCCTGGCCGCCCGCCGCGGACTGGCAGTGGGCGGCGTCCCCGGCGAGCAGCACCCGGCCGTCGCGGTAGCGCTCGACCAGCCGGACGGTGGGGCGCCAGACGGTGGACCAGATCGGTTCGTGCATCCGGACCCCGGGCAGCCCGGCCCGTTCGGCGAAGAGCCGGCGGAAGGTCGCCAGGGTGGGCGCGGGCAGCTCGCCGTGCTCGTCCGGTTCGACGGCGGCGTGCACCGCCCACTTGCCGTCCTGCCGCATCGGGACGATCGCCATGGCGCCGGCGCCGAACTTCGGGTGGTTCCAGAGGTGCATGTGGTCGGGGTCCAGGCCGTCCAGGTCCATCGAGGCCATGATGAAGCGCTCCTCCTCCCAGGTCTCGCCGAGGAAGGGGATGCCGGCCAGCTTGCGCACGGTGCTGCGGCCGCCGTCGCAGCCGACCAGGAAGCGGGCGCGCAGCTGCGCCGTCCGGTCGCCCTGCCGGACGGTGGCGAGCACGCCGGCGGTGTCCCGGGCACCGGCGGTGTCCTGGATGCCAGCGGCGTCCTGGGCGTAGGTGTGGTCGGAGTCCTGGGTGCAGTCGGTCAGTTCGCTGCCGGTCTCGACCTTGACGCCGTACTCGGCGAGCCGGTCGCGCAGGACGGCCTCGGTGTGGTGCTGGGCGATCATCAGCATGCCGGCGTACGGGCGGTCGGGGGTCGTCGGCCGGGTGGCCCCGGGGTCGAACTCCTGGACCAGCCGGGTGCCCTCGTAGGCGCGGACCTTGAGGTCGAGCACGCCCCGGTCGAGGATCCGGGCGACCACGCCGAGGTCGTCGAACACCTCCAGGGTGCGCGGGTTGACGCCCTTGCCGCGGACGCCGGCAGTGCGGAACGCGTCGTCCCGCTCGATGATCCGGCAGTCGACGCCGGCCCGGGCCAGCCCGATGGCCAGGGTGAGCCCGACCGGGCCGGCGCCGACGATCAGCACGTCGGTGGTGGGTGTGGAGTCGTGCGAGAGTGCAGCGCGCATGGCGGACGCCCCTGTCATTCGGCCATAAGATACGGCGCGTTTCCTGTCTTCGACTGTAGGCTGTCCCCGATAAGAAACGCAACGTGTCTACGAGGGTCGGGTGCGGAAACCGGTGGCGAGCGGCAGAACGGGCGCCCCGCGGCGGCGCGGGGACGAACTGGAACGGGCGATCCTGGACGCCGTCTGGGCCGAACTGGCCGAGCACGGCTACGACCGGCTCACCATGGACGGCGTCGCCGCCCGCGCCCGCACCAGCAAGCCGGTGCTCTACCGCCGTTGGCCGAACCGGGTGGAACTGGTGGTCGCCGCCCTCGGCCGCAACGCCCCGGACTTCCGGGAGCCCCCGGACACCGGTGACCTGCGCACCGACCTGGCGGTCCTGCTGGGCAGCCTGCTGCACCGCTTCGACGACCTGCCGACCGATGCCGTCCACGGCTTCCTGGTCGACCTGATGCGCGACCCCGAACTGCGCGTCGTCTTCCATCGGGGCCTCACCGCGGACGGGCCGGTGGACGCGCTGGCCACGATCATGCACCGGGCCGCCGAGCGGGGCGAGGTCGACCCGGCCCGGCTCACCCCGCGGGTCCTCTCGCTGCCGCTGGACCTGCTGCGCGACGCCTTCCTGATGGGCGGTTCGGTGCCGTCCGACCAGGTGGTCGCCGAGGTGCTGGACGAGATCGTCCTGCCGCTGCTCCGGGTGCCGGCCGGAGGGTAGCGGCCGGAGGGCAGGGGTCGGAGGGAGGGCCCGTCGGGCTGCGGATACCCCTACCCCGTAATGACGAACGCCCTCCGGCGGCGATGTGCCGCCGGAGGGCGTCGGTGCGTGCGGGTCCCGGTCCGGTTCCGGGTTCGGGTCCGAGTCCGGGGCCGGGTCAGGAGCGGACCAGGCGGGCGATGGCCTGGTTGGCCTCGCGGATCTTGGCGTTCGCCTCCTGGCCGCCCTCGGCGATGGCGTCGCGGACGCAGCATTCGATGTGCTCGTCCAGGAGTTGCAGGGCGAAGGACTGGAGGGCACGGCTGGCCGCGGAGACCTGGGTGAGGACGTCGATGCAGTAGGTGTCCTGCTCGACCATGCGCTGCAGGCCGCGGATCTGGCCCTCGATGCGGCGGAGCCGCTTGAGGAAGTCGTCCTTGTGGGGGCTGTAGCTGGCCATGGCCGTCTCCGGTTCCCGTGCGGTGAGGAGTTCTCTCACTCTACCGGGGCGGGGTGGGAGGGGAGTCGGGGCGGGCGGGGGGGGGGGGGGCGGCGGGGGGGGCGGGGGGGGGGGGGGGGGGGGCGCCGGCGGCCCCGTCCGTCGCGGACGCCGCGCGGGGCGGGGGCGCGGCGGCGG
>NZ_JBEZXE010000055.1:0-38655 GCF_040637885.1 Kitasatospora sp. NPDC028055 | reverse complement strand
CCCCCCCCCCCCCCCCCCCCACCCGGGGGGGGGGGGGGGGGGGCAGTCGGCCCGGACGGGGCGCGGGGCGCCGGCGTCCGGGCCGACGGGGCGTCAGGCTTCGAGGCGGCCGACCAGGTCGTAGCCGGCCTCGTCGATGGCGGCGGCGAGCTCGGCGTCGGCCAGCGGGGCGGTGCTGTCGACGGTGACCCGGCCGGTGGCGAGGTCGACCGCGACCTCGGTGACGCCGGTGACCTTCTTGAGCTCGGCGGTCACCGAGCTGACGCAGTGTCCGCAGGTCATGCCCGTCACCTGGAGGACGGTGCGCTCGGCGGTGCTGGCGGCGGGGGCCGCGGCGGCGCCGGTGCCGCAGGAGCCGCAGCAGGAGCCCTCGGCGGCGGACGGCTCGACGGTGACGGTGGTCTCGCTCATGGTGTGCTCCTGTCGTCAGTGCGCGCGATGCCTTCCGGGGTGTCCCGGGCGGCTGCTTCGCTGGAGAACATACCATACCCCCCTAGGGTAATTGAAGGAGTGTCGGAGGCCCGCCGCGGGGGAGGAGCCGGGCGTCAGCGGACGGTGACCTGGACGCTCTTGGAGATGTCGCAGCGCTCCGCCGGGTACCTCGGCACGCCGGCCACGCAGCCTCCCTGGCCGAACAGCCAGGTCAGTGTGGTGGTGCCGGGCGTCAGCGCCTCGAAGGTCAGGTCGAACTCCGGGGCGCAGCCGGGTACGGGCGGGTTCGTCGGGCAGGGGGTGATGACGAAGTCCGGCCCCGGGCGCAGCACTTTGCCGTCGCCCGCCGCACCGAGGTACCAGCGGTGTGACAGGGCACCCCCGGTCGTCCGCACCCCGAGCCGCTGTCCGACCGCCAGGGTCACCGTGCTGGGCGGGTACGGGGAGGTGGCGGTCCACCCGTCGCCGGGGAGGGAGAGCTCCTGCTGCGGCCGGGTGGCGGCCGAGTCGGCGGCCGTGGTGGCGGCCGGGTCGGAGTCGGACCACCAGCCGTCGAGGTAGGAGACGAGCAGCAGGGCGGCGGCCAGGAGCGCGACCACGGCGGTGGTGATCCGGCGCCTCACCGGCCTTCCTCCCGGACCTGACGACGCATGGTGATGAGCAGTGCGACCTCGGCCAGCCAGCGGGCGAACAGGACGTCGCGCCGCAGGTCCGCCCCGCCGGCCGCGGCCGCGCGCAGCCAGCCGCGGACCAGCTCGCCCGGCTCCCGGCCGATCACCGGTTCGGACAGGTCGAGCGCGGCGGCGATGCCGCCGGCCCGGACGTACTGGGCGAGGAAGTACAGCGGATGGGGGCCGATGCCCAGGCGCTCGGCCTGGTAGGAGGCGGCGATCGCGGCCTCGGAGAAGAGCACCCGGCGCGGGGTGCCGTCGATCAGCAGGCCGCGGGTGAGGGCGGCCTCGACGTCGTAGCCGGTCATCAGCTCGGTGTCGGGCAGGATGTCGGTCATTTCGGCAGCTCCGCGCCGTAGGGCGTGTTCATTTCCTCATTGTTGGTGATGCCGCCGGCGTTCATCTGGCTGTGGATGAACTGGTCCTCCGTGACCCACTCCGAGTGGCCCCACGGGTTGTAGACCTGGAGCCGGTCGCCGTCACGGGCGACGATGACCATCTGGTGGGCGCCGGCCTTGCCGGTGGTGCAGAACGGCACCGGCTTGCCCTCGTCCACGGCCTTCTCGATCCGGGCGACGGCCGTGCGCCGGTCGTCGTCGGTGCTCAGGTTGACGTACTCGTAGGTCGAGCCGGTGGCCTTGCCGAGGTTCTGGTCGGCGAGGAAGGTGTTGCCCTTGGGGCCGATCCCCCCGGTGTCGTCGGGGTAGATCTTCTCGTTGCCGTTGGCCAGCTGGCCCTGCTTGTACTGGCCGAGGTACAGCTGCTGGAGGCGCTGCTGGAAGTACTGGGGCGAGTCGGCTCCCGGGACGTCGGGCATGTTGCCGGTGGTGACCTGGAGCATCGTCACCGGGTCGAGCTTGAGGCCCGCGACCACGGTGGAGGCGGCGACGCAGTCGTTGTAGCCGCCCTGGTCGTAGATCTGACGGTTGCCGAGGATCACGGTGCCCTTGTAGGTGAGCCCCACCTGGCTCGTGGTGGACTCCTGCTGGGCGGGGTCCGAGCCGAGGGCCGGGACGAGGTGATCGGACAGCCAGACCGGGTCGTCGCCGTGGGGGTGGATCTGGGCGGCGAACTGCTGGATGTCCGGGATCGAGTGGCCGGCGGCCAGGGCCTTCCAGAGGTAGGCGGCCTCCTCGGGTGACTTGGCGCCGGACACCAGCTGCTGGAAGGCGAGTTGGTCGGCGCCGCCCATCACGGACAGGGCCTGTTCGGCGCGGTCGAGCTGGTTGGCGCTGAGGATGTAGTCGCCGTCCTCGTTGCCGCCGGGCCCCTTCTCGTTGGCCATGACCAGCGCCGCGAGCGGGTCGACCGTCCCTTGCCCCGCCCGCTCGGTACGGGCCTTGGCGGCGAGCTGGTTGAGCAGGCTCGCGGTGCGGGTGCCGCTGCTCTCCGCCGCCTGGGCGGCGGCGATCCGGGTGCCCACGGCGGTGTTGGCGGGATCGATGGCGGCGATGGCCTTGCCCACGTCGAAGGCGTCGTGGCCGAGCGACTTCTGGATGTTCTCCAGCGCGGTGATGCCCTGGGCGTCGGTGTTCCGGGCCGCTTCCAGGGCGTCCGCCCAGGCGTTCAGCTGGGTGGACGCCTGCTCCAGGGTCTTCTGGGAGACGGTCAGTTCGCTCGCCAGCGCCTTGATGGACTGGGTGGCGTTCTGGGCGACCGAGCCGGTCCAGGCGTTCGGCAGCTCCTTGTCGGCGACCGACCCGAGGTCGGTGGACGCCTTGGCGTAGGCCTTCGCGGTCTCCGCGTACTCCTTGGCCCGCTCGCGGATGGTGCCCGGGTTCCCGGCCGGCCCCGGTACGGCCAGGGCCTTGTCGATCGCGCCGAGCAGTTCGACGCCGAGGAAGAGGCCGGAGCCGGGGTGGGTGATGGCCTGCTGCGCCTTCTGCAGGTCCGCGACCTTGCTCATCGGGCCCCGGCCGGGGTCATCTCGGTGGCGACCTTGGTCTCCGCGGCGCGGTAGTTGGCGCTGGTCGTCGACATCTTCTGGACCAGTTCCGTCACGGCCCGCTGGGTGACCTGCAGTTCCTGCGCCCACTTGGTGTCGAAGCCCGACCAGGCCTGGTCCACTCCGAACTCGCCGAAGTCGGCGGCCGGGTGCACCGCCTTCGCGGTGTAGGCCTGGCCCGCCGACGTCAGGTCGGTCGCGACGTTGCCGAGTGCCGCCGTCACGCCGTCCAGTGCGTCGGGATGGACCGTGTAGCCGGTCGGTTGATCCCCCATCGACCGCTCCCCCTCCTGCAGTTGCCCGCTCGCCGTGCTCGGACGAACACGACCGATGAGCATAGACGCATCCGGGGGAGGCGCGGTTGCGGAGCCGCGCACCCCCGGGACCGGGGGCGGCGGCCTCGGGCGCGGGGGCGGTGTGCGGCGGATCGGCGCGCCGTGGTGGCGGAATACCCCGTACGGGTATACGTTCGCCGACGGGGACTGAGGAAGGCGGACCACCACCATGCACGCGATCCTGCACGCGCTCGCCATCGCCGGGGCGATGACCTGGGAGATCACCTGGGCCCTGGTCCTCGGCTTCCTGCTCTCCGCCGTCGTCCAGGCCGTCGTCCACAAGTCCACCGTGGTGCGACTGCTCGGCGACGACCGTCCGCGCACCCTCGCCGTCGCCTCGGCCCTCGGGGCGGCGTCCTCCTCCTGCTCCTACGCGGCGGTCGCCCTGGCGCGCTCGCTGTTCCGCAAGGGCGCGGACTTCACGGCGGCGATGGCCTTCGAGATCGCCTCGACCAACCTGGTGGTCGAACTCGGCGTGATCCTGGCCCTGTTGCTGGGCTGGCAGTTCACGGCGGCCGAGTTCGTCGGCGGGCCGGTGATGATCCTGCTGCTCGCCCTGCTGTTCCGGCTCTTCCTGCGCGACCGGCTGCTCCGGGAGGCCCGCGAACAGGCGTCGTACGGGCGGGCGGGTTCGATGGAGGGCCACGCCGCGATGGACATGTCCGTCGCGGGGGAGGGCTCCTTCGCCCGGCGGCTGCTGTCCCGGCAGGGCCTCACGTCGGTGTCGCACGTGTTCGTGATGGAGTGGGCCGCGATCCTCCGGGACCTGGTGGTCGGGCTGCTGATCGCCGGCGCGATCGCCGCGTGGGTCCCGGACTCGTTCTGGCAGGCCTTCTTCTTCGCCGACCACCCGCTGGCCGGGAAGCTCTGGGGACCGCTGGTCGGACCACTGGTGGCGATCGCGTCCTTCGTCTGCTCGATCGGCAACGTGCCGCTGGCGGTGGTGCTGTGGAAGGGCGGGATCAGCTTCGGCGGGGTGGTCGCGTTCATCTTCGCGGACCTGCTGATCCTGCCGATCCTGAACATCTACCGGAAGTACTACGGGGTGCGGACGGCGCTCTTCCTGCTCGGGACGTTCTACGCGGCGATGGTGGCGGCCGGGTACCTGGTGGAGCTCCTGTTCGGCGGGCTGGGGCTGGTGCCGGACCAGCGGGACGCCGAGATCCCGATGTCGGGCGTGGAGTGGAACTACACCACCTGGCTCAACATCGCCTTCCTGCTGCTGGCGGCGGCGCTGCTGGTCCGCTTCTTCCGCACCGGCGGGCGGGCGATGCTGCGGATGATGGGCGGGGCGCCGGAGGCGGAGGGACACCTGGGACACATGGGACACGAGCATCACTGAGGCTGCCTGCGCGAGAAGTCGGACGGGCCGACTTCTCGCGCAGCGCCGGTCAGGGTCAGACGGGCGGCAGCAGGTCGCTCTCGCTGACGGTGTAGGTCAGCGGGGGGTAGCTGAAGTCCGTCTCCTGGTTCTCGCGGCGTCGGAGCCGGTAGAACTCGCGTCGCTGCTCCTCGTCGGCCGAGGTGAGGCGGGCACCCTCCGGGAGGTACGGGTGCCCGTCGCGGAACCGCACGAGGGTCTTCGAGGTGCGGAAGGTCAGGCCCAGCCAGACGTTGTCCGCTGCGGGGACGGGCTTCTCCAGGACGATCCTGTGCCTGAGCCGCCGGTTCGACTCGACGGAGAAGACGACGAAGGTGTCGTGGGCGAGGGGGACTTCGTACCTCTCGCCGTCCGGCTCCTTCGACTCGACGACCAGCTTCCTCGGCGGGCCCGCGTCGGGGTCGCGGTAGCAGGAGAAGACGGCGATGTACGAGCCCTCGGCCAGGTCGAGGGCCTGGTCGGAGTGGGCGCCCATGGTCGTGTAGGCGTTGGTGTAGCTCTCGAACAGGGCGTTGTCGAAGGCGAGCGGAAGCCCGGCGCGCTCCTGGATCCGCTGCGCCAGACGTTCGTGGACGGGGCGGAAGCGCTGCGCCGGGGCGGCGTACCGGGTGGTGGTGCGGACGAGGGGCACACCGCCCGTCCGGTCGGGCCGGGTGAGCGTGGTGCCCCGGCGGCCCTTCCCGAGGTCCTCCAGGTCGGCCGATGCGGACAGTTCCGCGAAGAGGCCCGGCTCGGCGGGCAGGGCGTAGGAGCGGATCTCGTCCGAGATGCTAGGCACGCGGGGCACGGTAGTCTCCCGCGTTCATGCTGAACAGGAACTGGTCGCCGTAGTCGACGAAGGCCGAGGACCTGTTCTCCTCGGCGTACCGCCTGCGCAGCTCCTCCATGCCGGCCTCGGTGGGCGGCTCCAGCTCCACCAGGCCGCCGGCCGAGGTGAGGAAGGTCCGGCCGTCGCGGTGCACGGCCTCGGTCTTCGAGCAGCGCACCACGTAGCCCAGGCGGGTCGGCAGCAGCTCGGCGTCCAGCGCCGAGGGGCGGATCTCGTGGGTGTAGAGGCGGTTGGTGGACAGCGGCATGAAGAACACCGACCCGGGGTGGAGGGTCAGGGCGAACTGCCGGGGGAGCGCGTGGCCGTACTGTTCCGCGGCCGAGTCCTTGAGGCGGAAGCGGAGGCTGGTCAGCGCGCTGGAGTTCTTCGTGCCGTAGTCGAAGGGGTCGCCGGGGAGGGGCTGGAGCTTGTCCAGGCCGTCGTAGAAGGTGCAGAAGGCCATGACGCCGTTGACGGGCATGTCCTTGGTCTTGTCGGCGTGGGAGGAGATCTTGGCCTTGGACTGCTTGCGCTCGGGCGTGGCCAGGGTGTTGTGGTAGGTCTGCGCGAGGACGTGGTTCAGCGGTGCGTGGTCGCGGAAGACGGTGGCGGCCTCGCGGTTCAGGGCGTCGACGATGTCGGTGTCCGTCGGGCCGAAGTTCTCCGTCGGGCCGGACAGGTTGGTGGAGCAGCGCAGCAGGCGGAAGCGCAGCTCGTCGCCGTCGCGGGTGACGGGGGTGAGGTAGATCCCGCTGCGGTGGGCCGAACCGGGCTTGGTTGACTCCGTCAGCGACTGGAAGGTGTGCTCGGCGCGGATCCGGTGGAAGTGGTCGGCCTCGGGCTCGAAGAAGCGGGGGTAGTAGACGCCGGCGCCGTGGACGCGGATCGGGACCCGGCCGAGGCCGACCAGGGGCCAGGGGGCGTCGGAGTGGTTCTGCGCGAGCTCCCGGACGACGAAGACGCGGGCGGCCGAGTCGAGTTGGCTGGTGTCGAGCGTGGCCAGGTCGCCACAGAGATAGACCGTCTTCTGCGCGAGGTCGGTGGAGGCGAGGTCTTCGGGCGCGATCACTGCCCCGAAGAAGTCGATGCGCTGCGCCGTCGAGGGCGCAACCAGCACGTTGCCCGCATCGTCGATGCGGGCTTCGGTGGGATCTGTGGTCTGCATCGAGTGCTACCTACCGTTCGCCGGCCGTTCAGGCATGTTCAGGTGGTGGGGAGTTCGTTGGTCGTGACTGCGGTGACGAAGCCGTCCACGCGTCGTCGGGGAAGACGAGCGCCGGTCCGGCGGGGTTCCCTGGACGACGAAGACGACGAGGACGACGAAGACGACGAGGACGACGAAGGTGCCGGGCGATCCCCCGCGGATCGCCCGGCACCCCGGCCTGCCTCATCCCGCTTCGAGGGCGTCGGCGCCCCCAGGACCTCCTCCTCAGTGCTGGTGGTCGCCCGTGGTGACGGTGAAGGCGGCGGTGTGGACGGTGCCCTGGTGCTGGAAGTCCAGGAAGAGCCGGTAGCTGCCGCCGCTCGGGGCGGTGGTGGTGAAGCCGATGCCGGGGCCGGGCGTGGTGGTGTCCGGGTGGACGTGGAGGTAGGCGAGGTCGCCGGCGCGCAGGGCGACCAGGTGGCCGTAGGCGCCGAGGTAGGGCTGGAGGTCGGTGACCGGGGTGCCGTCCTTGCTGATGGTCAGGGTGAGGTGGCTGCTGCGGTCGGGGGCGAGGTCGCCGCCGAGGGTGACGGTGTAGCCGTCGACGGTGACGGTGCGGCCGGTGTCGGGCAGCGGGGCGGGGCGCAGGTCGCCGGCGGCGTGGAGGTCGGCGCCGAGGGTGAGGCCCTCGTCGGCTCCGGCCGGGGTGAAGTCGGCGAAGACCCGGTACTCGCCGGCGGCGGGGACGGCGGCGGTGGCGCTCCAGGTGCCGTCGGCGCCGAGGCTGGGGTGCAGGTGCTGGAAGGTGGAGAGGTCGCGCGGGGCGACGATCAGGTGGAGTTCCTTCTCGTGCTCCTGCTGGTAGGCGGTGACGGGCCTGCCGTCCGTGCCGAGGATGCGGAAGCGCAGGTCGGTGGGGGAGCCGGCGGTGACGAAGGGGCTGTCGACGCTGAGGGTGTAGCCGCGCTCGGAGACCTGGAGCCCGCCGGGGAGGTGTTCGGCGGCGGCTGCCCCGCTCCCTGAGTCGTGTCCGGTGTCGGGTCCGCTGTGGGCGGCGTGTCCGGTGGCGGGCCTGGGCCCGGCGGGGCCGGTGCCGGTCGCGTGGCCGACGCCGAGGGCGAGGCCGAAGACGGCGGCGAGGCCGGCGGTGAAGGCGGTGATGCGCAGGGCGGTGTTCACGGCGGTCTCCTGGGACGTTCCGGGTTCCGGCGGGCAGTGCCATGAGTGAATACCCCGTGGGGGTATCACGTCAAGCGGTCCCCGCCTCAGGAAAATACCGGCCTGGGGTATCGGCCGGGGCTTGCCCTCGGTACCCCCCAGGGGTATAAATGAACCCGGCACCGCCCGATACCCCCAGAGGGTATGACGGCCCGGCCGCACCCGTACCTCGCACGTACCTCGAAGCAGCGACAGTCACCAGGAGCAACGATGACCACCCAGGCACCCGCCTCCACGGAGGTGGAACTCTCGATCGGCGGAATGACGTGCGCCTCGTGCGCCGCCCGGATCGAGAAGAAGCTCAACCGGATGGACGGCGTCTCGGCCAGCGTCAACTACGCCACCGAGAAGGCGAAGGTCTCCTTCGAGGGCGAGGTCGAGGTGGCCGACCTGATCGCCACCGTCGAGGCCACCGGCTACACCGCCGCGCTGCCCACGCCCCCGGCCGCCGCCGGTGGCGAGGGCGCCGAGCCGGGCGAGCCCGCCGACGGACTGGCGCCGCTGCGCCAGCGGTTGTTCACCGCCGTCGCCCTGGCCGTCCCGGTGATCGCGATGGCGATGGTGCCGGCCCTGCAGTTCGACAACTGGCAGTGGCTCTCGCTCACCCTCACCGCCCCGGTCGTCACCTACGCCGCCTGGCCGTTCCACCGCGCCGCCTGGACCAACGCCCGGCACGGCGCCGCGACCATGGACACCCTGGTCTCGCTCGGTACGGGCGCCGCGTTCCTGTGGTCGCTGTGGGCGCTGTTCTTCGGCGACGCGGGGATGCCGGGCATGCGGCACGGCTTCGAGTTCACCATCGCCCGCAGCGACGGCGCCTCGAACATCTACCTGGAGGCGGCGGCCGGCGTCACCGCCTTCATCCTGGCCGGGCGCTACTTCGAGGCCCGCTCCAAGCGCACCGCCGGAGCCGCCCTCAAGGCGCTGCTGGAACTGGGCGCCAAGGACGTGACGGTGCTGCGCGGCGGAGCCGAGGTGCGGATCCCGATCGCCGAACTCGCGGTGGGGGACCGGTTCGTGGTGCGGCCCGGCGAGAAGATCGCCACCGACGGCACCGTGGTCGAGGGCAGTTCCGCCGTGGACGCCTCGATGCTCACCGGCGAGTCCGTCCCGGTCGAGGTCGGGGTCGGGGGCTCCGTCACCGGTGCGACCGTCAACGCGGGCGGCCGGCTGGTGGTCGAGGCCACCAGGGTCGGCGCGGACACCCAGCTCGCCCGGATGGCCAAGCTGGTCGAGGAGGCCCAGAACGGCAAGGCCGCCGCCCAGCGCCTCGCCGACCGGATCTCCGCGGTCTTCGTGCCGATCGTGATCACCCTGGCGGTGGCCACCCTCGGCTACTGGCTGGGCACCGGCGAGGGCTGGACCGCCGCCTTCACCGCCGCCGTGGCCGTGCTGATCATCGCCTGCCCGTGCGCCCTGGGCCTGGCCACCCCGACCGCCCTGCTGGTCGGCACCGGCCGCGGCGCCCAACTGGGCGTACTGATCAAGGGCCCCGAGGTGCTGGAGTCCACCCGTAAGGTCGACACCATCGTCCTGGACAAGACCGGCACCGTCACCACCGGCCGGATGACCCTGCTCGCCGTGCACACCGCCGCGGGCGTCACCGAGGCCGAGGTGCTCCGCCTGGCCGGCGCCCTGGAGCATGCCTCCGAGCACCCGATCGCCCGGGCGATCGCCACCGCCGCCGCCAAGGCCGGTGAACTGCCCGCCGTCGAGGGCTTCGAGAACGTGCCCGGCCTGGGCGTCCAGGGCGTGGTGGACGGCCACGCGGTGCTGGCCGGCCGGGAGGCGCTGCTCAACGAGTGGTCGCAGTACCTGCCGGAGGCCCTCGCCGAGGCCAAGCGCACCGCCGAGTCGGCCGGCCGCACCGCGATCGCGGTCGGCTGGGACGGCGAGGCCCGGGCCGTCCTGGAGGTGGCGGACGCGGTCAAGCCGACCAGCGCCGAGGCCATCACGAAGCTGCGGGCCCTGGGCCTGACCCCGGTGCTGCTGACCGGCGACAACAGGCTGGTCGCCGAGGCGGTCGCCGCCGAGCTCGGCATCGCACCGGAGCACGTGATCGCCGAGGTCATGCCGCAGGACAAGGTCGACACCGTCAAGCGGCTGCAGGCCGAGGGCAGGGTCGTGGCGATGGTCGGGGACGGCGTCAACGACGCGGCCGCGCTCGCCCAGGCCGACCTGGGCCTGGCGATGGGCACCGGGACGGACGCCGCGATCGAGGCGGGCGACCTCACCCTGGTCCGCGGCGACCTGCTGGCCGCCGCCGACGCCATCCGGCTCAGCCGCAGGACCCTCGGCACCATCAAGAGCAACCTGTTCTGGGCCTTCGGCTACAACGTCGCCGCCCTGCCGCTGGCGGCCGCGGGCCTGCTCAACCCGATGATCGCGGGGGCGGCCATGGCCTTCTCCTCGGTCTTCGTGGTCGGCAACAGCCTCCGGCTGCGCCGCTTCCGCTGAGCTCCCGCCGCAGGCCACGAGATGGCCCCGAGGCCCCGGAACCGCTGACCGGTTCCGGGGCCCTCGCCCGTACGGGCGCTGCTCCGGCCCTCCGTAGGGGCGCCGCTCCGGCCACCGTACGGGCGCTACCCACCGTGATGGCGGGCGCGGGGCGCCGAGGATCCGGTTCGTCCGCACTTGCCGGTGATGACCAGTGCTTGGCGGTCGTTTTGCCCGTACTTGGGAGTCCGCTCACCGAAGTCCTAACCCGCCGCGACCGGGCCGAGATGTGACGCTCCGACACTTGTTAGGCAAGCCTTTCCTGCCTTAGGTTCTCGTGCCGTCAGGCCGCCGACCCTCGCTTTCCGAGGGCTCCGGCGGCTGTTCCCTGCCCTTCCGGAGGACCCTCACCATGCCCGGTACCGTGCGGCCGCTGGCCGGCCTGTCCCTCGTCGCCGTCTGCGCCCTCGCCCTCACCGCCTGCGGCAGCTCCGGCGGGACGGGGGGCACGGACGGCGCCACCGCCGCGGCGGGCCAGACCATCACCGTCTACAGCGGGCAGCACGAGCAGACCGTCAAGGCGCTGACCGAGGACTTCACCAAGCGCACCGGCATCAAGGTCGAGCTGCGCTCCGGCGACGAGGCCGAGCTGGCCAACCAGATCCTCCAGGAGGGCGACGCCTCCCCGGCCGACGTCTTCTACGCCGAGAACCCGCCCGCGCTCACCGTCCTCGGCGACAAGGGCCTGCTCGCCAAGGTCGCCCCCGACACCCTCAAGTCCGTGCCGGCCAACGACAGTTCGGGCAAGGGCGACTGGGTCGGCGTCTCCGCCCGCAGCGCCGCCTTCCTCGCCGCCACCGGCAAGGGCGCCGACACCGCGCCGCCCGCCTCCGTGCTCGACCTGGCCAAGCCCGAGTGGAAGGGGCGCCTGGGCATCGCCCCCGGCGAGACCGACTTCGCCCCGGTCGTCACCCAGGTCCTCAAGGCCAAGGGCGAGGACGCCGCCAAGCAGTGGCTCAAGGGCCTCAAGGACAACGCCAAGGTCTACGACAGCAACGAGACCCTCTCCGCCGCCATCAACAGCGGCGAGGTCGAGGGCGGCGTCATCGACCACTACTACTTCTACCGGATGCGCGACGAGAAGGGCGCGGCCGAGACCCACGCGACCCTGCACTACTTCCCCAAGGGCGACCCGGGCTCGCTGATCGACGTCTCCGGCGCCGCCGTCCTCGGCCACGGCAAGCACCAGGCCGCCGCCCAGGCCTTCCTCGGCTACCTCGCCTCCGCCCCGGCCCAGACCGTCATCGCGAACTCCGCGAGCTACGAGTACCCGCTGGTCGACGGCGTGAAGGGCAAGCCCGAACTGCCCGCCCTGGACGGCATCGGCACCGTCGCCGACCCGGCCCAGCTCGGCGACGGCAAGCAGGCCCTGGCCCTGCTGCAGGACGCCGGACTGCTCCAGTGACGACCCCCCTGCCCCGGCGGCGGTGGCGGGCCGGCGGCCTGCTCGCCCCCGTCGCCGTCGCGGTGGTCGCGGTGGTCGCCGCGCCGCTCGGCTTCGTCACCGCCCAGGCCGCGCAGGCCGGTTGGGACCAGACCCGGCGGCTGCTCGGCCGCCCGCTGATCGCCACCCTGCTCGGGCACACCCTCGGCCTGACCGCCGCCGTCACCCTCGCCACCGCCGTCCTCGGCTTCGGCGCCGCCTACCTGGTCGAGCGCACCACCCTGCCCGGCCGCCGGGCCTGGACCGTCGCGCTCGCCCTGCCGCTCGCCGTACCGGAGTTCGTCCGCGGCTACTCCTGGGTCTCGCTGTTCCGCTCCGTCCACGGCTACTGGGGCGCCGTCCTGGTGATGACCTGCTCGCTCTACCCACTGGTGTTCCTGCCGGTCGCGGCCGCGCTGCGGCACGGCGACGCCGCCGCCGAGGAGGTCTCCCGCTCGCTCGGCCGCGGCCGGCTCGCCACCCTGTGGCGGGTCACCCTGCCGCTCACCCGGCCCGCCCTGGCCGGCGGCGTCCTGCTGGTCTCGCTCTACCTGCTCGGCGAGTACGGCGCCTTCGCGATGCTGCGCTACACCACCTTCGCCACCGCCGTGTTCACCCAGTACAAGCTCGGCTTCGACGCGGCCTCCGCCTCGCTGCTCACCCTGGTGCTGGTCGGGCTCGCCCTGCTGCTGGTCGCCCTGGAGGCCTGGGCCGGCCGCCGGGCGCGCACCACCCGGCACGGCGCCCTGGCCCGCCCGGCCGTGCCGGTGCGGCTCGGCGGCTGGACCGCCCCCGCGCTCGGCGCGCTGGCCGCGCTGGTCGGCGTCTCGCTCGGGGTGCCGCTGTACGCGCTGGCGTACTGGCTGGTCAAGGGCAGTTCCACCACCCTGCCCTCCGCCTCCGTGCTCGGCGCCACCCTGGCCACCCTCGGGTACGCGCTCGGCGCCGCCGTCGTCGCCACGGCCGCCGCCCTCCCCGTCGCCCTGTACGGCTGGCGGCGCGGCACCCGGCCCGCCCGCGCCGTCGAGCGGATCGCCTACCTCACCCGAGCGCTGCCCGGCATCGCCGTCGCCCTCGCGGTGGTCTTCTTCGCCGTCCGCTGGGCCCGGCCCCTGTACCAGCAGCCGCCGATGCTGGTCCTGGGGTACGTCCTGCTGTTCTTCCCGCTGGCCCTCACCGCCGTCCGCGCCGCCCTCGCCCAGGTGCCGCCCGGCGTCGAGGAGGCCGCCCGCTCGCTCGGCACCCGGCCGCTCGCCGTCCTCTGCCGGGTCACCCTGCCGCTGGTGCTGCCCGGCCTCGGCGCCGCCGTCGCCATGGTCGGCCTCACCGCCTCCACCGAACTCACCGCCACCCTGCTGCTGCGCCCCACCGGCACCCAGACCCTGGCCACCCAGTTCTGGGTCTACACCAGTGGCCTCGCCTACGGGGCGGCGGCGCCGTACGCGGCCCTGATGGTGGCGCTGTCCGTCCCCTCCGTCCTGCTGCTCACCCGCCGTAGCCCAGGGAGCCCCCGATGACCGGACTCTCCGTCGTCGACCTGCACGCCGCCCACGGACGCAGCCCCGTCCTGCACGGCATCGACCTGACCGTGCCGGACGGCGCGCTCGCCTGCGTCCTCGGGCCCTCCGGCTGCGGTAAGTCCACCCTGCTGCGGGTGCTGGCCGGCTTCCACCCGGCCGCCGCCGGGCAGGTCGTGCTGCACGGCCGCGTCCTCGACGACGGCCGCGGCAGGCTGCCCGCCGAACAGCGGGGCATCGGCCTCGTCCCGCAGGACGGCGCGCTCTTCCCGCACCTCAGCGTCGCTGCCAACATCGGCTTCGGACTGCCCCGTTCGCAGCGCCGCGCCCGGGTCGCGGAACTGCTCGACCTGGTCGGCCTGCCCGGCCTGGGGGAGCGCCGCCCGCACCAGCTCTCCGGCGGCCAGCAGCAACGCGTCGCCCTGGCACGGGCGTTGGCGCCCCGCCCGCGCCTGCTGCTGCTCGACGAACCGTTCGCCGCCCTGGACGCGGCCCTGCGGGCCGACCTGCGCCGCGAAGTCGCCGCCGCCCTGCGGCAGTCCGGCACCACGGCGGTGCTGGTCACCCACGACCAGGACGAGGCGCTGGCCTTCGCCGACACCGTCGCCGTCCTGCGCGACGGCCGGATCGCCCAGGCGGGCAGTCCCGAGGAGCTGTACCACCGCCCGGCCGACGCCGCCGTCGCGGGTGTGCTGGGCGAGGCGAACCTGATTCCGGCCGAGGCCAGGGGAGTCGAGGCGCTGACCGCCCTGGGCGCCCTTCCGCTGGCCGGCCCCGCGGTTGACTCGGGCGGTGCGCTCGCGCTGCTCCGGCCGGGCCAACTGCGGCTCACCGCCGGGCCGGTGGCGGGCGCCGTCCCGGCGAAGGTGCTCGGGAGCGACTTCCGGGGCCATGACCACCGGGTCGAACTCCGGCCCGGGGCACCGGGGTTGCCCGAGGTGCTGATCGTCTCGGCCGACCGCCCGTGGCCGGTGGGCGGCGAGGCCTATCTGGCCGCCGCGGGGCCGGTGCACCTGCTGCCGGGGGAGTGAGCCCAGTTCGTACGGCGGGTGCTCGCGGTTCGTACGGGGTCGTTTGCCGGTGCGGGTCCACGCGCCGTCGGCGGCCGGGGCGGCTTCGACGAGCGCGGCCCAGGGGCGTGGTGGTGCCCCTGGCTCGCGGTCGACGGTGCGTCGACCGCAGGCCGGGCGGAGGCGGGGCGTCAGAGGACGGCGAGCCGGTCCACCAGCAGTTCCACCCTGCGTTCGGTGTCCTCCGGGGGGAGGCGTCGGGCCCGGGTCAGGGTGGCCACTCCGTGCAGGGCGGCCCAGAACACCTCGGTGAACAGTCCCGGGTGGACGCCGTCGCCGGCCACCTCGCCAAGGCTTTCCAGCAGGGCGGCGAAGGCGTCCTTCAGCGGTTCGGGGGTCTCCTCCTGTGCGAAGGCCAGGCCGCCGTCGAGCTGGAAGAGGGCGTCGTAGACCGCCGGGTTGCGGGCGGCGAAGTCGAGGTAGCTGCGGGCGAGGGCGGCGACCCGGGTGCGGGGGTCGTCCGTGGTGCGGGTCGCGGCCCGCATGGCCGCGGCCATCTCGGTGGCGCCTTCGAGGGCGACGGCGCCGATGATCTCCCGTTTGCCGCGGAAGTGGCTGTAGAGGACGGGCTGGCTGTATTCGATGCGCTCGGCGAGGCGGCGGGTGGTGACCGCGTCCCAGCCCTGCTGCTCGGCGAGTTCGCGGGCCGTCGCCACGATGAGGCGTTCGCGCTCCGCCCGTTCGCGCTGCTTGCGTTCTTGTACGGACATGATTCGATCCTAGCAGCGCTAGACAAGCGAGCGACAGTAGGTCTAGCGTTGCATCATCAGCTAGCAGCGCTAGATCCCAGGAGGGGTCATCATGCTCAACGCACTCCAGGTCTTCACCACCGTGGTCGTCGGCGTGATGGTGGGGGTGGAGTTCTCCGTCGCCTTCTTCATGAACCGGATCTTCAGTGCGCTCCCCGAGGACAGCGGCCAACTCGCCCGCTCCCACGGGGGCCGGATGCTCGGCGCGGTGATGCCGGTCTGGTACATCTCCTCGCTCGTCCTCGCCGCGATCTGGGCCGTCGCCGGGTGGCACCACCACGGCGCGGGCCTGGTCGTCACCGCCGGCGGGCTGCTGATCGTCAGCGTGCTCATGTCGGTCCTGCTGCTCGTCCCGATCAACAACCGGAGCAAGACGTGGACCCCCGAGAACCGGCCCGCGGACTGGAAGGAGCAGAGCGCGCGCTGGGACCGCTACCACTACGCCCGCGTCGCCGTCATCATCGCCGCCTTCGCCCTGCTGGTCGCCGCCCTTGGCTGAGCCCGGTGTGCTCTCGCACCGGCCTCCGGGCGGGCGGGAGTTGAAGGCGGGCCCTACGGCCCCTCCGGCAGCTCCACCGCCTGCCAGCGGTAGGCCGCGTCCTCCTGCCAGACCTGCAACTCGCCCTCCACCACCGCCGCCAGGCACAGCCGCCAGTCGTCCCCCATGGCGAGGGCGACCCGGGTGGCGGGGCGCAGCGTCGGCCGCCACCAGCGCGGACGCCGGGAGGCCCCGCCGGCCGGCAGGCGCAGCCGTACGCCGCCTGCGCCCGCCAGGGCGACGGTGGGGCCGCCGCGGTGGCCGACCATGGCGATGCCGAGCGAGGGCTCCCCGTCGCCGATCTCGGTGCCGGGCGTCGCCGCGCCCAGGGTGTGCAGCTGGGCGGAGCCGTCCGTCCGCAGGGTGGCGGCCTGCGGTCCGGCGGAGGCGCGGGCCAGCGCCCCGGCGCGCAGGGTGCCGGGCGGGCCGAGCGGGACGGGTGGTTCGCCGGAGCCCGGCCGCCAGCTGAGCACGCGGTCGCGGTGCTCGACCAGGACCAGCCAGGCGCCGGGCCGTTCCTCCTCGGCGGCGAGCACCCGGTCGGCGGGGCAGCCGGGGTGTTCCTGGCCGGTGAGGGTGAGGCCGGGGGCCCAGCGGTAGGAGCGCAGGGCGCCGGCGGCGGCGGTCCAGACGGTCAGCTCCCCGGCCGCGCCGACCGCCCCGGCCAGGCCGCTGACCCCGCGGGCGGCCTCCCACCAGCCGGCCGCGGTGCCGACCCACAGGGTGCCGGAGCGGTCCTCGGCGCAGACCACCAGCTCGCCCTGGCGCCCGGCCCAGCCCGCCGCCAACTCCCGTACCGCACCGGGCCCCTGGCCGGCGGGCAGCCGCTGGCCGATGCGTCCGGGTCCGGCCAGCGCGGTGCCGTCGGCGCCGGCCGTGACCACCAGCGGCCGGCCGGCCCGGTCCGGGAGTACGGCCAGGCCCGCGGTGCGTGCCACCGGGCGGTGGGCGCGCAGCAGTTCGCGGCCGCGGGCGGCCCAGGGGCCGAGCGGGGCGGGGCGCCGGTCGGGCTCGCGGGCGAGCGGTTCGCAGGCCCAGCGGGCCAGTTCCTCGCCGTAGCCGGCCGCCAGCAGTTCGGCGCGGGCCTGTTCGGCGGCGAGTCGGTGGTCGAGCCGGCCGTGGTCGGGCAGCAGCAGGGTGCGGGCGAGGGTGCCGACCGCGAAGAGGTCCTTGGCGGTGGTGGGGAAGCCGCCGACCTGCTCGGCCTCCGGCGGTACGTGCCCGGGGGTGAACACCGCGACGGTCAGGGTGTGGTCGAGCGGGGCGAGGAAGGTCAGGTCGATCAGCTTGACCAGGCCCTGACCGTCCACCAGCACGTTGGCGGGGGAGATGTCGCGGTGCACCCAGCGCTTGCGGTGCAGCTCGTCGACGATCCGGCACAGCCGGGCCAGCACCTCGGCCACCGCGGCCGGACCGCCGCGCTGGCTGCGGGCCCAGGTGTGCAGCGGCACGCCGTCGACCCAGGGCGAGATCTGGTAGCCGAGCAGCCCGCCGGAGGGCACCGCGCCGGGCCGGTGCGGGGAGGGGCCGAGCAGGAAGCTGGGCACCACCAGGTCGGTGATGCCGAGCCGGTGGGCGTTGTGCGAGACGTCGTCCCAGCGGCCGAGCCAGCGCCGCACCTCGGACGGGTCGCGCTCCAGCATGATCTTCGCGGCGACGAGTTCCTTGATCCCGTTGTGCCCGGTGCGCACCGCCCGCCACACCTCGGCCTCTCCGCCCCGGTGGTGGAACTCCAGCAGTTCGTACTGTTCGGGGTCGAACTCGGGCCCGAAGCGGAGCCCGGGTACCCAACGAGACTCTGACACGCAACCCCCGACGCTTCCTCACCGCTGCGGACGCGCGACTGCCGTACGGCCTGCGCGCTGCTCAGGATAGTGCTCATTTCTGTTCGTCTGCCCGGAGGAGGGCCTATTCTGATGGGCGCCCGAGCAACATCACAAAACAACGTCAACTCATGATCGTACGGGGAATGTTGATCATGAAGTAGGACGACTTCAAGGCACAGGGGGACGGTGCATGCTGCAACTTGCGGTGCTGCTGATCGTGGTGGCACTGGCCGGGGCGGCCGCCGTCGTGCTCGCCCGCAGGCGAACCACCCTGGACCAGGCCGGAGTTGCCAAGGCCCTGGCCGCGGCCGCCGGACAACTCGCCGCCGGGAAGGCCCCGCAGGCCCGCCGCCGCTACGCCCGGCTCGCCCGCCGACTCGCCACCGGACCCGCCGAACTGCGCACCCAGCGCGGCCTCGCCCTGCTCGGCCAGGCCGAGGCCACCATCCCCACCGGCGACCAGCAGGCCACCCTCGCCCTGTTCCGCGAGGCCTTCCCGCTGCTCACCGACCCGGCCCGGCAACTGCCCCGGTGGAGCCTGCGCCGGCTCGCCGAGGAGCGGACGCAGGCCCCGGACGGCGAGCTCGGCCCGGTCCTCGCCTACCTCCGGGCCGCCGCCACCGGCACCGAACCCGGCGAGGACACCGACACCGCCGCCCGCACCGCGCAGTGGCTCCAGCGTCTCTGCCGCGAGGGCAGCCCCGAGCAGCGCGACCACGCCACCGACCAGGCCCTCGCCGCCCTGCCCGGCCAGGACTGGCCGGTCCTCGCCCGGGCCGCCCTGCTGAACGCCACCGGCCGCACCGAGCAGGCCGAACCGCTGCTCGCCGCCACGGCCCCCGGCGGCAGCGCCGAACTCTGGTTCCGCTGGGGCGCCCAGCTGTTCACCGCGCACCGGGACGAACCCGCCGTCGCCGCCTTCGACGAGGCCCTGCGCCGAGGCCCCGGCGACCCCGGCCCCTGGGGCCGCGGCCCGCTCCTGCGCACCGACAGCCTGCTCTTCCGCGGCCTCGCCCGGCAGCGGCTCGGCGACACCGACGCCGCCTGGGCCGACCTCGCGGCCGCCACCACCGAGACCCCCGGCGACCCGCGCCCGCGCTACGCCCTCGGCCGGCTCGCCCTGCTGCTCGGCGCCGACGACCAGGCCCGGGAGCAGTTCACCGCCGCACTCACCGTCCAACCCTCCTTCGCCCCCGCCCGGTTCGGCCTCGCCCTGGTCCACGAACGGGCCCAGCGGCACGCCGAGGCCGCCGCCGACTACCGCACCGGCCTCGGCCTCGCCCCCGACTGGCGCCCCGCCAGGATCCGGCTCGGCGCCGCCCTGACCGCCGCCGACCGGGCCGCCGAGGCCGAGCCGCTGCTGCGCGCCGAGGCCGACACCGAACCCGACTCCCGCTGGAGCCGGATCGCCGCCTACCACCACGGCCTCGCCCTCGCCCGCACCGGCGACCCGGCCGCCGCCCTCGCCCGCTGGGAACCCCTGGACGACCCCGAACTGCACGTCCGCCAGGCCCTGGCCCGCGACCGGCTCGCCCGCACCCGGCTGGCCACCGACCCGGCCGCCGCCCGCGAGCTGTGGCAACGGGCCGCCGCCGAACACCCCGGCGCCCCCGGCTACCGGTCCGCGCTGCGCGAGGCCGCCCTGCGCGAGGCCGCCCACCTGCTGGTCACCGGCCGCGACAGCGCCGCGACCCGGGAGGCCGCCACCGCCGCGCTCGCCCTGGCCGACACCCTGCCCGGGGCGCTCACCCACCGGCAGTCCCGGCTGCGCGCCGCGCTCGCCCTCGCCGAGGGCGCCACCGAGCGGGTCACCGCGCTGCTCGACCCCACCGCCGGGCTCCGCGACCGCTACCACCTGGCCGCCGCCGCCCTGCTGGCGGGCCGTCCGGTGCAGACCATCGCCCTGCTCGGCCCGCTCGACCCCGACCCGGCCGGCGACCCGGCGCTCGCCCGGCTGCGCGCCCTGCTCGCCGAACGGGCGGGCAACTGGGCCGCCGCGCTGGACTGGTACCGGCACTTCCTGACCGCCCCCGCGGGCGTCCCCGCCGCTGGTCCCGGCGCCGACCCGGTCGGCGACTGCGCGGCCTGCGCCCGCCCCGCCACCGGTGCCTGCGGCGGCTGCGGCCGGGAGGCCTGCGCCGAGCACCTGCACGCCCCGGCCGGATCCGGCTCGCCCCGCTGCACCCACTGCACCGGCCCCGCCCTGCGCGCCGTCCTGGACTGCGCCCGCCGGGCCGGCACCCCCGAACAGGCCGAACCCGTCCTGGCCGCCTGGGCCGAGGCGCTCGGCGACGCCGCCGACGCCGCGCCCGTACAGCTCGACCTCGCCCTGCTGCGGGCCGAACTCGGCCGCCTCGACGAGGCCCTGGCCGACCTGCCGGAGGAGGCCGGCGCGGCCCGGGCCGCCGTTCTGGTCCGCCGGGCCGGCGCCGCCCTCACCGCCGAGCAGCCCGGCCGGGCGGCCGGCGACCTGCGCCGGGCCCTCGCCCTCGCGCCCGGCCACCCGCAGGCGGCCGCCGCGCTGGTGCTGCTCGGCGAGCACGAGGCCCACCAGCACGCCGTCGAGGGCCGCCACGGCGAGGCCTACCGGGCCTACCGCGCGCTGCTGCTCGACGACCCGGCCCACCCCCGGCTGCTGCACGCCCTCGGGCTGGCCGGCTACCGCTTCGCGGCCTCCACCCGGCCGACGGCGGAAGCAGCCCCCGCCGAGGCTGCTGACGAGGCCGCCGACGAGCAGGTCTGGGCCTGGACGCTCGGCTGCCTGGTCGCCGCCCTGCACCGCGAGGAACTCTGGGCCGAGACCGCCCGGATCACCGGCCGCGAGGCCGACCCCCAGCGGACCGCCGCCGCCCGCACCGCGCTCACCGACCGCCTCCGCGAGGACCTGCGCGCCCTCGACCGGGCCGCCGGCCGCAGCGGCGACGAGACCACCGCGTGGACGCTGCGCCTGGGCATGGAGTCCCACGCCGCGGACGCCTTCGCCCAGGAGGACGTCCGAATATCCCTGCCCGGCCGCCCCGCCCGCCGGCTGGTCCTCGGCCCCGGCCTGGACCGGCTGCTCCGCGCCGAGCTGCCCGGCTGGGGCGAGGCCTACCAGCAGGCCGTCGGCGCCTGGCGGCGCGGCCCCGGGGCCACCTCCGGGCCCGCGCTCGGCCGCGCCCTCAGCCTGTTCGGCGCGCTCGGCCCGCAGCAGTACCTGCACCTCCAGGGCCGTCAGGCGGCCGCCGTCGCCGCGCTGGACGCGGTTCCCGAGGGCGAGCGCGGCGCCGCCTGGCAGTCGCTGCTCGGCGCGGCCCTGGTCAGCCAGGCCCGGGAGCACCACCGCAACCAGGACTGGCGGGAGGCGCTCGACTGCCTCACCCGGGCCCGGACCGTCCCCGACCTGGTGCTGCCCGCCGACGTGGCCCGGGTCGCCGCCGAGTCCGGGGTCCGGGCCGCCCGCGCCCTGTTGAAGACCAGCGTGGACGACCAGGAGGGCGCAGCCGGACTGCTGGAGAAGGCCCTCGCGCTGGCCCCGGACGACCCGGAGGTGCGCGGCGACCTCGGCGCGACCTACGCCCAGTGGGCCCGCAAGATCAACAACGAGGAGAAGGACTACCTGCGCGCCCTGGAACTGCTGGCCAAGAGCGCCGAGCTCGCCCCCGGCGACCCGACCGCCCGGCACTTCCTCCGCGCCGCCCTCGGCAACCGGGCCGGTGAGCTCAGCCGGGTGGACGCCTCCGACGCGGAACTCGAGGAGGCCGTCGGCACGTGGAGGCGGCTGATCGAGCTTGACGACGACCCCGAGAACCGCCGGGGCCTCGCCTTCGTGCTGCGCCAGCTGGCCCGCTCCGCCGCCTTCGCCGACGACAGCGCCCGCGCCCTCGGCCGGATGCTGGAGGCGCTGGTCTGGGACCCGGACTGGGAGGGCGACGCCGGGCGCGAGGCGGGCCGCCGGATCTCGGTGCTGCTCGCCAACCACGTCATCGACCACATGCAGAACAGCACCTTCCAGGCCCAGGCCGCGATGCTCCAGAAGGCCAGGTCCTACGACGACTCGCCCGACATCCGCGGGCTGATGGTCAGCGTCTGGCGCGGCCGGGCGATCTCGTTCTACGAGGAGCGCCTCTACGTCGAGGCGATCAACCTGCTGCGCGAGGCGCTCGAACTCGCCGCCTCGCCGGAGGACACCGCCAAGCTCAAGAGCGAACTCGGCATCGTCCTCAGCTCGTTCGCCGTCGCCCGGGCCAATGCCGGCAACCACCTGGAGGCCCAGGGGGCGATGGAAATGGCCCTCCAGCACAATCCCCACGACCGCGAACTGCGCGCCCTGGCGGACCGGATCAACAAGCTCGGCCGCCGCTACTGACCGAACCGGCAACCGTCGGGCGGCCGGCGCCGTCGTAGCCCGTACACCCGTACACCCGTACACCCGTTCGCCGCCGCCGTCCCGGCCACCGTCCGCACCAGCCACCGACCCCCGTCGCCCAGTCCGCCACTCCGCAACCCCCCTTCCCCGTCCGGACCGTGAGGAGAGAGACCGCCCGTCATGCCACTGCACGAACCGTCGCCGTACGAGGTCCTGGGCATCCCGCCCACGGCCGGGGTGCGCGAGATCAACCTCTCGGTCGGGAAGGCGCTCAAGGCGGGCCGGTACAACCGCCAGCAGATCCAGGACGCCGCGGCCCTGCTGCGCAACCCGGACCGACGCCTGGAGGTGGACCTCCAACAGCCGCTCCCGCCCGAACCGGTCGACCAGGCCGCCGAGTTGCTCGCCCCCGCGCTCGCCGAGCCGCTGCTGGTGATCGAGCGCCCCGGCCTCCCGCCCGCCGCGGACCTGCTCGCCCTGCACCGGGCCGAGGCCGCCGCTGACTTCGCCGAGCCCGCCCCCGGCGGCGCCGACCCCGAACCGCCCGTCCCCGCCCGCTACGCGGCCGACCTGTCCGTGCTGCCCCAGATCGAGGTCCCAGAATGACCGACGCACCGACCGCACCGACCGCACCGACTGTGCCGGCCGGGCCGACCGCAGCCCTGCTCGACGGCCACCGGCCGTTGGAGGTTCCGCCGGGTGCGGAGGCCGTCGACCTGGAGGCCAAGTTCACCCAACTGCTGTTCCGCTCCTCGCTGCTGGGCAACAAGCTGACCGAGCAGAAGCAGCAGGCCCGGGCCGAGCAGCGGGAACTGCTGGGCGTCCTGGTCGAGGTGGACGACGCGCTGGCCGCCCTCGGGCTGGACCGCGAGCTGGTGGCGCTCGGGCGCGGTGCCGGGTTGGAGGCGACCCGCCGGCGGCTGCTCGGCCGGCTCGCCAAGGCCGGGGTGCGGCCGATGCGGCTGGAGGGGCTGGCGGCGGACCCGGCGCTGACCGAGATCGTCGGCACCGAGGTGCGGCCGGGGGTGGCGCCGGAGACGGTGCTGCAGACGGTGGTGACCGGGTTCTTCTGGGAGCAGGAGGTGCTGCGCCGGGCCCAAGTGGTCGTCGCCGCACCGGAGTCGGCGCCGGGGACGGGGCCGGTCGAGGATCCGCGGATCGTGGCGCTCAAGCTTGAGGAGCCCGAGGAGCCCGAGGAGCCCGAGGAGCCCGAGATCGTCGAGCCGGCGGCCGTCGCGGCGGAGCCCGTCGCAACCGACTCCGTCGAGCCCGGTGAACCCGTCCAGCCCGGCGACCCCGTCGAGCCCGGCGAGGCCCCGGCCAGGCCGGTTCCGCCCCGGGCCCGTCGGCACGCCAGGGCGACGGGCCGGCCGGCCAAGCGCGCCAAGCGCAAGAAGTAGCCAGGACCACGAGGGGCAAGAGGGGAACGACATGTACCGCACACTCGGCATCGACCTGGGCACCACCAACTCCGTGGTGGCCCACCTGCGCCGGGGCGCGCCGGAGATCATCTTCAACCGGCAGAACCAGGAGGCCACGCCCTCCGTGGTCGGCAGCGGCCGCAAGGGCGAGCTGCTGGTCGGTTCGACCGCGCGCAGCCGGATCGCCATCGACGGCGCCAACGTGATTCGCTCGGTCAAGCGCTTCATGGGCCGCAAGTTCAAGGACCCGCAGGTCCAGGCGGCGCTCAAGGAGGTCGACTACAAGGTCACCGCGGGCACCGACGGCGACGTCAACGTCTGGTTCAACGGCCGCTCCTACACCCCGATCGAGATCTCCGCGATCATCCTGCACCGGCTCAAGCAGGACGCCGAGCAGCGCCTCGGAGAGCCCTTCCACCGGGCGGTGATCACCGTCCCCGCGTACTTCGGCGAGCGGCAGGTGGCCGCCACCCAGGAGGCGGGCCGGATGGCCGGCCTGCACGTGCTGCGGATCATCAATGAGCCGACCGCCGCCGCGCTCGCGTACGGCCTGGCGAGCGACGCCGGGGACGAGGGCCGCACCGTCCTGGTGTACGACCTCGGCGGCGGCACCTTCGACATCTCCATCCTGCTGCTGGTGCCCGGTTCGGTCTCGGTGCTCGGCATCGAGGGCGACAACCTGCTGGGCGGCGACGACTTCGACCGGGCGATCACCACCGCGCTGCTGGAGGACATCCGCGAGGAGTACGGCTCCGACTACCAGCCGGACCTCCGGGACCGCCCGAAGATCGCCTCCACGGCCGAGACGGTCAAGATCGAGCTGTCCAACCAGCAGTCCTCCGAGGTGATCCTGCCCGGCCTGGGCGCCGGACAGCTGGTGCTGGAGACGGAGTTCGAGCGCGCCCGCTTCGAGGAGCTGATCGAGGCCCAGATCGAGCGGACCATCGAGCTGACCCACAAGGCGATCATGCAGGCCAACCTGACCGTCGGGGACATCGACGAGGTGGTACTGGTCGGCGGTTCGACGGCGATCCCGCTGGTCGAGCGGCGCCTCGGCGAGGTGTTCGGCACCCGCCGGATCAAGCGCGGCGTCAACCCGATGCAGTGCGTGGCGCTCGGCGCGGCCGTGCAGTCCGCCCTGGTCGGCGAGGTGGAGTGCCCGGAGTGCCGGGCCCCCGGGGACCTCTCGGCCTCCAACTGCGCCAACTGCGCGACCTCCCTGCTCGGCGGCGACCGGGTCTCCTGCCCGACCTGCCACATCCCGGTCGAGGCCGGGGCGTCGGCCTGCCCCAAGTGCGCCCAGGAGATGGATGGTTCGGCCGCCGGTGGTTCAGCCGGGTCCGGTACGGCCGGGTCCGGCTCGGCCGGCTCCGGCGCGACGATCCCGCAGCAGTCCCAGGCCACCACCGTGCTGCGCGCCGACAACTGCCCGCAGTGCGGCACCCCGGCCGCCCCCGGCGTCACCGCCTGCGAACTGTGCGGTGAGCCGCTCAACTCGGCCGCCCCGGGCCACACCAAGGTGTCCTCCACCGCCGCCGAGGACGTCGGCCTGCGCTGCGCCTCCTGCGCCACCGTCAACCCACCGGGCAGCGAAGTCTGTTCGGGCTGCGGCGAGTTGATGCAGGTCACCAACCCGTTCGACATCACCCCGAAGAACCTCGGCATCGAGCTCAACGACGGCCGGCTGGCCGTCATGATCCCCAAGAACACCAGCTACCCGACCAGTTCGCCGGTCAGCCGGGAGTTCGTGGTCTCCGGCAGCGGCCGCCAGCGCCTGGAGATCGCCGTCTACGAGGGCGAGCACGAGATCGCCCAGCAGAACGAGCTGATCGGCCACCTCACCCTCCGGCTGCCCGAGGGCCTCGGCGGCCGCACCCCGGTGGAGGTCTCCTTCGGCCTGGACCGCGATCGCACCATCACCCTGTCGGTGCGGATCCAGGGCGGCGCCGAGAAGACCGTCAAGCTGGAGCGGGTCACCCTCGACCCCGAGTTGAAGGTGCAGGTCGAGGAGCAGCAACGGCAGATCGAGTCCTTCACCGACCGCTGGGGCGGCGAGCTCACCGAGGCCGAGATGCGCGAGGCGCAGCGGCTGATGGACGCCCTGGACGACCTGGCGGCCGGGCAGACCCGCGGCCAGTCGGTGGACGAGGCGCTGGAGCGGGCGCAGCGTCAGCTCAAGGCGCAGCGCTGGGTGCGCGGCTCGGAGGCCTACCTGAGCCTGTTCATCCACTACTGCGAGAAGCACCTGGACCCGAGCGACCTGGACCGGCTGCGCTCGGTGGCCGCCGAGCTGCGGCTGCGCCGGGAGGCGGCCGACTGGGAGGGCGCGATGCGCGCGGCCCAGAAGGCGGACGAGCTGTGCGACTCGCTCGGCCACACCTTCCGGATGCTCACCATGTGCAACGTCTACGTCAACCAGAACATGGTCTCGCCGGCCCTCGGGCAGCGGATCATGGCGGAGCTGCGCGGCCTGGACGAGGCGGTGGAGGCGCCCAACATGGAGGCGGTCAACACGCACATGTCGAACCTGCTGGCGCTGTACGCGCAGGCGCAGCGGGAGCTGGGCAGCGAGCCGGCCGCCGAGTCGCTCGGCCCGGTGCGCCCGGAGGAGGCCGGTCCGCGATGACCACTCCTGAGGTGTCCGAGGCGGCTGACGCGGCTGACGTGCCCGGCGTGCCCGAGGTACCCGGCGTACGCGACGTGCCCGGCGTGCCCGGCGTGCCCGACGCGCTGGAGGTCCGCTGCCCGCTGTGCAAGGTCCCCGCGGACCGGCGGTCGCTGGCCTGCCCGTCCTGCCGGGAGGACCTGGGCGTGCTGTTCCGCCTGCGTTACGCCGGTCGGATCGACTACAACCGGGCCCTGGCGGCGCTGGGGGCGGGGGAGGAGGCGCTCGCGCTCGGCCTGCTGCACCGCGCACTGGAGGCCGAACCGGGGCTGGAACCGGCCCGGGAGCTGCTGGGATCACTGAGCGTGTCCGTGGTCGGCGGGCCGGGCGCGGAGCGGCGGGAGGGCCGGCGGGAGGCCGACACGCCCTCTGAGTGACCAATTCGGACGCTTCCGGCCTGCCGTCGAGTTCGATCGGTGCGAGTGTGATCGTCACACGGAGTTCTGCCACCCTCTCAAGGAGTGACGCAATGCGTATTCGCACCACCCTCGCCGCCACCGCGCTCGCCGCGGTGGCCGTCCTCGCCGGTGCCGGCACCGCCGCCGCCGGCGGCGCGACCGCGAACGGTGTCGCCTTCGGTTCGCCCGGTGTGCTCTCCGGCAACCAGATCCAGATCCCGATCAACCTCGAGGCCAACATCTGCGGCAACTCGATCGGCATCATCAGCGTCCTCAACCCGGCGTTCGGCAACACCTGCATCAACGCCTGACCCGCGCGCCGGGGCCGTCCGTCGAATCCGACGGGCGGCCCCGGCGCCGTGCCGGTACCCCCGTTCGGGGGTGGCGGCGCGGGTGCGGGACCGCCAACATGGTCCCCTGTCCCGCACCGCCGCACCCAGGAGCCCGCCCGTGCCGACACCGCCCGCCCAGCGCAGCTACGCCTCCGGGACCTCGGACGTCCCGCTGCTCGGCGACACCATCGGCGAGAACCTCGACCGCGCGGTGCGCGCCTTCCCCGACCGCGACGCCCTGGTCGACCGCCCCACCGGCCGCCGCTGGACGTACGCCCAACTCGCCGCCGACGTCGACGCGCTGGCCCTCGGCCTGCTGGAGCTCGGCATCGCCAAGGGCGACCGGGTCGGCATCTGGGCCCCCAACTGCGCGGAGTGGATGCTCACCCAGTACGCCACCGCCAAGCTCGGCGCGGTCCTGGTCACCGTCAACCCCGCCTACCGGGCGCACGAGTTGGAGTACGTGCTGAACCAGGCCGGGATCCGGCTGCTGGTCGCCGCCGAGCGCTTCAAGACCTCGGACTACGCCGGGATGATCGGCGAAGTCCGGCCCCGCTGCGCCGCGTTGGAGCGGGTCCTGTTGCTCGGCAGCCCCGCCTGGGACGAGCTGCTGGCCTCCGGCCGCGCCGCCGACCCGGCCCCGCTGGCCGCCCGGCAGGACGAGCTGGCCCCCGACGACCCGATCAACATCCAGTACACCTCGGGCACCACCGGCTTCCCCAAGGGCGCCACCCTCTCGCACCACAACATCCTCAACAACGGTTACTTCGTGGGCGAGTTGCTCGACTACACCGAGCAGGACCGGATCTGCGTCCCGGTGCCCTTCTACCACTGCTTCGGCATGGTCATGGGCAACCTGGCGGCCACCTCGCACGGCGCCTGCGTGGTCATCCCGGCCCCCTCCTTCGAGCCCGGAGCCACCCTGGCCGCCGTCGCCGCCGAGCGCTGCACCTCGCTGTACGGCGTGCCGACCATGTTCATCGCCGAACTCGCCGACCCGGACTTCGCCCGCTACGACCTGGGCAGCCTGCGCACCGGCATCATGGCCGGCTCGCCCTGCCCGGCCGAGGTGATGAAGGAGGTCATCGAGCGGATGGGCATGGCGGAGGTATCCATCTGCTACGGCATGACCGAGACCTCGCCGGTCTCCACCCAGACCCGCACCGACGACCCGGTCGAGCGCCGGGTCTCCACCGTCGGCCGGGTCGGCCCCCACCTGGAGGTCAAGGTCGTCGACCCGGCCACCGGCCGTACCGTCCCGCGCGGCGAGCCCGGCGAGCTGTGCACCCGCGGCTACTCCGTCATGCTCGGCTACTGGGACGAGCCCGAGCGCACCGCCGAGGCCGTGGACGCGGCCCGCTGGATGCACACCGGGGACCTCGCGGTGATGGACGCCGACGGCTACCTCGCCATCACCGGCCGGATCAAGGACATGGTCATCCGCGGCGGGGAGAACCTCTACCCGCGCGAGATCGAGGAGTTCCTCTACACCCACCCCGACGTCCTCGACGTCCAGGTGATCGGCGTCCCCGACCCCAAGTACGGCGAGGAGCTGATGGCCTGGATCCGGATGCGCGAGGGCGCCGAGCCGCTCACCGCCGAGGCCGTGGCCGCCTACTGCGCCGGGCGGCTGGCCCACTTCAAGGTCCCGCGCTACGTGCACGTGGTCGACGAGTTCCCGATGACCGTCACCGGCAAGATCCGCAAGGTCGAGATGCGAGAAAAGGCGCTCCGCATCCTCGGCCTCTGACCCCCGGGAACGCCCGCGGCCCGCCCCCCAGCTCGGGGACGGGCCGCAGGCGTCGGCGCTCGGGGGCGGCTCAGTAGCGGGTGCCCCAGGGCTCGTCGGTGGAGACGATCTCGCGGCCGAGCGGCATCAGCGAGATCGGGATCATCTTGAGGTTGGCCCAGCCGAAGGGGATCCCGATGATCGACAGGAACAGCGGGATGCTGGTGATGAGGTGCCCGAGAGCCAGCCACCAGCCGGCGAAGACCAGCCAGATCACGTTGCCGACGCAGGACGCGGCCCCGGCGTCCGGCCGCTCGACGGTGGTCCGCCCGAACGGCCACAGTATGAAGCCGGCGATCCGGAACGAGGCGATGCCGAACGGGATGGTCACGATCAGCACGCAGCAGATGATTCCGGCCACGACGTACCCGATGGCCATCCAGATGCCGCAGAAGAGCAGCCAGATGACGTTGAGGACGAAATTGATGGGCTTCATGCGCGTTACCTTCTCACGCTCGACGGACTGACTGCCACGACCTGCCATGCCCTCTGGCGTGCGCGTTCACTCCCTTAGGGGGCGTTCTTCGGGGGTGCGTCGGGGGCTCCGGAACAGGATGGTCACGGGGCCGTCCCGGTTCGGTGCGTACCGAGCTGACTGGTGCTCAGTGCGCGTCGCGGCAGGCACCGGTGGGAGTGCAGAGGGTGAGGGTGAGCGGGCGGCCGGTCGGGGGGATCCGGTAGTGGTAGGCGGCGAAGGTGACGAGGTCGCCGGCGCCGAGGTCGAGGGTGCGGCGCCGGACGGGGCTGACCAGGTGGTCCGGGTCGCCGGAGACCGTGATCTCGTCCAACTGGCCGCGGTAGGCCGTGACGGCGTAGGAGTCGACGCCCGCCGTGGTGTCGGCGGGCATCGGGGTGCGGGGGAGGAGGTCGGCGACGGCGGCGAACCAGACGGTGGTGGGCGTCACGCCCGCGTGGTTGATGACGGCGTAGCAGACGTCGAGGTTGTCCGGCAGCCAGAGGGCCACGGCCCGGGTCTGCCCGTCGGTGTCGAGGACCACCATGGTCGCCAGGGTCGGCTTCGGGCACTTCGGCGGCAGGTTGAGCCCGCCCACGAGGTCCGCGATCCACTGGGCGGAGGGCAGGGCGGCCTCGGGGAGCGGCACCGGGTGGCGGAAGGTGCCGGGGTCGAGGGCCGGGTCGCAGGCGGTGGCCGGGCCGAGCGCCGTCACCAGTGCCAGCGTCGAACAGAGCGCCCCGAGGCGGCGTCTCATCGTGTCCCCTCCCCCTCCCGGTACGACGGGTGGGCCCCAGGATGCGCCCGGCCGCGGGCGGCGGCAAGGCTCCGGGCCGCCCGGAACCGGGTGGGTTCGGGCTCGGGTGGGTCAGGCCGGGCGGGGCAGGTAGGCCGGGCCGTGGGCGCCGGGCTCGGCGAGCTTGGGGACAGTGAGGCGGGTGACCGGGGTCAGGGTGTCGAGGTCGACGACGTCCACGGTGGAGGAGGCGACGGTGTTCGAAAACCAGTGCCGCATGCTAACGGATTCCGTACGAAGGAAATCGATGGATCTACGGAGGGGGTGCGGCGGTGTCCCAGCCGCCCGTTCGGATACCCTGCGGGGGTAAGCGGACAGGTGCGGGGCGGACGGGAGGCGGGGCCATGGCGCAGCAGCGGTCGTCCGGCGCCCCGCTGCCCGGGGTGCTGCGGCTGGTGCTGCTCGGGGCGCTGCTGCTCGGCATCGTGACGATGCACACGCTCGGGCATCCGAGCGGTGGCCACGGGGGCCACGGGGGCCACGATGTCCAGGTGATGGCGGCGCACCAGCCGGTGGGGGAGCGGGCGACCGCGGATCCCGCGGCAGCCGACGGGATGGACCCGATGGCGGTCTGTCTGGCCGTGCTGGCCGGCTGGACGCTGGTGCTGCTGGTCGTCGGTCCGCTGCTGCGCCGTAGCGGTGACGCCGCCGCCGAGGTGCGGGCCCGGCTGTTGCGGGCCGTGCGGGCGCTGCCGCCGCCCGGGGGTGGGCGGATCCTCCTCAGCAGACTTTCGGTGCTGCGTCAGTAGGCGCGCGCCGGTCGTCCCGTGCCCGCAGGCACCTCTGCGTGCCCGCGCACGGAACGGCTGACGCGCTGTCCTGTACGTCCACACCACCCTTGTACGAGGTGCACTCCGTCATGCGCACAACCACCCGTCGTACCGTCCTCGGCGCCGCGCTCGCCGCCGCCGGGAGCGGCCTGATCGCCGCCTGCTCCTCCGGGTCCTCCGACCCGATGAAGGGCATGGACCACTCCTCCATGAACCGCGCCGAGCCGGGCGGCCCCGCCGGCTTCGTCGCCCCGAACGGCCCCGAGGTCGCCGCCGCCGAGGCGCGGCGCAAGCCCGGTCCTGAGCGCAAGGTCGCGCTCACCGCCACCGAGACCACCCTCGACCTGGGCGGACGCACCGTCCGCAGCTGGGCCTACGGCGACCGCCTGCCCGGCCAGGAGGTGCGCGCCACCGTCGGCGACACCCTCGCCCTCACCCTCGCCAACCACCTGCCGCAGCCCACCTCGCTGCACTGGCACGGCCTGGCGCTGCGCAACGACATGGACGGCGTGCCGGGCCTGACCCAGAACGCGGTCCGGGCGGGGGCCTCCTTCGACTACCGCTTCGCCCTCTCCCGCCCCGGCACCTACTGGTTCCACCCGCACTCCGGCGTCCAGCAGGACCGCGGCCTGTACGCCCCGCTGATCGTCGAGGACCCGAAGGAGCCGCTGCGCTACGACAAGGAGTGGGTCGTCGTCCTGGACGACTGGGTGGACGGGGTCGACGGCAGCACCCCGGACGCCGTCCTCGCCGAACTCGCCACGGGCATGGGCGACATGGGCGACGCAGGAGCCATGGGCGGCACGGGCGGCACGGGCGGTATGGACCACTCGGGGCACAGCATGCCGGGCACGGCCCCGGGCGCCGGGAGCACCCCCACCGGAGCCACCGGCCCGTCCCGGATGCTGATGGGCGCCGCCAGCCCGCTGCTCGGTGGTGACGCGGGCGACGTCGCCCACCCCTTCCACCTGGTCAACGGCCGTCTGGCGACCGCCCCCGAGACCTTCACCGCCAAGCCCGGCGACCGGATCCGGATCCGGTTGATCAACGCGGGCGGCGACACCGCCTACCGGGTCGCCCTCGGCGGCCACGAGCTGACCGTCACCCACACCGACGGCTTCCCCGTCGAACCGGCCACCACCCAGGCCCTGCTGCTCGGCATGGGCGAGCGCTACGACGTGCTGGTCACCGCCAAGGACGGCGCCTTCCCGCTGACCGCCCTGGCCGAGGGCAAGAACGCCGCCGCGCTGGCCGTGCTGCGCACCGGCGGCGGCGCCGCGCCGGACGCCTCGACCCGCCCCGCCGAACTGGACGGCCGGCTGCTGACCGCCGGGCAGCTGAAGGCCGACCCGGGTGTCCGACTGCCGGACCGCGCGCCGGACCGCACGGTGGCGCTGGAGCTCACCGGCGGCATGGCGAAGGCCGACTGGGCGTTCAACGGCCGCAAGTACGACCCGGCGCAGCGCCACCCGGTCGCGGCCGGGGAGCGGGTGCGGCTGGAGTTCCGCAACAGCACCGCCATGTGGCACCCCGTCCACCTGCACGGACACAGCTTCGCGCTGGGCGCCGGCGGCCCGCGCAAGGACACCGCGATCGTGCTGCCGGGCACGACCCTGGCCGTGGACTTCGACGCCGACAACCCGGGCCTGTGGATGGTGCACTGCCACAACGTGTACCACGCGGAGACCGGCATGATGACGGTTCTCGGTTACCGCGCGTAACCCCGTCCGGTCCGTGAGACGCCGGGGCGGGGTGCTCCACCGCCCCGCCCCGGCGCCGACCCCGGACCGCCGGGCCACGCGTGCCGACCTGCGAAGCCATGACGTTTTCTTAACGCGGGCCGATGACGCCTCCTTAACGGCCGTCGCATAGCCTGGCGCACTGCCGTCGCCCGACGGCGCTTTACGGGGTCTTTAAACAAGAGGTGCAAGGTGGTTTCGTCGGGTTCGACGGAGACGACGACGGAGGCTCCGTCGTCGGCGCGAATACGGCTCCGCAGTTGGCTCCTGGAGGACATGTCGCCGGAGAAGGCCGCCAAGGACGCCGCCGCGAAGGCGCAGCAGGACGCCGCCGAGGCGCAGCCGGACGGCGCGGAGCCGGGGGACTCCGCCGCCGAGGCCGGTCACGCTGCGCACACGGGCCAGCCGTGGTGGCGCGTGATGTGCCTGACCGGTCTGGACTACTTCTCGACGCTCGGCTACCAGCCGGGCATCGCCGCGCTCGCGGCCGGACTGTTGTCGCCGATCGCCACGATCGTGCTGGTGCTGGTCACCCTGCTGGGCGCGCTGCCGGTCTACCGGCGGGTGGCCCAGGAGAGCCCGCGCGGTGAGGGCTCGATCGCGATGCTGGAGCGGCTGCTGTCGTTCTGGAAGGGCAAGCTGTTCGTCCTCGCACTGCTCGGCTTCGCGGCGACGGACTTCATCATCACGATCACCCTCTCCGCCGCCGACGCCAGCGCCCACCTGGTCGAGAACCCGCACCTGACCGGTGCCCTCGGCGGCAAGCAGATGCTGATCACGCTGATCCTGGTCGCCCTGCTCGGTGCCGTCTTCCTCAAGGGTTTCAGCGAGGCGATCGGCCTGGCCGTGGGGCTGGTCGGGGTCTACCTGGCGCTCAACGTGGTGGTCGTGGCGGTCGGCATCTGGAAGATCATCCAGGCGCCGCACGTGGTCACCGACTGGTCCAACGCGCTCACCACCCAGCACGGCAACATCTTCGTGATGATCGGCGTCGCGCTCGTCGTCTTCCCGAAGCTCGCGCTCGGCATGTCCGGCTTCGAGACCGGCGTCGCCGTGATGCCGCACATCAAGGGCGACGCGGGCGACACCGAGGCGAACCCGGTCGGCCGGATCCGCGGCACCCGCAAGCTGCTCACCACCGCCGCCGTGATCATGAGCACCTTCCTGATCGCGACCAGCTTCATCTGCACCCTGCTCATCCCGGCCAAGGAGTTCGAGAGCGGCGGCCAGGCCAACGGCCGCGCCCTGGCCTTCCTGGCGCACGAGTACCTGGGCGGCGCCTTCGGCAGCGTCTACGACCTGTCGACCATCGCCATCCTGTGGTTCGCCGGCGCGTCCGCCATGGCGGGCATGCTCAACCTGCTGCCCCGCTACCTGCCGCGCTACGGCATGGCCCCGCACTGGGCCCGCGCCGTGCGCCCGATGGTGATCGTGCTGACCATCGTCGGCTTCCTGATCACCTGGCTGTTCGACGCCAACGTCGACGCCCAGGGCGGCGCCTACGCCACCGGCGTACTGGTCCTGATCAGCTCGGCGGCCATCGCCGTCACCATCGCGGCCTACAAGAAGCGCCAGCGCGGCTGGACCATCGCCTTCGGGATCATCGCCGCGGTGTTCCTGTACACCACCGTGGTGAACACCATGGAGCGCCCGGACGGTGTCAAGATCGGTGCCTGCTTCATCGCCGGCATCATCCTGGTGTCGCTGCTCTCCCGCCTCAAGCGCGCCTTCGAGCTGCGCGTCACGGACGTGCTGCTGGACGAGACGGCCGAGCGGTTCATCCGCGACTACGCCCACCGCCCGCTGCGCCTGATCGCCAACGAGCCGACCAACCGGGACGTCGCCGAGTACCGCGACAAGATCCGGCAGATCCGCGCCGACAACGACATCCCCGGCGAGGACGACCTGGTCTTCGTCGAGGTGACCGTCCGGGACGCCTCGGACTTCGAGTCCGAGCTGACCGTCCACGGCGAGGTGCTGCACAACCGGTACCGGGTGCTCACCCTGGAGAGCTCCAGCATCCCGAACGCGATCGCCGCCCTGGCGCTCACCGTGCGGGACCGTACCGGGCAGCGGCCGCACCTGTACTTCGAGTGGACCGAGGGGCACCCCTTCGCCCAGTTCCTGCGCTTCATCCTGTTCGGTCAGGGCGAGGTCGCGCCGGTCACCCGCGAGGTGCTGCGCGAGGCGGAGCCGGACCGGACGAAGCGTCCGCGGGTCCACGTCGGCTGACGCCCGCCTGCCGCGCCACGGGCTGCCTGCCGCGCCACGGCTCGCCCGTAGCGTCCCGGCCCGTCCGTAGCGCCCCGGCCCGTCCGGTCCACCAGGACCGGGCGGGCCGTCGGCGTTCCGGTGCGGCGGTGCCGCTGCCGTTCTGCGGTTCCGTGGGCCCCTCTAGAGTGCGGTCGGACCAACTGACCGACTGAACACCTGACCAACGGACCATCGGATCGCGAGAAGGGGCCCGGCCCGCATGAGCACCGCACCCGAGCACTACGACCGTCTCCTCGCCGCCCACTACACCTGGATGCTGGGCGGCGACATCCCCGCCCTCGCCGAGGCACAGGCCGAACTGTTGGCCGGGCTCGGGGTCGAGCCCGGGGCCGCCGGCCGCACCGCCGTGGACCTCGGCGCCGGCCCCGGCACCCAGACCCTGGCGCTGGCCGCCCTCGGCTTCGACCCCGTCCTCGCCGTGGACACCAGCGCCCCGCTGCTCGCCGAACTGCGCGAGTCCGCCGACAAGGCCGGGTACGCCGGGGCCGTCCGCACCGTCGAGGCCGACCTGCGCGGCGCGCTGCCGCGGCACACCGGGCCGGGCTCGGTGGCGGCCGTGCTCTGCATGGGCGACACCCTCACCCACCTGCCCACCCGCGCCGACGTCGCGGCGCTGCTGCGCGACGCCGCCGCCGCACTCGCCCCGGGCGGACGGCTGGTGCTGTCCTTCCGCGACCTCACCCGCCCGCTGACCGGCACGGACCGCTTCCTGCCGGTGCGCGCCACCGCGGACCGGATCATGACCTGCTTCCTGGAGTACCCGGACGAGGAGACCGCCCTGGTCCACGACCTGATCCACACCCGCGCCGGCGAGGGCTGGACCCAGCAGGTCAGCAGCTATCCCAAGTTGCGGCTGGCCACCGGATGGGTGGCGGGGCAGGTGCGCGCGGCGGGCCTGGAGGTCAGCCACGACGAGACGGGCGCGCGCGGGCTGCACGTGCTGGCGGCCGTCCGGCCGTAGCGTTTCCGGCGGTCCGGCGATCCGTCGACCAGGTGAACTGGTCGACGGATCGAGGGCGTTGACCGCTGGGCGCACTGCTACGCCGCTGGTGACGACGCCGCTGGTGACGACGCCGCTGGTGACGACGCCGCTGGTGACGACGCCACTGTGACGGCGCCGCCCACGCCGGGGCGCGGCGTGGGCGGCGGGTGTTCTCGCAGACGGTTCAGGAGGGGAGTCGCAGGACCAGCCCGGGCTGGATGAGGTCCGGGTCCTCGCCGACGGTTTCGCGGTTGAGCGCGTACAGCGCGGGCCAGCCGCCGGGGACGTGCAGGGTGGCGGCGAGCTGGTCCAGGGTGTCGTCCTCGCGGACGGTCCACCGGCCGTCCCCGGCCGTGCCCGGGGCGGGCGGCGGCAGGACGGCGTCGCGCCCGTGGTCGCGGGTGGCCTGGGCGGCCTCCTCGTCGCGGGTCCGGTCGCGGTCGCGGTCGCGGTTTCGGTCCGGGGCGGCGGTCCCGTGGGCGTGGCCGCCAAGGGCGCGGGAGCCGCAGACCGGCCAGGGGGAGAGGCCGCGCCGCTCCGCCAGGTGCTGGGCCACCTTCACCTGCTGCTCGCGGCTGGCGAGGTCGGCGCGCGGGGCGAAGGCCAGGCCGCCGTTCTCCCGCCAGGTCGACTGGTCGAACTGGAGGCCGCCGAAGTAGCCGTTGCCGCTGTTGATGTGCCAGTTGCCGCTGCTCTCGCAGTCCGCCACCCGCTCCCAGTCGTACCGGCCGCTGTCCGACCTCCCGCCGGGGTCGGTCCCGGTGTCGCCGCCTGGCGGTGCGGCGTGGGCCGCGGGGGCGGTGAGGGCCACGGCGAGGGCGCAGAGCGCGGTGGGGACGAGGCGGCGGAGGCGGGCGGTGGAAGGCATGGGCGGCTCTCAGGTCCGGGGACAGGGCGTGCACCGTCCGGAGGCGGCGCGTTCCAACCCAGGCACGCCGGATGGGGCGTGCCACCGCCGACACGTCCGAGAGGTCACCCGCCCGGCCGTCCCGCACCACCCCCGTGGCCCGCGGCCATCCGGCCGTACCCCCGGTCGGCAGCCGGTTCCCGGAGTGCCCGGGACGCCACTTCGACGAAGGGGGGCGGACGGACGATGACGGTCGATCAGGGCAGCGCGCGGGCCGGGCGGGGAGTGACCGGCGGAGCGGGGCTGTAGGCGCTGCGGGACGGGTGGCCGCCGCGCCGCCGGACGGGCTGGACACGGGCTGGTCCCGTACGCCGGTCCACTGGTGTGGACCAGCGTTCAACTTCCGTTCGCCGTACGCACGATCGATCGTGGTGCGACCGTGTGTTTGGACTGCGAGCCTCCTCGGCGATTCTCGGAGCCCAGGAGGCGGCAGTGGCACATCCCCCGGCACATCCTTCGGCACATCCCCCGGCACAACCCTCGCGCAGAACGCTCCTCCGGACGGGTACGGCGGCCGGCGCGCTCGTCGCGCTGCCCGCGTCCACCCTGCTGTGGACCCAGCCGGCCGTCGCCGGCACCCCCGGACCGGAGCAGATCCACCTCCAGTGGGGCAACGAGCCCTCCCGCGAGATGACCGTGTCCTGGGCGACCGGCGCCTCCGTGAAGCGCCCCCGGGTGCGGATCGGCACCCCGCGCGGCGGCGCCGGCCGCAGCGTCGACGCGAGCAGCCGCAGCTACGTCGACGGCCTCAACAAGGTCGAGACCTTCACCCACCACGCCCGCCTCGACGGGCTGCGCCCCGACACCACCTACGTGTACGAGGTGGTGCACGACGGCGCCGAGCCCGTCCGCGGCACCTTCCGCACCGCCCCCGCCCGCGGACGCGCCGCCTTCCGCTTCACCAGCTTCGGCGACCTCGGCACCGGCGACAACGTGTTCGCGAAGTCCTCCATCCACGGTGCCGCGGCCGTCCGGCAGGTCGAACAGTTCAACCCGCTGTTCCACCTGCTCAACGGCGACCTCGCCTACGCCAACAACAACCCGCAGCGCCAGCCGCAGGCGTGGAACGCGTTCATGAACAACCTGTCCAAGTCCGCCGCCAACCGCCCCTGGATGCCCGCCCCCGGCAACCACGAGGTCGAGGCGGGCGGCGGCGACCTCGGGTACGCCTCCTACCTCACCCGCTTCGAGCTGCCCGACAACGGCAACCGCGACCACTGCGGCAACTGGTACAGCTTCCAGGTCGGTTCGGTGCTGTTCGTCAGCCTGGACGGCAACGAGATCGCCGTCGAGGACGACGCCAGCATCGACCCGGCCACCGGGCAGTCCATCTACATCAGCGGCTACAGCGAGGGCGCCCAACTCCGCTGGCTGGAACGGGTCCTGGCGCGCGCCCGGCGCGGCAGCGCGGTCGACTGGATCGTCGTCAACCTGCACCAGTTCGCGATGTCCTCCTCCGCCGCCAGCCACGGCGGCGACATGGGGATCCGGGAGAACCTGCTGCCGCTGCTCGACCGCTACTCCGTCGACCTCGTGCTGGCCGGCCACGACCACGACTACGAGCGCACCCACCCCGTCCGCGGCACCGAGCCGGGCGGGCTGCTCACCCCGGCCGTCGTCGACGACGACCTGCGCCGGATCGACACCTCCGAGGGCACCGTCCACCTCATCCTGGGCGGCGGCGGCACCGCCGGCCACGACGACGTCTACCTGCCCGCCGACGCGGACGGCGTCCGCCAGGCCAGCGTCCGCACCCAGCGGCTCACCTTCAAGGCCGACCCGGACGCCAAGGAGAAGGCCCACTGGTCGGCCGTCACCGACCCGGACACCCAGTACCCGTACGGCGTCGCCGTCTTCGACGTCGACCCGGGCCGGTACCCCGGCGACCGCACCACCATCACCGTCTCCTACTACCACTCGGTGCCCGCCACCGCCGCCAACCCGTTCCCCACGCCCGTCCTGTACGACCGCTTCACCCTCTACCGCGACCGCAGCGACGGCTGGGGCGACGACGGCCAGGACGAGGACGAGGACAGGAACGCGCGGGTGGCCGCCGGCCGCTGACAGATCGTCCGGCACGGGCGAAGCGGCGACCACACCGTGCGAACCCCTGCGCAGGAAGTCGGCCGGACGACTCTGCTGGCGAAGTATTTGATCTAGGTCAGGCTCAGGCTGCCGTTGCGATGCCGTGTTGGGTGCAGAGTGCGTGGATGCGGGTGGGACGGCG
>NZ_JBEZXE010000054.1:0-50020 GCF_040637885.1 Kitasatospora sp. NPDC028055 | reverse complement strand
CCGGCGGGATCCCCAGCGTGGACTGAGCGGGGCTACGCGCGGTCACCCGCCCGGCCGGTGACCGCGCCTCGCCGGGGGAGTGCCTCCGGGGAGCGCTACCGGGGTGCGTCACTGGGGTACGGCGGCCGGCCGAGCGCCGCACCGGGCGGGCGGCCGCGCTCGGTGCACGGCGGACCGGCCGGGCTCCCCTCCCGCCGGTCAGGGGCGCGGGGCCTTCTCGCCGTGGACGGCGGAGTACTCGGCGGCCAGCCAGGGGGCCAGTCCGTCGATGAGGGCGGCCAGGACCGCGCGGTCGGTGGTGGAGGTGCGGGCGACGGCGGCGGCCAGGCGCATCCGGTCGGCGTGGTCGGGGTAGTGGGCGGCGAAGGCCTCGGCGGAGACGGTGAGGTCGCTGGTCCAGCCGCCCCAGCGGGGCATGACCAGGGTGAAGCCGGTGCGGACGAGTCGGCGGGAGACCGCGCGGCTGAGCGCGGTGAGCTGGGCGTCCGTGTCGGCGGCGGCCAGTCGCTCGCGCCAGCGGGGGAGGGCGAGCGCGAGGTCGCCGTTGGTCTCGCGGGCGAGCAGCGAGTCCGGGCGGTAGCGGGGGAGCCGCTCGGCGAGGTCCTCGCCGAGCAGCGGGGTGCACAGGCAGGCGACGAACCAGCCCAGGTCGTGCCGTTCCAGCTCGCTGAGCAGCGTGCCGGTGCCGAACAGGAGCACGCCGACGCCGTCGACCTGCGGGAAGTCCGCGTCGAGGCCGGCTCCGAGGGCGTCGGCCGCGCGCCGGTCGTCGGGGGTGGGCTCCCGGTGCAGGGCCAGCAGCAGGTCGAGGTCGGAGACGCCGGGGACCGCGGTGCCGCGCGGGATGCTGCCGTACAGGTAGGCGCCGTGCAGCCGGTTCGGGCCGAAGGCGGCGGCGATCCGCGCCCGGGCGGCGTCGACCACCGGCGTGAACTCCGGCCGGACGCGCTCCAGCGAGCCCTCCCGCGCGATGTACCCGTCCTCGTCCAGCCCCTGAGTGTCCATGGCTGAACCCTGCCCCATCGTCACGTCGTCGACCAGCGGATTTCCGTGCACCGCCCGAATTGTCAGTGGTGCGTGCAAGCATCCATCTGCAGACGAACACGAGGGGAATCACGATGGGGACCTGGGGCACCGGCTACTTCGACAACGACACCGCGGCGGATTTCGCCGGTGGCCTGGACGACGCCGCGCCGGGCGAGCGGGCGGCGCTCGTCCGGGCGGCGCTGGAGCGCGCCGCCCGCGGGTCGGAGTACCTGGACGACGACGAGGGCGCGGAGGCCGTCGCGGCGGCGGCGCTGGTCGCCGCCCAGTGCCCCGGCGGTACGGCGGTGACGACCGCCTACGGCCCGGCCGAGCCGATACCCGGGCTGCCCGGCGACCTGCGCGCGCCGGCGGTGGCGGCGCTGGACCGGGTGGTGGCGGAGGGGTCCGAACTGGCCGAGCTGTGGGGCGAGTCGGGGTCCGACCGGGTGTGGCGGCGGGGGATCCGCGCCCTGCGCGAGGTGCTGGAACCGGTGCCGCCGACCGCAGGCGCTCCGCTGCCGGGGCGGTGAGCGGGCGTCAACCGTCCTTGGCGGTGCGCCAGTACGCGAGCGCGGCGAGGCTGGTGGCGGCCCCGAGCGCGCAGACAGCGTGCCAACCGCCCTGGTCGTACACCAGGGTGGAGGCGATGGCGCCCGCTCCGCAGCCGACGGAGTACAGCAGCATGTAGCCCGCGGTCAGGCGGCTCCGGGCCTCGGGACGGACTTGGTAGAGGAGGTGCTGGTTGACCACGTGCACGGACTGGAGGCCGTAGTCGATGACGACCACGGCGAGCACCAGCCACCAGACCGAGTGGGGCAGCAGTGCGGCCGGGAGCCAGGCGGCGAGCATGGCCACCAGGCCGAGGCCGGCGGTGCGTTCGGCGTGGGCGCGGCCGCGGTCGGCCTGGCGTCCCGCGTGCCCGGCGCCGAGTGCCCCGGCGGCGCCGGCCATCCCGAACAGGCCGATCTGGGTGTGGCTGAGCTCGAAGGGCGGTGCGGCGAGCGGGAGGACCATCGGGGTGAGCAGCACGGTGACGGAGGTGAAGGTGAGCAGGGCGAGCACGGCGCGCACGCGCAGTACGCGCTCCTCGGCGAAGAGCGTGAACACCGAGCCGACCAGGCGCAGATAGCGGATCCGCCGGGCCGCCGGGCCGCGGCGTTCGGGCGGTAGGACGGCCGCGACGGCGAAGGCCATGGCGCCGGTCGCGACGGCGGAGGCGAGGTAGACGGCGCGCCAGCCGGCCAGGTCGCCGATCGTCCCGGCGACGGTGCGGGCGAGCAGGATGCCGACCACGATGCCGCTGGTGACGGTGCCGACCACCCGGCCCTGGTCGCCGGGCGCGGCGAGCGAGGCGGAGTGGGCGACGACGACCTGGGCGACGACGGCCAGCACCCCGACGGCCGCCATCGCGGCCAGCAGCAGCGGAGCGGAGGGTGCGACGGCGACGGCGAGCAGGGCGAGGACGGACAGCCCGAGTTGGGCGGTGGTCAGGGCACGGCGGTCGACGTGGTCACCGGGCGGGACGAGCAGGAGCAGGCCGAGCCCGTAACCGACCTGGGTGAGGGTGCCGACCAGGCCGACGGTGGCCGGGTCGATGCCGTAGTCCCGGGCGATCAGGTCCAGCAGGGGCTGGGAGTAGTAGACGTTGGCGACGGCCAGGCCGCACGTGACGGAGAGCAGCCAGGCCGCGGCCGGTGACAGGCCGCGCGGCGGGGTGGCCGCGTGCGTCGCGTGCGTCACGTCGGTGGTGGGCGGGCCGGTGGGAGCAGGGGAGGTCATGAGCGGGTACCCCTCGACGGGCAGCAGTGGTTTCAAAGTGCTACTGCGCCACCCTGGCATATCCTGGTTTCAATAAGCAACCACTGGTTCGGCGGTACGCTGGCCGCCGACCGGTCGAGAGGTGGGACGAAGTGCCGAAACGCACCACGCACGAGGAGTCGACCTGCCCGGTCGCCCGCCCGCTCGACGTGGTCGGCGACGGCTGGACGCTGCTGATCGTCCGGGACGCCTTCGACGGGCTGCGCCGCTTCGGGCAGTTCCAGAAGAACCTGGGGCTGGCCAGGAACATCCTGTCGGCGCGGCTCACCAACCTGGTCGCCACCGGGGTCTTCGAACTCGCCCCGGCCGCCGACGGCAGCCCCTACCAGGAGTACCTGCTCACCGAGAAGGGCCGCGCGCTGTTCCCGGTGATCACCGCGCTGCGCCAGTGGGGTGACGAGTGGTTCTTCGCCGAGGGCGAGCCCCGGGCCCGGCTGGTCGACCGCGCCTCGGGCGCCCCGGTCGCCCCGGTGGAGGTGCGCTCGGCGGACGGGCGGCTGCTCGGCCCGGACGACGCGAAGGTGCTGCTGCCCTGAGACGTGCCGCCGCCACCGGCCGACGGACGGACGGTGGCGGCGGGGCTCCGGCTCGGGACTGCGTCAGGGCGTGGTCGGACAGGGCGGCAGGGTCGACGGCGCCGTGCTCGCACAGGTCGCGGTCGGTGTCCTCGGCGCGGTGCCGGTCGAGGTCGTCGTGCCGGTCGAGGTCGTGGTGCCGGACGAGGTCGTGCCGGTCCCGGTCGTGGTGGTCTTACTGGTCGGTGCCTCGCTGAGCGTCGACGCGGACGAGGAGTGCGTTGTCGCGGTGCTCTCGGAGGGCTTGCCCGAGGTGGTCGACGAGGTGGCCGAGGCCGAGCCCGTCCCGGTGGAGGCACCGGAGGACGTCGCGCCGCTGGACGTCGCACCGCTGGAGGTGGCGCCGGAGGAGGTCGCTCCGGAGGAGGTGGCGCCGCTGGAGGTCGCTCCCGAGGTCGAGGAGGTCGCGCCCGAGGAGGTGGCGCCGGAGGACGTCGCGCCCGAGGAGCTCGCCCCCGATGTGGTCGCGCCCGAGGTCGAGGCCGTCGCCGTCGGCGACGTGGGCTTCCACGGCATGGGCGGCGGAACGCCCGGCACCAGTTGCTTCGGCGGCTCGGTGCGCTTGTCCACCACCTCGATCCGACCGGTCAGCCGGGAGAACCAGCCGCCCGTCTCGATGTTCACCAGGATGATCTCGGTCACCGGCTGCGGGGCCGGCACCACCACGATCAGCGTGGTCGGCTCGAAGCCCGTCCAGGCCTTCCCGGTGTACTTGGCGTTGCTCACCAGCACCGCCGGCTTCAACGGGTTGCCGCAGGCACAGCGCACCCGGGGCACGCCCTGGGCGTCCACCAGGACGGCGGTGCCCGCCTGCAGCACGGACTGGTACTCGACCACGGCGCCGCTCTTGTAGCTGTGGTTGGTCACCCGGGTGTCCACCCGCAGGTACGCCGAGGTCAGCGAGCGCAGGTAGGACGGGATCGCGGACTGCTCGATGCCCGCCGCCGAGGCCCAGGCCCGTCCGGCGTCACCGCTGGAGACCATGCCGATCAGCCGTTCGGTGTCACAGCTGGGCCGGTTCATCGTCCCGCCGTACAGCCCGGCCGAGCTGCCCTGCACGCTGTGCAGGACGGCGGGGGAGCCGGCCTTGGAGGTGCCGCCCGGTTGCGGCGCCGTGCTGGTGGGAGCGGGGGCCGGGGCACTCACGCCCTGGGTTTCCACCGATGGGGTGAACGGCGCCGGTCCGGGGTCGGCCGGGGTCTGGAGGGCGACCTCGTTGGCGGTCGGGACGGCCTCGTTCTTGCCGCCCTGGTTGTTGACGATCAGCACCGTCGCCACCACGGCCGCCACCAGCACGCCCGCCGCGACCGACAGCCCCTTCCTTGAGCGCCACCACGGCGTGCGCGGACCGCGCCCGCTGCCCGCGCTGGAGCCACCCCCACCGCCCCCGGACGGCCCCGACGGGCCGGAGGGCGGCGGCGGTACGGACGGTGGTCCGCCCGTGCCGCCACCCGAGGGGGGACCGGCCAGCGGGCCGGACGGGGGACCGGAGGGCGGGCCGTAGGGCGGCTCGCTCGGCGGGCCGGACGGGGGCGGTTGGGAACTCATCGAGGCTCCGTTTCGCAGGCGGCCGACACGTACGGTCGGCACGGGAAGCTCCTGCCACTGGGTTCCATTTCTCCCCCGGCGCCCCGTTCGCCGCAACAGCAGGTGGCCCCGCCGTCGCCGAGCGTGCCCCGCGGCAGTCGGTCACCCTGGGAACGGACCAGGCCCGTTCGAGCAGAGGGAGGCGGCATGCAGCAGCCCACCACCGGGGCCGCCGGCCCGCCCGGAGTCGTCCGCGGCTGGCTGGACGCGCTCGCCGTGGTGCTGGCCGGTCTCGTCGCGATGGCGGCGGTGGCCGCGCTGGGCCTCTGGCTGGCCGGCGCGAGCGACCTCCCGGCGGGCGGCTTCCCGCCGGTGCTCGCCGCGACGCTGGCGCTGGCCGTCGGCGGTTCGGTCCAACTCGACGGCGGCGCGGGCAGCTTCGCGGCGGTGGACGCCGGGGTCAGTGCGATGCCGCTGAGCGTCTCGCTGGTCGGTGCGGTGGTGATCTCCGAGGTGTTCCTGCGTCAACTGCGGTTCCGCGCGGTCGCGGGCGGCGGTGAACTGCTGGGCCGGATCGCCCGGACGGTGGTGCTCTGGCTGATCGCCCTGGTGGTGATCACCGTCACCGCCAAGCACACCTTCGTGATCCAGCTCGGCGGCAGTCTGGTGGAGACCATCGGCGGCGCGCTCGGGCTCACCCCGGAGGTCGGCTTCCACGCGGACGGCGCCACCACCATCGGCATCGGGCTGGCCTGGCTGCTGCTGGTGTTCGCCGCGGTCTTCGCGGTCTCCCGCCGGGCGCCGCTGCCGCGCGGCCTGCTGCGCTACCAACTCGCCGTCCGCCCGGCCGCGTTCGCGCTCTGGGCGGTCCTGCTCGGGTACGTCGCGATCGGCGCGGTGGCCGGGGTCGTCACCGCGCTCGTGCACGGCAACGCCCGCTCGACCATGGCCGTGCTGCTGCTCGCCCTGCCCGACCTGGTCTGGCTGGCCTTCGGTCTCGGCCTCGGTGCCGTCTGGCACGGCCGGCTGGTCGGCGCGCTCGGCCTGCCCGTCCCCCAACCGCTCAGCGCGGTGCTGCGCGCCCCCGGCGGGAAGGAGGCGACCATCGACCTCGGCACCCTGGCCGACCACGACGCGCGCAGCTGGTGGCTGCTGCCGGTGGCCGCCGTGCTGCTGACCGGCGCCGCCTTCCTGGCCGCCCGCCGCTCGCCGCGGAGCGTTCGGCTCTGGCAGCACTCCGTCCGCTTCGCGCTGGCCACCGCCGTCACCGTGCTGCTGGTCGGCCTGTGGACCCGGATGGACGCCGACTACGGGCTGTCCGTGCTGGGCGTCGGCCTCGGCCAGGGCGGACTGGGGGACCTGCTCGGCGCGGTGCTCGGCGGGGACAACCCGGTGTCGGCGCTGGGCAGCGGCAGCCTGACGCTGCGCCCGGAGCTGTGGACGGCGGTGCCGCTGGCGGCCGGCTGGGGGCTGCTGACCGGACTGCTCGGGGCGCTGCTGGCGGCCCGGGTGCGGCACCCCGGGGAGGTCACCGGCGAGGGCGCCGGGAAGGGCGCCGCAGCGAGCGGCGGAGCGGCGGGCAGCGGAGCGGGCCCCGGCGGCTGAGCCCGCCCCGACACCCGCCCCGGTGCCCGCTCCGCCCCGACAGCCGCCCCGGCCTCAGAGCAGTTCGGCGAGCAGGACGGCCGCCGCCGGGACCGCCTGGCCGAGCGCGCCGCGCCACAGCTTCGGCTCCGAGACGAACAGGGTGGCCCCGCCGGCCACCATGAAGGCCGCGATGTAGAGGATCACCGGCCGCCCCGCCCCGGAATGCCCGGTGTGCAGCAGGACCAGCCCGGTGACCAGCCCGAGGGCCAGGAACAGGTTGTAGAAGCCGACGTTGAACCGCCACAGCCGGACCTCCGGGGCGTCCGCCGTGCTGCCGGTGAGCAGGTAGCGCACCCTCGGGTGCCCGTACAGGTAGCTCTCCAGCGGCCACACCACGAGGTGGATCGCGGCGGCGAGCATGGCGAAGACCTGGCTCACGGCGTTCATGGTCGACGGCTCCCTAGGACAGGCCCTGACGGTCCCGGTACGGCGGGTGGACGACCGGGCCGGCCCAGGCGGGCGGGTCCGGCACCGGGGTGGGGCCGGGGGCCCGGGCGACCGCAGGGACGACCCGGGTGGGCGGGCCGTCCGCCGTCCAGGGCACGGGGCCGTTGGCCGCGCGCAGCTCGGCGACGAACTGCAGGCAGCTGTCGTACCGCTCCCCGGGTGTCTTGGCGAGCGAGCGGGCCACCGCGGCGTCGACCGCCTCGGGGAGGTCCGGGCGGTGCCGGTGCAGTTCGGGCGGCGGGTCGTTGAGGTGGGCCCAGAGCAGTGCGAGGTCGCTCTCCCGGCGGAACGGCGGGGTGCCCGCGAGCATCTCGAAGACCACGCAGCCGAGCGCGTACTGGTCGCAGCGCCCGTCCAGCGGCCGGCCGGAGATCTGCTCGGGCGCGGCGTAGTCGAGGGTGCCGACGATCTGGCCGACGCTGGTCAGCCCGCTGAGCGAGAGGGACTTCTTGGTGAGCCCGAAGTCCGCCAGGTAGAGGTGCTCGGGGTGCTCGCTGTCGGTGCCGGCGGCGACCAGGACATTGCCGGGCTTGACGTCCCGGTGCACCAGTTGGTGATCGTGCGCGGCGTCCAGGGCGGAGGCGATCTGCAGGGCCAGCCGGGTGGCGCGCTCGATCGGGAGCGGGGCGTCCCGGTTGATCAGCGCGCGCAGGTCGCCGCCCTCGACGTAGCGCATCGCCAGGTAGAGGATGCCGTCGTGCTCCCCGGCCTCGAACACCGGGACGATGTGCGGGTGGTCGATCCCGGCGGCGGCCTCGGACTCGTGCATGAAGCGCTGCCGGAAAACCTCGTTGCGGGCCAGCTCGGGGGCCAGCAGCTTGACCGCGACGGTTCGGCCGAGCCGCAGGTCCTTGGCCCGGTAGACCACCGCCATCCCGCCGCGCCCGATCTCCTGCTCCAGCCGGTAGCCCGCCACCTTCCGCCCGACCAGGCCGGCGGGCAGCCCGCTTTCCGAGGCCGGGGCCGAGGGCGAGGGCGAGGGCGAGGGCGGGGCCTGGGCGGAGGCCGTGGCCGGGGGCCGTTCGGCGGGGGTCACGGCTCAACCGTCCGGGTGGGCGCGTACGGGCCCTGCGCCTGCGGGTCGGGCACCGGTGCGGCTCCCGGCGCGGCCGCGGGCCCGACGGCCGCCTGCCGATCGGTGGCAGCCTGCCGGTCGGTGGCCGCCTGCCGGTCGACAGCTGGTTGCCGGTCGACGGCCGGCCGGCGGTCGGTGGCTGCGTAGGTCTGCAACTGGAGCCCGTCGCAGTAGCACCAGCGGTCGTGCACCGGATCGAACACCCAGAGCTCCTCGCCGTCCGCCACCAGGCCGATCCGCAGGCCGCGGGTGCGCTCCCGGAAGGACTCCAGGTCCAGGGCGCCCGTGGCGAGGTCCTCCAGCAGGGTGCGGTGCCGGGCCAGTGCGGCCCCGGCCTCGGCGAGCGCGGGCCGGGGGTCGGCGGTGCGGGCGGGCGGTCCGTCCGCGGCGGGGGGCGGCTGGGGCAGCACGACCAGCAGCCGGGCGTCCACCCAGGCGGTCCAGCCGTTGGAGCAGAGCACCTGGCCCCAGTCGCCCTGCCGGGCGATCAGCCGGACCGGGAGCAGCGGGTCGAGCCGGGCGGAGGGCCGTGCCGGGTCCGGCGCCGTCCAGGTCGCCAGGCCGTCCGGCGGGGCGACGTGGGTGGGGCGGAACGCGAACTCGTCCATGGGCGGCTACATTCCCTCCGCCGCGCCGACCGGTGCCGGGGGGCAGGGGTCGCGAGCGGCATTCGCACCGCAGTTCGTCTCCCACTCTACCGGCGGGGGCGGGGGCGGCTACTTGCGCATGACGGTCGGCTCGTGCCGCCGCAGCAGGGCGAGCACCGCGAGCCCGTACGCCGCCGCGAGGGCGGCCAGCGCGCCCATCGAGACCAGCCACCCGGTGCGCTCCGGGCGGAACATCGGGTCCGCGGTGATCGAGCTCGGCACGGTGAGCCGGCTCAGGTCGACGGTGCGGGCCATCGCCGACAGGCCCCACCGGGACGGCACCAGCCAGGCGAACTGCTCCAGGCCGGGCACGCCGTGCAGCCGGAGCATCAGGCCGCTGAACACGACCTGGACGATCGCGAGGAGCACCAGCAGCGGCATGGTGGCCTCCTCCTTGGCGACCAGCGCGGAAACCACCAGTCCCAGCATCATCGAGGTGAACGCCAGCAGCGCGATCGCGACGATCAGCTCCGGCAGCTGGGGCATCAGCACGCCGCTGGTCACCGGCGGCGGGGCGTTCGGGCCGGGCCGCGCGGTGAGTGTGACCCCGGCCAGGCCGACCACCGTCAGCACCGCGGCCTGCGCCACGGTGACCGCGCCGAGCACCACCACCTTCGACACCAGGTACGCCGACCTGGACAGGCCGACCACCCGCTCCCGCCGGTAGATCGGGCGCTCCTTGACCACCTCGCGCACCGCGTTGGCCGAGCCGGTGAGCACCCCGCCGAGACAGAGCGTGAGCAGGCAGTTGATGGCGTTCTCGAAGGTGAGCCGGCTGCCGGCCATCGCCCGGCACATCAGGCCGATGATGAACGGCAGCACGATCATCACGGTCAGGAACAGCCGGTCGGCGGCGAGCACCGCGGCGTACCGGCGCACCAGAGTGCCCAGCTGGGAGAACCAGCCCTGCGGCTTCTCCCGGCCGACGGGCGGCCCGGCCCGCCCGGCCGGCTCCGGTGGGCGCGCCGGGCTCACCGGGTGCGCCGCCTCGGCCGTCACGTACCGCTGGTACTGCGGCGAGGCGCGGAAGCGCTCCCGGCAGAGCCCCTCGGAGTCGTTCTCGAAGGCCTCGAAGGCCTCCGGCCACTCCGCCTCGCCGAAGTACGCCAGTGCCTCGGTCGGCGGCCCGTAGTAGGCGGTCCGGCCGCCGGGGGCGAGCACCAGCAGGCGGTCGCACACGTTGAGGCTCAGCACGCTGTGCGTCACCACGACCACCGTGCGGCTGTCGTCGGCCAGGCCGCGCAGCAGGTGCATCACCGAGCGCTCCATGCCCGGGTCCAGGCCGGAGGTCGGCTCGTCCAGGAAGAGCAGGGAGGGCTTGGTGAGCAGCTCCAGCGCGATGCTGACCCGCTTGCGCTGGCCGCCGGAGAGGCTGGCGATCACCTGCTGCTCCCGCGCCTCCAGGCCCAGTTCGCCGATCACCTCGGAGACCCGGTGCTCCCGCTCCTCCTTCGCGGTGTCCCCGGGGAAGCGCAGCTCGGCGGCGTACGACAGGGCGCGGCGGACGGTCAGCTGGGTGTGCAGGATGTCGTCCTGGGGGACGAGGCCGATCCGGCGGCGCAGCTCCGCGTAGTCGCGGTAGAGGTCGCGCCCGTCGTACAGCACGGTGCCCTCGTCGGCGGGGCGCAGCCCGGTGAGGGCGTTGAGCAGGGTGGACTTGCCGGCGCCGCTCGGTCCGGCCACCGCGAGCAGGGCCTTCTCGGCGAGCGGGAAGCTCACGTCGTCCAGCAGCACCCGCTGGTCCGGGCCGACCCGGACGACCAGGTGCTGGACGTCCAGCGAGACCTCGCCGGTGTCGGTGTACTCGACCAGCCGGCCGTCGGCCAGGCAGAGCGAGGAGTGGCCGATGCCGACCAGGTCGGCCGGGCCGACCGGGGCGCGGCGCACCGGGCGGCCGTTGAGGTAGGTGCCGTTGTGGCTGTCCAGGTCGACGATCTCGTGCCCGCCGTCCGGCAGTTCGCGCAGCTCGGCGTGGTGCCGGGAGACCACCAGGTCGTCCAGGACCAGGTCGTTGTCGGGGGCGCGGCCGATCCGCAGGGTGTGGCCGGGCAGTTCCAGTACCGCGCTCGGGCTGCGGAAGGTGCCGGAGCTCTGCGGGGCGAGCAGTACCGTGCGTTCGCCGGGGGCGGGGTCGGGCAGGCCGGCGAAGGTCGCGGACGGGCCGGTGGCCGGATCGCCGAAGCGCAGCCTGGTGCCCGGGCCGACGTCCTCGTGGTCGATCCGTTGGCCCTGGTCGTAGGTGCCGTTGGTGCTGCCGACGTCCTCCAGCAGCCAGTGGTCGTCGGTGGCGCGCAGCACCGCGTGGTGCCAGGAGACCCGGGGGTCGTCCAGCACGATCTCGCTGGTCGGGTCCCGGCCCAGGTGGTAGGCCCGGGTGGGGTCGATCAGCCGGGATTCGCGGTCGGTGACCAGGACGAGGGGCGGCGCGGTGGGTGCGCCGGGGCGCTGTCCCATGCTCGGCATTCTATCGTCGGCGGGCCCGAACGGCCTTTCCGGATCCTGACATTGGACTGGACCACTGTCTCGGCGCGGCGCTATCGTTCGCCGTGCCCGCAGGCCGAACCACCGGATGGGAACCCATGACGATCTGGCCGCAGCCGCGCAGCTCCCGGACCGTCCGCGCCGGCCGGGCCGACGGCCGGGTGCTGCGCCTGGGCCTGATGGACACCATGCTCGCCGACCTCGCCGTCTCCGTCGTGCTCTGCTTCGACCGGCCGCTGGACGAGGACCGGCTCGCCGCCGGACTCGCCCTCGCCCTGGAGCGGGTGCCGGTGTTCGCCGGACGGCTGCGCACCGAGGACGGAGCGCTCCGGGCGGTCTGCGACGACTCCGGGGTGCCGCTGGCGGTCTGCACCGTGGACGGCACGCTCGCCGAGGCGATGGGCCGGGTGGTCATCGCCGGCTCCGGACTGGTCGACCCGGTGGACGCCGTCGCCGCGCGCACCGGTGGCGCCCCGCTGTTCACCGTCCGGCTCACCCGGACCGCCGACGGCGGGACGGTGCTCGGCTGCTCCTGGCACCACGCGATCGGGGACCTGCACAGCTTCGTGCTGCTGCTGCGGATCTGGTCCGCGGCGGTCGCGGGCGAGCCGCTGCCGGAGGCCGAACTCGTCGACGACCAGGACGCGTTGCTGGACGCCGTGCTGCCGACCGAGGACTGCGGACGCCCCGGCTTCCGGCTGCCGGGACCGGCGGAGGCGGTGCAGCTGGCCCGCGAGATCGCGGCCGGACCGCGCGCCAACCGGACCGTCCAGATCGCCTTCACCGAGGCCGAGGTCGACCGGATGCGCGAGGAGTTCGGGGCGGCCGCCGGGCGACGGCTCTCCGCCGGGGACGTGCTCTGCGCCCATGTGCTCGCCACCCTGCGGGAGTTGGACGGCGACCTGGCCGAGCGGATGCTGACCGTCCCGGTCAACGCCCGCCGCTGGCTGGGCCTTTCGCCCGCCCTGGTGGGCAACCTGCTGAGCGAGGTGCACGTGCCGCACCGGCCGAAGGACGGCCCGGCGGTACTGGCGGCCGCGCTGCGGACGGCGGTCGAGGAGTTCCCGACCGCCCACCTCAACCTGCGCTCCAACCTGGACTTCCTGGCGGGGCTGGGCCGTTCACGACTGGGGGAGTGCGTGCCGCTGGGCTTCGACCCGCAGCAGCGCCGGTTCAGCTTCTCCAACTGGAGCCGCTTCGGCGCCTATCGGGTGAGCTTCCAGGGCTGCTTCCCGGTGCTCGTCAGTCCGGCCGCCAACTATCCGCTCCCCTGGGTGAGTTGGACGATCGAGGGGTATCGCGGCGAGGGGTGGCTCAGCACGGTGGTGCTGCCCGCCCGGCTCGCCGCCCGGGTGCGCGGGGCGGACGGCCGGGCGGCGCTGCACCGGTTCCGGGCGGCGGGCGACGCGCCGCCCGCCTCGGCGGCGGTGCTGCCGAAGGTGCTGTGACGGCGGGCGCCGGGTGGGTCCGGAAGGCCCTGGGATGGTCTAGAAGGACTGCTCGATCGCGGTCCACAGCCGCAGTCGGGCTTCCAGCGCCGTCCGGACGGTCTCGGCGCAGGAGTCCCACAGGGTCTGGTCGTCGCCGCACAGGTCGATCAGCATCTGCATCGCCATCGGGGTGTGCTGCTCGCCGTCCACCTCGATGTGGCGGGCCAGGTAGTCCTTGAAGACGGTGAGCACGCCGTCGGGGTCGTCGATGCCGACCACCTGGGTGAACATGTCCGGGATCAGGTCCTCGCGGCCGAACGCGAAGGCGGCGGCCCGGGCGTGCACCGGCGCGTTCTCCACGATCGACCAGGTGACGGAGGTGAAGTCCACCGCCGGGGCCGGCACCCCGGCGCCCTTGAGGGCCTCCGGCACGGCCGTACCGGAGCCCAGCAGCGCCAGGAAGTCCGCCACCGGGCGGGGGTCGGCGCCGGCCTGGCGCATGCCCTCGACGTACAGCTCGAAGTGGCTGGTGTAGCCCTCGCCCAGCTCGTCGCTCTCCTCCACCAGGACGATCTCGTTGATCAGCCGGCGGCTGGCGGTCGGGCCGCTCGGCACCCACGGCACGTCCACGCAGGTGAGGTCGCGCTGGAGGCTCTTGAGCAGCGACATGAAGTCCCAGACCGCGAAGACGTGGCTGTTCAGGAAGGTGCGGACGCGCGCGATGCTGGTCAGCGAGCGGTAGACGGAGTGCTCGACGACCTCGCGGCGCAGCGGGTCGATGGCCTGCTGGAGGCTGGTGAGGCCGGGGTGGGAACGGTCCCAGTGGTAGCGGTTGGTCGACATCGGTGCTCCTGTTCTCGGGGCGGGGGGATCGCCGCCACGGTGGTGGCCGGGGGGTGTCGTGACGGGGGTCGGGGGTGGGTGGCGGCGGTCAGCGGGCCTTCATGACGGACCGCAGAGCGTGCCGCAGCTGCTCGCGGCCGGGCTGGACGGCTCGGTCGAGGGCCGGCGCGAAGGGCAGCACCGCGCCGTCCGGGCGGGTGATCCGGCGCGGCGGGGCGATCAGCCGCAGCTCCTCCGCGGCGGTGGCGAGCACCTCGGCGCCGAAGCCGCAGCTGCGGTTGGAGTCGTCCACCACGACCAGCCGGCCGGTGCGCTCCAGCGACTCGGCGAGCGCCGGCCAGTCGAAGGGGTGGACGGTGCGCGGGTCGAGCACCTCGACCGAGAGCTCCGGTGCCAGCTCCTCGGCGACGGCCAGGGCGTCGTGCACCAGGTGCCCGAGCGCGACCAGGGTGACGTCCGTGCCGGGCCGGTGGACCCGGGCCCGGCCGAGCGGCACGGGGGAGAGCTCCCAGGTCACCGTCTCGCGCACCGGCAGGGCGGCCGCCGGGGCGAACACCACCACCGGGTCCGGGTCGCGGATCGCCGAGCGCAGCAGCCCGTAGGCGTCGGTCGGGGTGGCGGGCACCACGGTCTTCACCCCGGCGTGCGCGAACAGGCTGTACGGGTGGTCGGAGTGCTGCCCGGCCCAGCCGTCCCGGGAGCCCGAGCCGGGCACCAGGCAGGTCAGCGGGACGGCCGCCTGGCCACCGGTCATCAGCGAGAACTTGTGCGCCTGGTTGACGAGTTGCTCGAAGACCAGGAAGAGCAGCGAGGGGATCTGGAACTCCAGCACCGGCCGCCGCCCGGCCAGTGCGGCGCCCATCGCCATCGCGGTGAAGGCCTGTTCGGAGAGCGGGGTGTCGACGATCCGCTCCGGGCCGAAGCGGTCCAGCAGGCCCAGGGTGGGGCCGGCCAGACCGGCGCCGATGTCCTCGCCGAACACGCAGACCGCCGGGTCCGCGGCGAGTTCGTCGGCCAGTGCCCGGTTGAGCGCCTTGGTGTACGAGAGCCTGGTCACGCCGACACCCCCGCCCGGGGTCGCAGGCCGTCGGCGTACAGGTGGTCCAGTGCGCCGGCCGGGTCCGGGTGGGCCGAGGCCAGAGCGAACTCCTCGGCGGCGGCGAGCTGTTCGTTCACCGAGCGGTCCAGTTCGGCGACGGTGGCCCGGTCCAGCGGGGCGGCGGCCCGGGCCAGCGGGTCGCGCTCGCGCCAGGCCGCGACCTCCTCGGGGGCGCGGTAGCGCAGTTTCATCCGGCGTTCCATGGTGTGGTGGCCCTCGTAGCGGTAGGTGCGGCACTCCAGGAAGCCGGGGCCGCCGCCGACGCGGGCCCGCTCGACGGCGCGCAGGGCGGCGGCCCGGACGGCCTCGGTGTCCATGCCGTCCACCTGCTCGGCGGGGATGCCGAAGGCGGCGGCCCGGCCGGTGGCGGTGCCCGCGACGGCGGTCGCGGCGGGCAGGGTGGTGGCGTAGCCGTTGTTCTCACAGACGAAGAGCACCGGCAGCCGCCACATCGCCGCGAGGTTGAGCGACTCCAGCAGCACGCCCTGGTTGAGCGCGCCGTCGCCGAAGAAGGAGACCGCGACCGGGCTGCCCGCGACGCCGGCTCCGGTGCCGGTGCCGCCGCCGGCACCGGCCGCGGCGTGCTTGGCGGCCCAGGCGGCGCCGACCGCGATCGGCGCCCCGGCGCCGACGATGCCGTTGGCGCCGAGGATGCCCAGCGAGAGGTCGGCGGCGTGCATCGAGCCGCCCCGGCCGCCGTTCAACCCGTCGACCCGGCCAGCGAGTTCGGCGAGCAGCCGGTCCGGTGCGGCGCCCCGGGCGAGCACGTGGCCGTGGCCGCGGTGGGTGCTGGTCAGCCGGTCGGCCGGGCCGAGCGCCGAGCAGACACCGACCGCGACGGCCTCCTGCCCGATGTACGGGTGGATGCCGCCGGGGATCGCGCCGGACTTCACCAGGCCGAGCGCCAACTCCTCGAAGCCGCGGATCAGCCGCAGCATCCGGTAGCGCTCGGCCGGGGTGGCCAGCGGTGCGGTCACGGCGGCGGTCGGTGCGGTCACAGGGTGCCCCGCCAGACCGTCGGGCAGAACGCCGGGTCGGCGTAGTCCGGTCGGCCGTCGGCGGTGCGGCGCACCAGCACGTCGTGGTTGTACACCACCGGGCCGCCGTCCGGCCGAACGCGGTGCCGGTACTCGTTGGCGCCGTCCTGGAGGTGCAGCGAGACGGCCCGGCGGGGGAAGGAGGCCAGGTTGGGGCCGCTGCCGTGGTAGGTGCGGCAGTGGTGGAAGGACAGGTGGCCGCGCGGGATCAGCATCGGGACCTTCCGCACCTGCTGCCCGTTGAACGCGGCGTTGGCGTCCAGGATGGCGTCCAGCTCGGACTTGTCGCGGTCGGCGAAGTGCCGGGTGGAGTCCTCGTCGGAGGGCATCTCCCGCCAGCGGTGGCTGCCGTCGACCATGGTGATGGTGCCGTTCTCCTCCCGGCAGTCGTGGAACGGGATGAAGGCGGTGAGCATGTTCTGGGAGGTCGAGGTCTGCCAGTAGTGCTTGTCGAAGTGCCAGGGCACGTGGTTGCTGGGCTCCCCGGGCACCGGCGGCTTGTAGATCAGGGTGGCCTGGAAGATCCGGATCTCCTCGGCCCCGGCGAGCAGCGCGGCGACCGCGCCGACCACCGGCTTGCGCAGGATCGCGCCGATCGCGTCGCTCTGGTGGTGGACGTAGTCGTTGTGCCGCTGGACCGGCCCGTGCGAGGGCTCCCAGGCGGCCAACCTGGGTGGGCGGACGGGGAGTTCGCGGTCCCGGTGGCCCGCGTAGTAGAGCTCGGTGGCGGCCTGGAGGGTGTCCAGCTCCTCGTCGGTGAACAGCCGGCGGGAGAGGTACCAGCCGTGCTCGCGGTAGTGCGCCACCTCCTCGGGGGTGGGCAGCAGGGCGTGTTCGGCGGCGGTGAGGCGGAACTCGGTGACGGTGGTCATCGGTGGTGCTTCCCTTCTGGGGGCGGTCAGCGGGCGGCGGCGGTCTGTCGCTCGACCGCCTCGTAGAGCGCCTTGATGTTCGCGGTGCCGAACGTGCCCGCGCCCTGGCGCTCGATCAGTTCCAGGAAGGAGGTGCGCCGGGGGTGGGTCGAGCGGGCGAAGATCTGGAACAGCTGGCCGCCGTGGTCCTGGTCCACCAGGACGTGCAGGTCGCGCAGGGTCTCCACGGGGATGGCCGTCCGGCCGAGCCGCTCGGTGAGCGCGTCGAAGTAGGCGCCCGGGGTGGTCAGGAACTCCACGCCGCGGGAGCGGGCGGTGCGTACGGCGGTGGCGATGTCGTGGGTGCTGAACGCCAGGTGCTGCACCCCGGCGCCGCCGTGGGCGGAGAGGAACTCGTCGATCTGGCCCGGGCGGCGGGCGGTGTCGGGCTCGATCAGGGTGAAGGTGACCAGGCCGGAGGCGCTCTGCACCACGGTGGAGTCCATGGCCTGCTCGCCGACCTCGATGTACTCCTCGAAGATCGCGTGGAAGCCGAGCACGGCCTCGCAGAACCGTACGGCGTCGGCGAGTTCGCCGCCGGGCAGGCAGATCGCGACGTGGTCGAGGGCGTCCAGCAGTCCGGACCCGGCGGCCTCGTCGGGCCCGGCGGCCTCGTCGGGCCCGGGGGTGTGCATCGAGGTGAACCGCAGGGCGGTGTCGCCGAATCCGGCGATCAGCCCGGCCTCCCGGTCCAGTACTCGGGCGCCGTGCCGTTCGGCCCGCTCCAGGGCGGCCTTCGGGTCGGCGCAGCCGAGGGCGAGCGCGGCGACGCCGTCGCCGTGCCGGGCGACGTAGGCGGACACCGGGTGGCCGGGGTCGGCGGCGGAGGTCAGGCGCAGCCGGATCGAGCCCTGGGCGAGGTCGATGGAGCGGGTGCCGTCCGCCGAGGTGGTCGGGGGTGCGGCGGTGAAGTCGTAGTCGGCGTGCAGTTCGGCGGCGGTCTTGTCGGCGTCCGCGCAGTGGAACTCGACGCGGGCGATGGTCTGGATGGACAACGGGATCTCCCCCCGGAGGGATGGTGGTTCGAGGATCGGCGCGCTGCCGGGCGGCGCTGCCCGGCAAGGACCCGCAGGAGCTGGGCCGTGTCTCGGCCTAGCGCGTACGGACGGAGGCCGGGCCGAGGATCAGGCTGAGGTTGTGGCCGCCGAAGGCGAAGGCGTTGCTCAGTGCGGCGCGCACCGGGGTGGACCGGGCGGCGCCCCGGACGTGGTCCAGCTCGCAGGCCGGGTCCGGGTCGACCAGGTTGAGCGTCGGCGGCAGCGTCTCCCTCGCCACCGCCAGGGCCGTCACCGCCGCCTCCAACGCGCCTGCGGCGCCCAGGAGATGGCCGGTGGCGCCCTTGGTGGAGCTGACCGCCGGCCGGTGCGCGCCGAAGACGGCGTGCAGGGCGGCGGTCTCCGCCACGTCACCGAGCTTGGTGCCGGTGCCGTGGGCGTTCACGTAGTCGATGTCCTCCGGGGCCAGGCCCGCGTTGGCGAGCGCGGCGCGCATCGCGTCGGCGGCGCCGGCGCCGTCCGGGCGGGGCATGGTCGGGTGGTGGGCGTCGGTGGAGGCGCCCCAGCCGAGCACGTCCGCGTAGCCGGTGGCGCCGCGCGCGGCGGCGTGGCTCGCGCTCTCCAGGACGAGGACGGCGCTGCCCTCGCCCAGCACGAAGCCGTTCCGCCGGCTGTCGAAGGGCCGGCTGGACTGCTCCGGATCCTCCCAACCCTGCGCCAGGGCCCGGGCGTTGGTGAAGGCGGCGGCGATGGTCGGGTGCAGCGAGGACTCGGTGCCGCCGCACACCACCACCTCGGCGTCGCCCGCGCGGATCAGCCGCAGCCCCTCGGCGATCGCCTGGGCGCCGGCCGCGCAGGCCGTCACCACGGCCGAACTGTAGCCCCGGATACCGTACTTGATGGCGATCCGGGCGGCGGCCATGTTGGAGAGCATGCCGGGCAGCAGGTACGGGCTGACGCCGGGGCGGCCGCGCTCCAGCCGGCGGTGCGACTGCTGCTCGAAGGTCTCCAGGCCGCCGCCCCCGGTGGCCAGCACCACGGCGGTGCGGTGCGGGTCGGCGTCCCGGCCGACCACCAGGGCGGCGTCGGCGAGTGCGTCCTCGGCGGCGGCCAGGGCGAGCAGTACGAAGCGGTCCACGCAGCGGGTCTCGGTGGGCGGCAGCACCTCGCGGCCGTCCACGGCGGGGGCGATCCCGGCGGCGGGCAGCCAGCCGTGCGCGGGGTGGTCCTCGGGGACGGCCCGCAGGCCGGAGCGGCCGGCGGCCAGGGCCTCGAACACCTCGGCGGGCCCCCGGCCGAGCGGGGAGACCAGGCCGATGCCGGTGATGACGGCGGCTTCGCGTCCGGTCATCGGGCGCTCACCGCCGCCAGGTGGCGCTCACGCAGCAGCACCTTGCGGACCTTGCCGGTCGGGCCGAGCGGGATGTCGTCCCCGGTGACCACCAGGACCTGGCGGACGGTCCCGGCGGTGGCCTCGTCCAGGGCGGCGACCACGGCCTCGGCGCGCTCGGCGTCCGGGCCGGTGCCGCGCCGGGCGTCCTGGGCCAGGAGCAGCAGCACGTCGGTGACCACCTGCTCGCCGTCCCGGACGGCGACCACCGTGCAGTCCAGCACGTCCGGGCGGGCGGCCAGCACGCGCTCCTCCGACATCGCGGTGAACAGCCGCTTGCCGTCGGCGAGTTCGAGCGAGTCCACGGCCCGGTCGACGTGGTACCAGTAGCCCTCCTCGTCCCGGTACATCAGGTCCCCGGTGAGGAAGCGGCCGCGCAGCCGGGTACGGAAGGTGGTGGCCGAGTCGTTCCAGTAGCCGAGCGCCAGGGTCGGTGAGGCGGTGGCGAGTTCGCCGACCTCGCCGGGGCCGAGCGGTTCGCCGTCCGGGCCGACCACCTCGCAGTCGACGAAGGCGTGCGGGCGGCCGACGCAGCGGCCGTAGCGGTCGGTGCCGGGGCCGTGGGTGATGAAGAAGTGCGAGTGGCCCATCTCGGTGGAGCCGAGGCCGTCCACGAACAGCGAGCCGGGCAGCCTGGTGCGGCCCTGGCGGGTGACGGTCTCCCGGCTGCCGGTGGCGATCAGCCGGCGGATGTGCACCTCGTGGGCGCAGTCGCCGGTGTTCCACCAGAGCGCCACGGACGCCAAGTCCCGTGCGGCCAGGTCGTGGTGGGCGAGGTCGGCCCAGGTGGCGGCGAAGCCGATCACCCCGGTGGGGTGCCACTGCTCGATCGCGTCCAGCACACCGGCGCCGGACTGGCCGGAGAGGCAGGCCAGCTCGGTGTGCGAGCTGAGCGCGAGGTTGAGCGCGATCAGGGTCGCGGCGTGCGGGGCGGGCAGGGCGCTGAGCATCCGGTCCTGGCCCTGCGGGCGGGGCAGCCGCAGCCGGTGGCGGATCGCCGCGTACAGACTGGCGTGCGAGTGCACCACGGCCTTCGGCATGCCGGTGGTGCCGGAGGAGTGGGTGATCGCCACCGGGTCGCCGGACCAGTGCCGGTAGGGCTCCGGGGCGGCGTCCGGGTCGCCCGCGCCGAGGGTGGAGATCTCCGGGAGCAGCGGTGCGCCCGGGTCGTGCTCGGCCAGGGCGGCCAGGTGGGCCTGGTCGGCGAGTACCCCGGCGGCGCCGAGCCGGGCGATGTAGCGGGCGGCGCGCTCCGCGTCCAGGTTGGGGTTGAGCAGGGCGGGGACGGCGCCGAGGCGGGCCAGGGCGAGGAAGGCGAGCACGTGGTCGGCGGCGCTGCTCGCGTGGACCACCACCGGGTCACGCGGGGTGATGCCGAGGCCGTGCAGGGCGGCGGCGCGGGCCCGGACGGCCCGGTCGAGCTCGCGCAGGGTGAGCGGCTGCCAGGCGGGGTGGCCGTCCACCGGGGTGTCGAAGGTGAGCAGCGGCTCGTCGAGCCCCTGGCCGAGGGCGATCCGGGCGGTCAGCACGTTGCCGGCGCCCACGTCGGGGTCGTCCGCGAGCTGGGTGCGGAGACTGCGGATGGTCACGGGGGTGGATCCCTCCCTCGGGGCCGGGGCGGCCCGGGCGGCTGATCGGGTGGCGGGGTGCGGCCGGCGCGGACGGCGGCCGGGCGGTGGTGGGGCGTCGGCCGTGGCGGGGCGTCGGCGGTGCGAGGGTGGGCCGGGCGGGTCGCTGGTGTGCCGGGTGCGGCTGCGTCAGGCGGCGGGCCTCATCGATGGCTACGGGCGCCGCCGGCCCGCGGGTTCAGCCGACGGGCCCGGTGAGCAGTGCGGCCACGGCGTGGTCACCGTCGGGGCCCTGCTCGGCGGCGATCACCAGGACGTGGTCGGCGTCCCCGTCGGCCAGCAGCAGTGCGGCCAGCTCGTACGCGTCCACGGGGACGGTGCCGGGTACGGCCTCGGCCGGGCTGATCGCCGCGACGGGGCCGGTCAGGCCCCAGCGGGCGGCGATGTGCCCGAGGACGGCGTTGGGGTTGGACTGGAAGAACAGCAGCGGGGCCGGGCGGTGTCCGGGCTCCGCGCTCCGGTCGATGGCGCGCGCGGTGGCGAGGTCGCCGCTCGCGCTGGCGAGCAGCAGGGCGGTGCGCCCGGGGGCGGGCGGCGGGCCGTGGTGGGCCCGCAGGCAGCGGTCGGCGGTGTCGGCGATCAGCGGGGCGAGGCCGGCAGGGGTGAAGCCGGGCAGCGGTGGCGGGGGCCCGGGGAGGTCCGGGCCGGGGCGGCGGGCCTCGGCGAGGACGCGCGGGGCGGCGGTGGCGGGGGTGGTCATCTGTGGGTGTCCGGGATCAGGCGGCGGCCAGCAGCAGGGCGGTGTTGGCCCCGCCGAAGGCGGAGTTGAGGGTCAGCGCGTAGTCGGGGCGGGCGGTGTGCGGGCCGTCCAGCACGAGGTCCAGCCGGACGTCGGGGTCGGGGCCCAGCCAGCCGGCGTTGACCGGGGTCAGTCCGCTTTCCAACGCGCCGACGGTGACGGCGAGTTCGAGCAGGGCGGAGGCCTCCAGGGCGTGGCCGTGCACGGACTTGCTGGAGCTGACCGGCAGTTGTTCGGTGTGCGGGCCGAACACCGTGCGCAGGGCGGTGGCCTCGGCCCGGTCGGCGAGGTCGGAGCCGGTGCCGTTGGCGTTGACGTAGCCGACCTGCTCCGGGGCGATGCCCGCGCGGCCCAGCGCGGCCTCGATCGCCCGGGCGACCCCGGCGCCGTCCGGCTCCGGGCGGCAGACGTGGTGGGCGTCCCCGGCCCGCCCCCAGCCGGCCAGCCGGGCGAGTGCGGGAGCCGAGCGCCGTTCGGCGGCCGGGGCGGACTCGACCAGGACGGCGACGGCCGCGTCGCCGAGCAGGGTGCCGGTGCGGCCGGTGCTGAACGGGCGCAGTTCGCCGTCCCGGGCCAGGGCGCGTCCGGCGTCGAAGACGGCGAACACCCCGGGTTCGACCAGGTGCCCGGCCGCGACCAGGACCCGTTCGTGCCGGCCGGCGGCGACCAGGGCGGCGGCGTCGGCGACCGCGGTGGCGGCCGCCACGCAGGCCCCGGTGTACACCCGGGTGACGCCCGGCGCGCCCCAGTGCGCCCGGACCCCGGCGGCCACGGCGTCGGCGGTGGCGCGGGTGCGTTCGTCGCTGTGCAGGGCGAGCAGGACGGGCATCCCGGCGCCCTCGGCGGCGGTCAGCCCGGCCTGCCGGCCGGCCTGTCCGATCGCCTCCAGCACGGCCCTGGCCAGCGGGAAGGTGCTGGCCAGCGGCACCGTCCCGGGCAGCAGGGCGGCCTGGGTGGTGCGGCGCCCGCTCACGTCGAAGCGGGCCACCTCGGTGAAGGCGGCCTTGCCGTGGGCGGCGGCCTCGGTCAGCGCGGCGAGCCCGCGCCCGGCGGCGCTGAGCACCCCGACGCCGGTGATGACCGGGCGGGCGGCGGGCGCCACAGGCCGGGGTGCGGCGGGACGGGGTGCGGCGGGCCGGTGCGTGGCGGGCCGGTGCGTCGGGGCGGACGTGCCGGTGGCGGTCACGGCCGCGCTCCGGCGCGGGCGGCCAACACCGTCTCGCGCAGCAGCTCGGTGGCGTCCTCGACCGTCCGCACGGCGCCGAAGTGCTCGTCGTCCAGGTCCAGCTGGATTCCGTAACGCTGCTCGAACTCGGCTATCAGCCAGGTCAGTTCGAGCGAGCCGAGTTCCTCGGGCACGGTGTCGGCGGCGCGCTGCCCGAACGCCGCCAGCATCGTCAGGACCTCGGCCCGGTCGGGGAGCGCACCGGGGGCGGAGCCCGCGGGGCGGGCGGAGTCGCTCACGCCGCGCTGCCGGTGGCGGCGGGGAGGGCGTCGATCCGCTTGACCACGTCGGCGGTGAACTCGTCCAGCGTCATCATCGCGGTGGTCTCCATCTCGTCCAGGTCGAACTTGATCCCGAACTCGTCCTCGACCTGCACCGAGAGTTCGGCCAGCGCGAGCGATTCGAGGTCCAGCCCGGCCGGTCCGAGGTCGGTGTCCCCGGTGACCTCGGAGACGTCGTACTGCATCTCGGTGAGGGCGGCCAGAACGAACGCGCGGATGCGGTCCTGCATGATGGTGGGCTCCTTGTCGGGGTTGTCCGGGCTGGTGTCCGGCGGATGTCGGGGCGGGTGTCCGGTAGGTGGTGCGTCCGGTCAGCGCACGGCGGCCGCGGCGGTGTCGCGCAGGGCGGCCGGGTCGCGCAGCAGCTTTCCGGTGGCGGTGCGGGGGAGTGCGGGCAGCAGGACCAGGCGGCGCGGCCGCTTGTAGGCGGCGAGCCGGCGGGCCAGCCCGTCCTGGACGAGGGCGGGTTCGGCCCCGGCCTCGACGGACAGGTACGCCTCGATCGCCTCGCCGTCGAAGACGACGACCGCCTCGCGGACCTCGGGCAGCGCGGTGAGGGTCTGCTCGACCTCGGTGAGGTCGACCTTCAACCCGCCGATCGAGACCTGGGAGTCGAGCCGGCCGTGCACGGTGACCAGGCCGGTCGCCTCGTCCAGGGCGGCGGCGTCGCGGGTGTGCAGCCAGCCGTCCGACCAGCGACTCGGGTCGTCCAGCCCCGGGTACGGGGAGGCCGCGGCGCCGAGCTGCAGCTCGCCGGCGACGAGCCGCATCCGCATGCCGTGGACGGGGCGCTTGGCGGGGTGCAGCGTCCCGTCGAGGTCGGTGGCGATGACCCCGGTCTCGGTCATGCCGTACATGGTGCCGAGCGGCACGCCGTACCGTTCGGTGAACAGTGCGGGTAGGCCGGGGCGGACCAGTTCGCCCGCGACGACCATCCGGCGCAGCTGCGGCAGTGCCGGGGGAGTGGCCGTCCCCGCCAGCAGTTCGGCGTGGAAGGGCACTCCGATGACGGTGGTCGGCCGTCGGTCGGCGGCGACCGCGGCGAGGATGCCGGCGGCCGTCATCCGCTCCGGGACGGTGAGCGCGGCCCGGGCGTGCAGGGCGTTGAGCAGCCCGCCGACCAGCCCGAGCACGTGCACCACCGAGGACAGCAGCACGACCCGGTCGCCCTCGCCGGGGAACTCCACCAGCCTGCGGTAGCAGTCGAGTTCGCGCAGCAGGTCGGCGGCGGTGCGGGCGATGACCTTGGCCGGGCCGGTGGACCCGGAGCTGAGTTGGATCAGGGCGTGTCCGGTACGGGCGGGGAGCCCGTCCGGCAACGGGACGGCGACCGGTTCGACCTCGGAGAAGCCGCGCAGCGCCGCGGCCGGCCGGTGGGCGGAGCCTACCAGCACCTGCGGGGCCAGCCGGGCCACCGCCGCGTCCACTTCGTGGTCGGTCAACCGGTGGTCGAGCAGCGCGACTTGGGCGCCGAGCCGCCAGCAGGCCAGCAGGACGGCGACGAAGGCCACCGAGGGCGGCAGCCGCAGCGCCGCGGTGCCGCCCGGGCCGAGCCCGGCGGCGGTCAGTCGGTCGCACTGGTCCTCGACCAGGGCGCGCAGGGCGTCCCGGTCGAGGGGTGCGCCGAGGCGCAGGCACTCCTCGCCGCCCGGTCCCGCCAGCAGCGACCGTTCGACCCAGTCCGGCGGGGCGTCGGCGTGCGGCGGTGCGGAAAGCGGAAGTGAAAAGGAGGAAAAGCCGGTCAACGCGGCTCCACAACAAGTGAGGGGATTTGACATGGACGCAATGGGCGTCGTTCTCAACCAATACGGTCAATTCCGTTGCCAGACCTTGGCACAGACGTTTGGTCAAATCAAGGTCTATACCAATGTGCTCGTTGCTCCTACGCTGCCGAACCGGGACCGGCCCGCGCGTGGCCGTCCGGGAAACGAGGATGCCCGTGGGAGCACTCACGCTGGCCGGGATCGAGCACGCCGCACGCGACCGACTCCCCCCGGAAATCTGGGACTTCATCGAAGGCGGCAGCGGAGCGGAACGCACCCTGACGGCGAACCGGGAGGTGTTCGGGCACTATGCACTGCGCCCGCGCACCCTGGTCGACGTCTCGGTCTGCGACCCCGCGCTGACCCTGCTCGGCGCTCCGCTGCGGATCCCGCTGGGCATCGCCCCGATGGCCTACCACCGGCTGGTCGACCCGGAGGGCGAGACCGCCACCGCGCGCGCCGCCGGGGCGGCCGGCGCCCTGCTGGTCGCCGGGATGTTCGCCAGCCGCACCCTGGAGGAGATCGCCGCGGCCGCCACCGGCCCGCTCTGGCTCCAGCTCTACTGGCTGCGCCGCCGTGCCGCCCTGACCGCCCTGGTGGAACGCGCCGAGGCGGCCGGCTACCGGGCCCTGGTGCTGACCGTGGACGCGCCCAGGATCGGCCGCCGGCTGCGCGACCTGCGCAACGGCTTCGCCGTCCCGCCCACCGTCCGCGCGGTCAACCTGGACGAGTCCCTGATGTCCGCCAGCCACCGCGCCGCGGACGGCAGTTCCGGCATCGCCGAGCACGCCCGCGAGCAGTTCGACCCCACCCTGAGCTGGTCCGACCTGGCCTGGCTGCGCGAGCGCACCCGGCTGCCACTGGTCCTCAAGGGGGTGCTGACCGCCGAGGACGCCCGGCTGGCCGTCGAGCACGGCGTGGACGCCCTCCTGGTCTCCAACCACGGCGGCCGCCAGCTCGACGGCGCGCTGCCCGCCCTGGCCGCGCTCCCCGAGGTGGTCGACGCGGTGCCCGCCGAACTCCCGGTGCTGCTGGACGGCGGCGTGCGCACCGGCACCGACATCGCCGTCGCCCTCGCCCTCGGCGCCCGGGCCGTGCTGATCGGCCGCCCCGCGCTCTGGGGCCTCGCCGTCGACGGCGAGGCCGGGGTGCACCGGGTGCTCCGCCTGCTGCACGAGGAACTCGACCACACCCTGGCCCTGTTGGGCCGCCCCCGGCTCGCCGACCTGGGCCCCGACGCCCTCGCGCGCTGGCCCGGCCCGGTCGGCTGAACCGCGCCGCACCCGCAGCACGTTCCTCCAGGAGGAGACCGATGACCGAACCGACGAGCAGCCCGAACGACCGCTTCCCCGGCTGGGACTGGGACGACCCGGAGGGGCTGGAGACCCGCCTGGACGCCTTCAGCGCCCAGGTCGCCACCTGCAGGACGCTCGAAGCCCGCCCCGGCGGCCTGCCATACGACCACCACGACTTCCGCGAACTCGGCCTCACCGGAATCGAGTTCGCCGCCTTTCGGACCGCCCACCCGGAAGGCCTCGGCACCGACCTGGCCACCCTGCGCAGCACCGCGGCCGAGACCGAGACCGAGAGCGGGCCCGGCCTCGCCACCGAGCCCGGCACCCTCTACCGGGTCGACGGCGACCGCTGGTTCACCCAGCTGGACGTCTCCCGCCCGCTGCCCTTTGCCGACGCCAGCGTCGACTGGGTCTACGCCGAGCACCTGATCGAGCACGTCACCCTGCCCGTCGCGGTCGGCTGGCTGCGCGAGGTCCGCCGGATCCTGCGCCCCGGCGGCGTCCTGCGCCTCACCACCCCCGACCTCGCCCGCTACCTGGTCGGCTACGCCACCGGCGACGGCTTCCTCGGCAGGCACCGCCGCCGGCTCGGCACGCTGGGCTTCGGCCCGCCGATGCCCGCCCGGCCGGCCTTCCTGGTCAACCAGATCTTCCGGTACTACGGCCACCAGTGGATCTACGACCTGGACGAACTGCGGCACGTCCTGACCCTGGCCGGGTTCGCCCCCGACCGGATCCGGCACTGCGCCTACCGCCAGGGCCTCCGTTCGGACGTCGCCGACCTCGACACGGCCTTCCGCACCGACGAGACCGTCTACGTTGAGGCCGACCGCTGAGCCGCCGCCGGACACCTGCCCGCTGGATCCCGCCCCCGCCGAACCCCCGCCGAACCCCCGCTGACCCCCCGCCGAGCCGCCGCCCGGCCCCGGCCGGGCCACCGAACGGACCGCCACCCATGCCCCTGCACCCCCAGGCCGAGGCCTACCGCGCCCACCGTGCGCGCAGCGGCGCACCGCCGCTCTACACCCTCACCCTCGCCGAGGCCCGCGCCGCCGACCTCGCCGACATCCGCGCCGCGTCCGGCACCCCCGAGCCGGTGGCCGCCGTCGAGGAGCACCGCATCCCCGGCCCCGGCGGCGAACTCGCCCTCCGGCTCTACCGGCCCGAACCGCCCGGCCGCCCGCTGCCCGCCCTGCTCTACCTGTTCGGCGGCGGCTGGACGCTCGGCTCGGTCGACACCAGCGACGCGATCTGCCGCCGCCTCACCAACGCCGTGGGCTGCGTCACCGCCTCCGTCGGCTACCGGCCGGCCCCCGAACACCCCTTCCCCGCCGCCCTGCACGACTGCCGGGCCACCCTGGACCAACTGGTCGCCGGGGCAGCGGGGTTCGGCATCGACCCGGACCGCCTCGCGGTCGGCGGCGACAGCGCCGGCGGCAACCTCGCCGCCGCCCTGACCCTGCTGCTGCGCGACGAGGGCGGCCCGGCGCTGCGCCACCAGCTGCTGGTCTACCCCAACACCGACCACGCCGCCGACACCCCCTCGCTGCGCGAGCACGACGACCCGCTGCTGTTCAACCGCCGCTCGGCCGCCTGGTACTGGGGCCACTACCTGGCCGACCCGGCCGACGGCGCCAGCCCGTACGCCTCCCCGCTGCGGGCCGCCGACCTCTCCGGCCTGCCGCCCGCGACCGTCCTCACCGCCGAGTACGACCCGCTGCGCGACGAGGGCGAGCAGTACGCCGAGGCGCTCCGCGCGGCCGGGGTGCCGGTGGACCTGCGCCGCTACCAGGGCATGCCGCACGGCTTCTTCGCCATGACCGGCACCCTGGACGCCGCCGCCGAGGCCCAGGCGCACGCCGCCGCCCGACTCCGGGAGGCCCTGCGGTGACCGACCACGACCCGACCGACCTCGACCTGACCGACCTGCACGGCTCGCTCGCCGACCCGCTGCTGGACGCGATGACCTTCCTCAACGAAGTCACCACCCGCTACCCCGGCGCCGTCTCCTTCGCCCCGGGCCGCCCCTACGAGGGCTTCTTCGAGCCCGAGGACGTCCCCGCCTACCTGGACGGCTACCTCGACCACCTGGCCGACCGTGGTCTCGACCGCGACGCCGTGCGCACCGCGCTGTTCCAGTACGGCCCCACCAAGGGCATCATCGCCGACCTGGTCGCCCGCACCCTCGCCAACGACGAGGGCCTCACCGTCGACCCCGCGGCCGTGGTGCTCACCGTCGGCGCCCAGGAGGGCATGCTGCTGGCCCTGCGCGCCCTGTGCGCCGGCCCGCAGGACGTACTGCTCGTCAGCTCGCCCTGCTACGTCGGCGTGACCGGCGCCGCCCGGCTGCTCGACCTGACCACCCTGCCGGTCCCCGAGGGCCCCGACGGCGGCCCCGACCCGGAGGCCGTCCGTGCCGCCGCCCGGGCGGTACGGGCCGAGGGCCGCCGCCCGCGCGCCCTGTACGTCGTCCCGGACTTCGCCAACCCCTCGGGCACCAGCATGCCGGTCGCCGCCCGCACCCGACTGCTGGACGCCGCCGCCGAGGAGGGCCTGCTGGTCGTCGAGGACAACCCGTACGGCTTCTTCGCCCGAACCCCGGGCCCGCGGCCCACCCTCAAGGCGCTGGACCGCCGCCGCCAGGTCGTCTACCTGGGCTCCTTCGCCAAGACCTGCTTCCCCGGCGCCCGGGTCGGCTACGTGGTCGCGGACCAGCGGGTGGCCGGCCCGGGCGGGCGCCGCGGCCTGCTGGCCGACGAACTGGCCAAGTTGAAGAGCATGACGACGGTCAACACCCCCGCGCTCAGCCAGGCCGTCATCGGCGGCATGCTGCTGGCCCACGACTGCAGCCTGCGGGCCGCCAACGCCCGCGCGACGGCCCACTACGCGGCGGGGATGGACACCCTGCTGCGGGAGCTGGACCGGCACTTCCCGGCCTCCGAGCGGCGCCGGCTGGGGGTGGACTGGAACCGGCCCGAGGGCGGCTTCTTCGCCGTGCTCACGGTGCCCTTCCGGGCCGACGACGCGGCCATGGAGCGCTGTGCCCGGGAGTTCGGCGTGCTCTGGACGCCGATGACTCCGTTCTACCCGGCGGGCGGCGGCGAGCACCGCCTCCGGCTCTCGATCAGCTCGCTGACGCAAGCTCAGATTATCGACGGCGTCGCCAAGTTGGCGGAGTTCATCCGCTCCTGAGCGGTACGGGGGAAGCTGCGGGGCCCGGCTCGCGAGGTGCGAGCCGGGCCCCTTCCGTACCTCTTCCGTACCTCTTCCGTACCTCGTCACCGCACCCGGGTGGAGAACAGCCGGGCCGACCAGTACACCGCCAGGACGGTCATCAGCACGACCACCAGCAGCCCCTGCCAGACCGCGGCGTCCCCGGCGTGCCCGGAGAACAGCGCGCGCATGCCCTCCACCGCCCAGTAGAAGGGGTTCCACCGGGCGAGCTGCTGGAGCCAGTCCGGCGCCAGGGTGAGCGGCAGCAGCACCCCGGAGAGCAGCGCGATCGGCTGGGCGATGGTGTTCACCACCGGCGACATGGCGGCGTCGGTGGGCACCATCAGCGCGATCCCGAAGGAGATCGCGGAGGTCATCAGCGCCAGCAGGGCCAGCAGGACGTAGGCGAGCAGCAGGTTCAGCGGGCTGACCCGCAGGCCGAACGGCAGCGCGATCAGGGTGATCAGCACGGCCTGCACCAGCAGCGCCACCATCTCGCGCAGAGCCCGGCCGAGCAGCAGCGCCAGCCGGCTGACCGGGGTGACCCGGGCGCGCTCGATGATCCCGGCCCGCAGCTCGCCCAGCAGGCTGAAACCGGTGAACAGCCCGCCGAAGATGCACAGCACGGCCAACAGGCCCGGCACGTAGACCTGGTAGGCGTCGGCGTAGCTGCCGGCGCCGTCCGGGGCGAGCACCTTCTTCAACAGCGGGGCGAACAGCAGCAGGTAGAACAGCGGCTGGATGATGCCGACGGCGATCCAGATCGGGGTGCGGATCATGAGCAGCAGCTGGCGCTGGAGGATCAGCCAGGTGTCGCGGGCGAGCTTCACGGTCTCCCCAGGGGGTCGGGCAGGCAGGGCGGTGGGGCTGGGTCAGGACTGCTGCAGCGAGCGGCCGGTGCGGGCCAGGAACACGTCGTCCAGGCTGGGCCGTTGGAGCTGCACGGTGCCGGGGGTGACGCCCGCCGCCTCCAGGGCGCGCAGCAGCCGCGGGATGGCCGCAGCGCCGTCCTCCAGGTAGAGCCGCAGCCCGTCGTCGCCGTCGGCCTCCAGCCGATGCAGGTACGGCTGCGGGCGGAGCACCGCGGCGGCACGCTCGGCGACGTCCTCGCCCGGGACGAGTCCGAGCAGCACGACGTCGCCGGAGATCTCCCGCTTGAGCGCCTCGGGCGTGCCCTCGGCCACCACCTGCCCGTGGTCGACGATGGCGACCCGGTCGCAGAGCGCGTCGGCCTCGTCAAGGTAGTGGGTGGTGACGACCACGGTCATGCCCTCGGTGCGCAGCCGGCGGATCTCCTCCCAGACGTACGCCCGGCTGGCCGGGTCCAGCCCGACCGTCGGCTCGTCCAGGAACAGCACCCGCGGCTGGTGGATGACCCCCAGGGCGATGTCCACCCGGCGGCGCTGGCCGCCGGAGTAGGTGGCGCACGGCCGGTCGCCGAAGTCGCCCAGGTCGAAGGCCTTGAGGGCGTCCTCGGCGGCCCGGGCGGCCTGGGCCTTGCCCGCGCCGTACAGCCGGGACTGGAGCACCAGTTCCTCGCGGGCGCTGACGGTGTCGGTGGTGCCGCCGCCCTGGGCGACGTAGCCGATCCGGCGGCGGACCCCGGCCGGGTCGGTGAACAGGTCGGCCCCGGCGATGTCGGCCCGTCCGCCGTCGGGGCGGATCAGGGTGGCCAGCATGCGCAGGGTGGTGGTCTTCCCGGCGCCGTTGGGGCCGAGGAAGCCGAAGATCTCGCCGGGGGCGACGGAGAGGTCGATGCCGCGCACGGCGTCGACGGTGGAGTCCTCGCCGCTCCGGCGGGAGGTCTTCTTGCGGTAGGACTTGCGCAGTCCCGCGGTCTCGATCAACCGGAACTCCCGTACGGGGATGGGCTGCCAGGGCACCCGGGAAAGGGCGGGCACGGCGCCTGGGAAAGGCGGTGTTGCTGCGACACCCTAGGGGCGGACCGGGTTCGGAGACAATGGCCTAGACCAATGGACGTGTGATCACCTGTTCTGCTAAGGGGCGGTCGCAGTGGTGGTCGCCGGGTGGTGGCCGGGGTGGTCGCCGTTGTGGTCACCGGGGGCTGTTGTCCGGGGGCTGTTGTCCAGGGCTCAGCGCCTCCAGCCGGTCCGCGGCGGCCGCCGCGCCGCCGCCCGCCAGCAGGTCCCGGCCGACCTGAACCGCCCGGTCCCGGTGCTCCGTCGAATCGAGTACGGCGGTGAGCGCCGCCGCCAACCGCTCGGGCGTGACCCGGGCGAACGGCACCCGCAGGCCCGCCCCGGCCGCCGCCACCTGCGCGGCGACGAAGGGCTGGTCGTGCCGGATCGGCGCGGTCACCAGCGGCACCCCGTGCGCCAGCGCCTCGCCCACGGTGTTCATCCCGCCGTGGCAGAGCACCGCGTCCAGCTCGCCGCGCGCCAGCAGCTCCAGCACCGGCGCCCGGTCCACCGCCACGGTGTGCGGCGGGAGTTCGGCGGGCGGGGGTAGCAGCTCGCGCGAAGCCGCGAACACCGGCTGCACCTGTGGGCCGCACAGCTCCAGCGCCCGGACGGCCCGGGCGTGGAAGTCGGCGCCCAGTCCGCCCGCCAGCGTGCCCACGGTGACCAGCACCCGCCGCCGCCCGGGCAGCAGACGCTGCCAGGGGAAGTCCGGGTCGTGCGGGCGCGGCGCGAGCACCGGCCCGACCAGCGCGTGGTGCGGCGGCGCGGCGCGCCCGGTCAGGGCGGGCCCGGTGGTGGCCAGCACCAGGGCGGGGGAGAAGCGCGGGTCCAGGTACTCCTCGGCGGGCAGCTTCGCCCGCTCCCAGAGGCCGCGCAGCAGCCCGGTCATCCAGGCCTCGACCTGCGGCAACGCCCGGTACGGGCGGCCCAGTTCCATCGCCCCGGGCGCGAAGGACGCCCACGGCAGGCCGTGCCGGTGCGCGACCAGCGCGCCCGCCGGGGTGTGCTGGTCGACCAGCAGGACGTCCGGCCGGTACTCCCGCACGATGGTGTCCAGCGGCTTCGCGGTGAACCGGGCGTACGGGACGATGAAGCCCTCCCAGAGCGAGCGCAGCGCCGCCAGGCCGTGCCCGCCCTGGGCCCGGAAGGCCCGGGTGCCGGTGCCGAGCACCCGCGCGTCCGGGCCGAGCAGCGGGCGCAGCACCGACTCCGTGCCGGTCCAGGCGACTTCGTGACCGCGTGCGGTCAGTTCGGCGGCGATGCCCGCGGCCGGGTTGACGTGCCCGGTGAGCGGCGGCATCACCAGCAGGAACCGGGTCATCGGCGGTCCTCCTCGGGGAGCAGGGCCTGGAGGTCGGCGACGGTCAGCGCCTCCAGGGCGGCCAGGTCCAGTCCGGCCCGCAGGGCGGCCAGGTCCGCGGCGGGGCCGAAGCGTTCGGGCAGCCGGGCGGCCAGCTCGGCGAGTTCGCACTCGTCCAGCAGCAGGTCGCCGTCCAGGCGGGCGTCCGGGGCCAGCCGGTCCGCCCAGGCGGGCGGCGCGTCGGCCACCTCGGCCAGCAGGGCGGCCAACATCCGGTTCAACGGCTGGGCGGGGAGGGCTGGTTCACGGTCTGACATGGGAGGTTCTCCCGTCCGGTCGACGGTGCGGAGTGGGGCGGAGTGGGGTTGCGCGGCGGTCCCCGGCGGTGCGGCCCGGCGAAGGGTGTCGACAAAGGGTGCCGGCGGCCGGGGCGGTTCCGAGGGAGCCCGAGGGGGCGGTCGCGCAGGAGAAGGGCCCGAGATCACTTGTGCGACCAGGCGGGCGTCGGAATACTAGCCCGGGTGACCGCACTGGAGGCAGTGGCCGTTCACCTCCCCCCACACGCCGTGCCCATCGAGGCGGTGGGCGAGCGCATCGGCCTGACCCCACGTCAACTCCGTCTCTTCCGCCGCTTCCACGGCCTGGACCAGCTGCGACTGGATCCGGGCGGGACGCTGCCCGACCTGCTCGACGCAACCCTCGACGCCCTGCCGGAGCTGCGCGGACGCGAGCGGCACGTCCGCTTCGTGATCCACGCCCGCAGCATGCCGGTGGCCGTGCCCTACCCGCTCAACCCCCTGCACGAGGTGCTCGCCGGCCGTGGGCTGGCGCACGCGAGCGCCTTCACCGTGACCCACCACGCCTGTGCGGTGGGCCTGTTGGCCATCGACCTGGCGGGGCGGCTGCTGGCCGGCGATCCCGACCCGCAGGCCCTCGCCCTGGTGCTGGCGGGGGAGAAGACCTTCACCAGGGACGCCCAGGTGGTGCCGGAGACCGGCATCTTCGCCGAGGGCGCGGCCGCCTGCCTGGTCAGCGCGGACGGGCCGCAGCACCGGGTGCGCTCCTTCGCGGTGCGCCAGCGCCCGGAGTTCGACGGCCGGCTGGCCGAGGACGCGGAGCTGCTCGCGCGCTACCAGCGGGAGTACCCGAACGTCATGGTGGAGGCGATCGAGGCCGCCCTCCAGCAGGCCGGTCTGGACCTCTCCGAGCTGGCCGCGGTGCTTCCGCACAACGTCAACCAGGCGTCGTGGCGGATGATCGCGCGCCGGATCGGCTATCCGCTCGACCGGGTGGTGCTGGACAACGTGCTGTCGGTCGGGCACAGTTTCGCTGCGGACAGCCTCATCAATCTTCACACCGCCACCACGCGGGGGCTGATCCGCCGCGGCGACCACTACCTGATCGCCGCCGCCGGCATCGGGGCCACCTTCTCCGCGATGGTGATGCAGTACTGACGCTCCGTCAGTTCGCCGCCCGAACCACCGGGCGCGTTTCCCACGTTGTCAAACCAGAGCACACTTCCCACGCACGACGGGACGGGACACCCATGTCAGAACCACTGGTCCAGACCACTGACCCCGAGCTGCGCGAGCGCATCCTGCACGGCATCGGCGAACTACTGCCACGCGTCCTCAAGCGCGAGCTGCCCGAGATCCCCGCGGACGCCTGCCTGTTCGACGACCTCGGCCTCACCTCGGCCGGCACCATCGAGCTCATCCTGGAGCTGGAGGAGTCGCTCGACATCCAGGTGGACGTGGAGCAGATCACCGAGGACGACCTGCGGTCGGTCACCAAGCTGGCCGACTACGTCGCCGGGCACCTCATCGCCGAGGACTGACCGGGTGCCCGCCGGTCCCCCCGGTTCCCCGGTCAGTACCCCGACCGCGGCCGGACTGCGGATCACCCGGGCCCTCGCCCGGTGCTCCGACGGCCGCTCGGAGGCCTCGCTCGACCCCGACCTGCGGGTCTTCGTCTCCGACCTGGTCCGCCCGTACGGCCTGCCGCTGCGCGAGGACCTGCTGCGCGAGGGCGTCGGTCACTCCTACGAGGAACTGGCCGCCGACCTGCTGCGCGAGGCGGTGGGCGAGGACGAGCCGGTGGACCTGCTGATCCTCGCCTTCGACACCCCGGACGTGCGCCCCGGCGCACCCTCCTCGCTCGCGCTCAGCCGGTCCGTCCCCGGCGGGCCGCTGGCCTTCGCGGTCTGCGACCAGGGCAGCGCCGCGGCCTTCACCGCACTGCGGCTGGCCGCCGAGTACCACCGCACCGGAGCCTGCCGCCGCGCGGTGGTGGTGCTCGCCGAACAGACCGCGCTGCACTACGAGCCGGCCGAGCCGGTGGCGCTGCCCCGGCGGCACGCCGCGGTGGTGCTGGTCTGCGAGGAGGAGCCGGGCACCGGGCTGGCCGTGCGGCAGCAACGCCATCCAGCCGACCGGGCGGAGTCCGCCGTCCGGCCGGAGTCCGTCGTCCGGGCGCGGACGGCGGAGCTGGGCCCAGGGGCTGCGGTGCTGGACGCGACCGGCGGCGACGACGGACCAGCCGCGCAGCCGTTCACCGGCCCGTGGGCGGAGCTCGCCGAGCGGCTGCCCGAGTGGCGGGCGCAGCGGCGGCCGCTGCTGGTCGCCGGGCTGGACCGCAGGCTCGGGGTGCTGAGCACCCTGGCCCAGCCGTGACCGGCCTCGAACTGCGGCTGATCGACGCCGATCAGCCGCCCGAGGTGGTCGCCCGGCTGTGGCGCACGCTGGACGCGGAGGAGCGGTCCCGCGCGGAGCGGGCGGACGCCGTGCGGCGGAACCGGTTCACCGTGGTGCGCGGCGCCGTCCGGGAGCTGGTCGCCGCACGGCTCGGCATCCGTCCGGCCGAGGTGGTCTGGCGGCGGGGCCGGTACGGCAAGCCGGAGCCGGTGGGCGCGGGCGGGTTGCGGGTGAACTGGTCGGCCGCGGAGGGGCTGGCGGTGTTGGCCCTGGCCGAGGGCCGGGCGGTCGGCGTCGACGTGGAGCCGCTGCGTGAGGCCCGGCTCGCCGAGCGGATGGCGGCGCGCTGGTTCCCCTTCGAGGAGGCGCGCTTCGTCGCGGAGGCGGCCGAACCCGCCGAGCGGGCGGCCCGGTTCACCGTGCTCTGGTGTCGCCGAGAGGCCTGCGTGAAGGCGTACGGCGGGCGGCTGGCCCAGGCGCTCGGGGTTTCCGTGGCGGGCCCCTCCCCTCTGTCGGTGGCCGATCCGGGGACGCTCGGAGCCGGTCCGGTGGGGCTGTGCGACGTGCCCGTCCCGGAGCCGTACCGGGCTGCCGTCGCTCTGCTGGGAGGCTGTCCTGATCAGATCAACTCCCTTGCCTGGTTCGCGAATTGATTGATCATCAGCTCGCCTGGACGATCACCGGCGGCCGCTGGTAGCGTCCGCCCGTACTCCCCGCTGAGACCTTCCCGGCGAGCCGAAGGGCACGTACGACGTGACTGCGCACAACGCTGCACCGCGAGCTGCCGAACCGCACGGAGCAGGATCACCCGAAGCCGAACCGCACGACGCGGCACCGGGCGACGCGATGCCGCACGATGCGGCACCGCACGACCCGACCCGGGCGGGCCGGCGGATCACCGTCCGCTTCGCCGCGACGAGCGGCGGCTCGGGGCCGCTCACCCGGGGTCAGGACAACATGATCCGGTGCATCCGGCGCGAGGCCCCCGAGGCGATCAACAAGGAGTCGGTCTGGCCCGTGCCGCCCGGCGCCTCGCTCGCCGCCGGTCTGGACGCGCTGCGGCTGCTGGTCGAGCGGCACGAGTCACTGCGCACCTCCTTCCCGCCCGGTCCCGGCCCGGACGCCTTCCCGGTGAGCCAGGTGGTGCACGGGGACGGCCGGTTCGCCGTCACCGCGATCGAGGTGGGCGGCCTGTCGGACCATGAACTCGATGCGCTGGCAGCCGAGTTGGGGCAGGCCGACGTCGCGGTGCCGGTCCCCCTGGACATCGTGCCGAGGATCCGCTTCACCCTGCTCGCCGACGAGCAGCGGCTGCTGAGGCTGATCGCCGTGGTCTGCCACGCCGGTGCCGACGGTGCCGCCACCGCGCTGCTGATCCAGGACTGGTACGCCCTTGCGGCCGGGAAGGAGCTCCCGCCCGTCACCGCCCCGACGCCGATCCAGATCGCCGCCGCCGAGCAGAGCCCGCAGGGCCGCCGCCGGGCGGCCGGGGCGCTGCGGCACTGGGCCAGGGTGCTGGGCAGCGGCCCGCAGGTGGTGTTCGCGGACTCCCGGATCACCGGCCCGCCGAGCGGCCCCGCCGCCCTGATGGTGCGCTCCCGCAGCGCGGCCGCCGACCTCGCCGCGGTCTGCCGCCGCACCGGCGCCAGCCCCTCCGTCGTCCTGCTCGCCGCCTTCTCCGCCCTGGTCGCCCACCGGGCCGGGCGCGCGGAGCTGGCCCTCTCGGCGCTCTCCGCCAACCGCCAGCGCGCCGCCCTGCTGGACCACGTCGGCACCCTCGCCCAGGACGCCCTGATCCTGCTCGACACCGGCACCGCCGACCTCGACCAGCTGATCGGGCGCACCAAGTCCGCCTCGCTGACCGCCTATTGGCACAGCGTGCTGGACGCCGAGCAGGTCTGGCAACTGGTGGAGGACGCCGCGCACGTGCGCGGCTCCCGGTTCGCCCGCCAGGTGGTCGTCAACGACCTGAGCCTCACCATCCCGGCCGCCGTCGCCGACGCCCAGCCGGTGGCCACCGCCGACCCCGAACTCACCCCGCTGCCGGCCCCGCCGTTGCCGGTCCGGCTGATGTTCACCATCCTGCGGATCAGCGGCAGCCTCGACTTCGCCCTGATCTCCTGCCCCCAGGTGCTCGACCCCGAGGAGACCGAGCGCTTCGCCCGGGCCCTGCTCGCCCTGCTCGCGAAGGCCGCTGAGGGTCCCGTCCCGCTCGCGGACCTGCACGGGACCCCCGACCTGCACGCGGCCCCCGGGCCGCCGGCTGCCGGCGGCGACGCGAGCGGCGGCGACTGGCAGCTCGTCGACGGGGCCCGAATCGACCTGGCGGCCGTCCGCAGCCTGGTCGGTGCCGCACTCGACACCGCCCAGGACACCGGCCTGGACACCGGACCCGGCGACGGCCCCGCACTCGGCGACGGCCCCGCACTCGGCGACGGCCCCGCGCTCGGCCCGGACTCCCGCCCCGACTGCCGAGTCACCGTCGAGGACGGCAGGTTGACCGTCGACCTGGCCACCGCCGACCCCCACCTGACACCCTCCGACGTGCACCGAGCGGTGGTCGCCGCGCTCCCCGGCCGGGACACCGCGATGGCGCCGCAGCAGTACCGGATCCGCCACCTCGGCCCGGACGGCGAGCGGCTCGCCGCAGGCAGCGGCCGTGACCCGGAGGTCGTCGCCCGGTTCGCGGCACTCACCTGAACGTGGGGACGGCGGGGCCGGCGGGGGTCGTCACCCCAACGGGTCCCGCCGGTCCTCCGGTTCCTCCTCGCCGAACACCCAGGAGAGGTCCCAGGAGCACGCCGAGGTCGCTCCGGAGGTGAGTCCCCACGGGTTCGGCACCTCCTCCTCGTCCCCGTCCTGCAACGGCAGCCGGTCGATCACCGCGACCAGCGCGGGCGGCAGTTGCGGGGCCAGGCCCCGGTGCACCCGGGCGAGGATGTCCCGCCGGACGTCCTCCGGCAGCAGTGGTCGGCTCATCAGCAACGGCCGCGGCCCGGGCGGGCGTTCGGCCGTCGACAGCTGCTCGGACCAGGCCCGCCAGTAGTCGGCGTCATCGGTCTCGCCGAGCTTCAAGTGGTGCAGGTGGAGGCAGTACGCGGCCGTCCCGCTGCCCGAGCCGGCCGCGAAGCGCCACCAGAACTCGGCGCCCTCCTCCTTGCCGGTCGCGTACAGCAGGGCGCCGAACACCTCGGCCCCCTCGGGCTGGATCCGGCGGGCGTTGACCAGCAGGTCCAGTCCGCGGGAGGCGCACGGCGCGCCCAGCACCAGGGCGACCACCAGGCCGAGCTCGAAGGCGGCCTGCTCGTGCTCGGTGGGCAGGTGGGCCGGGGCGGCGGTGAGCCGGGCCTGCCGCAGGGCCGCGATCCGCTCGGCGTGGGCGCGTTCGGACCGGGGTACCTGGAACACCGCCCGCCCCCCGCCCGCCGCACGCTCCCCATCGAAGGGCCGCTCCGCCCCGTTACCGGTCATACTTCACCGCCACGGTCCGGCAGTTCACCCACCCCGAGCCGACGCGCCAACCGCTCCCGGGCGTGCCGGAGGTTGGAGTGCACCGTGGCCACCGGCCGTCCCAGGTACGCGGCGATCACCTTGGTGTGCAGGCCGAGCAGGTAGCGCAGGATCACCACGTCCCGCTGCCGGTCCGGCAGTTCGAGGATCGCCGCGTACAGCCGGACCTCGTCCGCCTCGCTGTGCAGCAGTCCGTCGGCGACCTGCTTGAACGCCCCGATCACCGCCGCGAAGGTGACCGCCTCCACCTCGACCGGTTCCTCGGCCGACACCCAGTCCCCGACGTGCCGGTTCGCCAACCGCCAGGCGTACGCGGCCGGTTCCTCGAACCGCAGCACCTGGGGCCAGCAGCGGGCCAGGTCGGCCTTGACCGCCTCGACCACCAGTGCGGCGTCGGCCTGGCTGCCTATCCTGGTCAACGCGAGGGCGTGCCAGGCGGGTTCGTGGGTCTCGCAGAAGGCGCCGTAGGTGAGGTCCAGCCGCAGGCCCGGGTCCACGGCCGCCATCCGCTCCGCCCCTGCGGCACCGGCGTGCTCCACCGTCGCCCCTCCCCGGTACCCGCGCGCGGGGGCACCCCTGTCGATCGTCATCGAGCCTGCTTTCCGTGGCCGTCGGCTGCGCACCGGGCCACCCGAGGGTCGGGCTGTCCGCGCCCATCCTCATTCCCTCAGGCCCGTCACTCCAGGCCGCACAGCGAATACAGATTGTCATCCCATCTGATCAGCCCAACAGATTCCCTGCGAAAACGGGCTGGTAGGAGGACGATTGCCCCCCGGAAGCGGTGGGCAGCAATCGGACGGTGTCCACGGAGCCGAGGGGAGGGGCCATGAGCCTCTACGACGGGGTCGACCTGCGGTTGAACGTGCCGCACTCGGCCCGGATGTACGACTACTACCTGGGCGGCTTCACCAACTTCGCCGCCGACCGCGAGGCCGCCGGGCACGCCCTCGCCATCGCCCCCTGGCTGCGCGAGACCGCCCGCGCCAACCGCTCCTTCATGCACCGCTCCACCCGCGCCCTCGCCCGGGCGGGCATCGACCAGTTCCTCGACATCGGCACCGGCATCCCCACCTCGCCCAACCTCCACGAGATCGCCCAGAGCGTGCGGCCCACGGCCCGGATCGTCTACGCCGACAACGACCCCATCGTCCTCACCCACGCCCAGGCCCTGCTCACCGGCACCCCCGAGGGCCGGACCGCCTACGTCGAGGCCGACGTCACCGACCCGGACGGCCTGCTCGCCGCACCCGGCCTGCGCGAGACCATCGACCTCGCCCGCCCGGTCGCGCTCTCCCTCAACGCCCTGCTCCACTTCGTCCCCGACGCCCGCGGCGCCCATGAGCTGGTCGAGCGCCTCAAGTCCGTGCTCGCCCCCGGCAGCGCCCTGGTGATGACCCACGTCACGCCCGACTTCGCCCCCGAGGAGATCCGCCGGATCACCGGCATCTACCAGGCCGCCGGCACCGCCGCCCAGGCCCGCACCCGCGCGGAGTTCGTCCGCTTCTTCGACGGCTGGACGCTCCTCGAACCCGGTGTCGTCCCCACCCCGCACTGGCGGCCGGTGCCCGACGAACCGGCCGTCTCGGCCTCCGACGCCTCCGCCTACGCGGGCGTGGCGCTGCGGCCCTGACCGTGACGCGCCCGGTCCGCCCCGCGGGGCCGTCCACGGGTGGCGGCCCGATCCCGTCGCCGTCCCGGGATGGCCGGGGATGACCCGGGGACGGCCCGGGACGACGGGGACGCCCCCTCGCGGTGCCAGGGTGTGAACGGGCGACGCCACCGGGGCGTACCGCCGCACCCTTCACCCACTCGGGGGGACCCCTTGAAGCCTTCCCTGCGCACACTCGCGTCCGCCGCCGCCACCCTGGCGCTGGCCGCGTCCGGCACCCTGGTCGCCACCGGCACGGCCTCGGCCGCCACCTCCTGCTACGCCAGGAGCTGCACCGGCCTCGACCCGGCCACCACCATCTGCCAGAACGACGCGCGGACCGTCGCCTACACGGCGCCCAACGGTGACGCGGAGCTGCGCTACAGCCCGACCTGCCGTGCCGCATGGGCGCGCGCGACCGGCGGCGACTACGGCGGCATCCAGATCACGATCCGGGTCGAGAACAACCAGGGTGCTTCGTACTCCGCCGTGTACAACGGCAACGGCACGATCTACACCCGGATGGTCGACGACAAGGACATCCAGTCCCGGGCCTACTTCCAGTACAACAACAGCTGGGGGTACTCGGAGTGGTACTGATCGGCACGCCGGCCGTCGGAGCGGGCGAGCAGGCCCCGCTCCGACGGCCCCGGCCGTCCACCCGTGCACCCCCGCCGCCCCGGGCCCAGACTGGGTGGTGAACCGCTGCCGCCCCGCGAGGGAGACGCATGCTGCTGGGACTCACCACCGCGCTGGTCGCCACCGTCTGCTTCGGCTTCGGGGCGGTGTTCCAGGCGCGCGGGGCGCGGTCGGCCCCGCGCGCGGACCGGGTGCGGGCGGGGCTGCTGGCCGCGCTGCTGCGGTCCTGGCAGTTCATCCTCGGGACGCTCCTGGACATCCTCGGCTTCGTGCTGAGCATCGTCGCCCTGCGCAGCCTCCCGCTGTTCCTGGTGCAGGCCGTCACCAACGCGAGCCTCGCCGTCACCGCTCTGGCCGCCGTCTGGCTGCTGGGCGCGCGGCTGCGCCGCAGCGACGCGGCGGGCATCGCCGCCGTGGTGGTGGGCCTCAGCCTGCTGGCGCTGGGTTCCGGCAAGGAGGGCCGGGAGTACGCCCCGGCGGCCTTCCACTGGGCGCTGCTGGCGACCACCGCCGTGATGCTGCTGGCCACCCTGGTCCTGGTCCGCCGGAAGGGCACCGCGGCCGCGGCCGGCCTCGGCCTGCTGGCGGGCGTCGGCTTCGGGATCACCAGCCTGGCGGTGCGGGTCCTGGACGCCTCCACGCTGACCGCCGTGCTCACCGATCCGGCCGCGTACGCCCTGGCGGTCGGCGGGCTGGGCGGCTACCTGGCGTACGCGCTGGCGCTGCAGCGCGGCACGGTGACGGCGGCGACGGCGGCCGGGACGGTGGCCGAGACCTTCGGCCCGGCCCTGGTCGGGGTGGTCTCGCTGGGGGACTCCGCGCGCCCCGGGTTCGCCTGGTGCGCGCTGACGGGCTTCGCGGTCGCGGTGGGCGGCACGTTCCTGCTGTCCCGCTTCGGCGAACTGGAGGGCGGTGCGGCCGAACTGTCGGCCCCGCACCCGGACGCCGAGGCCCAGCCCGCGGTTCGCCCCGGTAGCCCGGACGACTCCGCCGTGCGAAGGTGACTTGCCGGACAAAAAGGACGGCAGAACGCCCACGGACCCGGCAGGTGCGCGATGACGGAGGAAGCCGTGACGTCGGAGGACGCCCAGGCCCGGCCCCGGCGCTCGGAGCAGACCGACCGCCCAGTCGCCCTGATCACCGGCGCGTCCTCCGGCATCGGCCTGGCCACCGCCACCCGACTGGCCGACGCCGGCTGGCGCACCCTGCTCTCCGGCACCGACCGCACCCGCCTCGACGCCCTCGCCGAGCGCACCGGCGGCATCGCCCTCCCCGAGGACCTGAGCAAGCCGGACGGCGCCGCCCGCCTCGCCGAGGCCGCACTCGCCGCCACCGGGCGGGTCGACGTCCTGGTCGCCAGCGCCGGCCTCGGCTGGCGCGGCCCGTTCGCCGACACCCCGTCCGACACCCTCGACCGGATGATCGAGGTCAACCTGGCCGCCCCGCTGCGCCTGATCCGGCTGCTGCTGCCCGGGATGCTGGAGCGCCGGCACGGCCGGATCGTGCTGCTCGGCTCGATGGCGGGCCAGGTCGGCGTGCGCGACGAGTCCGGTTACTCGGCCACCAAGGGCGGGCTGGCGATGTTCGCCGAGAGCCTCTGGTACGAGCTGCGCGGCACCGGGGTCGGCGTCCGCCTCGTCCTGCCCGGCGCGGTGGACACCCCGTTCTTCGACCGCCGCGGCACCCCGTACCAGCGCGAACGCCCGCGCCCGGTCTCGGCGGAGCGGGTCGCGGACACCGTGGTCGCGACCATCACCACCGAGCGGGACCGCCTCTACGTCCCGCACTGGCTCGGCTTCCCGGCCCGGATCCACGGGGTCGCGCCCGGCGTGTTCCGCCGGATGGCCGCCCGCTTCGGGTGAGCCCCCGGGCCTCCCGGGCCTCCCGGACCTCCCGGGCGGGCACGGCCCTCGCGCTCGCGGCCGGCCTGGAGTTCCTGCACCTCGCCCCGGCCACGGTCCGCCTCCCGCCGCTGCGCCGCACCCTGGCCCGCCGCACCGCCGGGTACGGCACCGCCCCCGGCCACCTCGCCCTCACCTTCGACGACGGCCCCGACCCGCGCAGCACCCCGTACGTCCTGGACGCCCTCGACGAACTCGGCGCCCGCGCCACCTTCTTCCTGCTCGGCGGGATGCTGGAACGGGCCCCGGACCTCGGCCGCGAACTGGTGCTGCGCGGCCACGAGGTGGCCGTGCACGGCTGGCACCACCGGCAGCAGTGGTACCCGGCCCCGGCCCGCGACCTGCGCGAACTGCGCCGCGCCGCCGAGGCGGTGACGCACCTGTGCGGCGCCCGCCCGGCCTGGTACCGCCCGCCGTACGGCGTGCTGACGGCCGGTCCGGCGCTGGCCGCCCGCCGGCTGGGCCTGCGCACCGTGCTGTGGACGGCCTGGGGCCGGGACTGGACGGCCGAGGCCACCGGCGAGTCCGTCTATGCCACCGCCCGCCCCGGCCTCACCGCCGGCGCCACCCTGCTGCTGCACGACTCCGACTGCACCTCCGCCCCGGACTCCTGGCGCGCCACCCTGGCCGCCCTCCCGCTGATCGCCGCCCACTGCCGCGCCCGCGCCCTCATCCTCGGCCCGCTGCGGGACCACGCCGTCCCACCCCTTGCCCATGGCGCACGGTAGTTGGGACGATCGGCGGGTCGCGTCCACCACGGGGGCGGGCGCGCCGACGACGGGGGAGGCACCCATGCCCGACTGGACAGGCGGACTGGCCCACGCGATCGCGGCAGCCGGCATCGTCACGGCGGCCCTGACCGGAGCCGCCGCGCCGGACGACACCGCCCGGGCCCAGGCCGGTCCGGACCGCTACGACACCGCCACCGCCACCGCCCCGAGCGGGGTCCTCGGCACCAGCCCGAGCTACCTCTCCGTCATCGCCGCCCAGGACACCCAGGGCCCGACCTATCTCCCGAGCTAAGGCCCGTCTCAGACTCCCGTCCTTCGCCCGGAGGGCCGGGCCGCGGCGGCGCCGAACAGCGAGGACTATGACCGCTCGGTCACCCACGGCCGGTACACGGGGGCGTTCTCCTTCGACCGGGAGCACAGCCGGGTCTTCTTCCGCACGGTGAACCCCGAGGCCCACGGCGGTTGAGGGCCGCTCACTCCAGCCCCACCCGTTCCAGGGCCGCCCCGAAGCCCTTGCGCCAGGCGTCCGGGGTGGCGCCGGGCGAGGGGTCGGGCTCCGGCCGGCCCAGCGCGGCCAGCGCGTTGCGGACCACCTCGGCCGGGCGCGCGGTGGCCACGTCGGCGTGGCCGAGCTCCAGTTCGTGCTGGAGGTTGTCCCGCCCGTGGCCCTGGACGACGTCGAGCAGCAGCAGCCGGCGCCCGAGGGCCCGGGCCTCGCTGCAGGTGTCGCCGGAGCTGGTGACGACCAGGTCAGCGGCGGCCATCAGGGCCGGGATCCGGTCGGTGTAGCCGAAGGCGTGCAGGCGCGGCTCCCGGCGGGCGGCCGCCCGCAGCCGCAGTTCGAGCTCCTGGTTGCGCCCGGCCACGGCGAGCACGTGCGGTCCGGCGGCGGCCAGTTCGGCGGCGGTGCGGGCGATCGGCCCGAGCCCCCAGGAGCCGGACATCAGCAGCACGCACCCGGCGTCCGCCGGCACGCCGAGGTCGGCCCGGGCCTCGGCCCGGTCGGGCGGCCGGTAGAACGGCTGCCGCAGCGGCGCGGGCAGCACGGCGACCTCGGCGTCGGGCCGGTAGCGGCGCACTGCGCAGGCGGCGACCTCGGAGGTGACCAGGAACAGGTCGGTACCGTCCTGCACCCAGAGCCGGTGCGGGGTGACGTCGGTGCAGAACACGAAGTGCCGGAACCCCCGCCCCGGCAGCCGGTTGACCGCCGAGGTGGCGGTGGCGAACACCGAGACCACCAGCTGCGGCCGCTGGGCCTCGACGAGCGCACCGAGCGCCGGGACGAGCCGGCTACGCGCGGCCGCGTCGGCGAGCAGGGCGAGCCGGGCGCCCGGGCGCAGCGCCGAGAAGTGGAACGCGTCGTAGACCCCGGGCAGTTCGAGCAGCCGCCGGAAGACGGCTTCCCCGGCGGCGCCCGACCGCTGCCCGAGCAGCGCCATCGCGTCCACGGTGCTGGTGCTCCAGCCGCGCTCCCGCAGGGTGTCGGCGCAGGCCTGGGCCATCACGTCGTGGCCCTGGCCGAGCGAGCCGGAGACCAGCAGGGCGTGCGGCATCGGGCGGTCCCGGTCAGCCGGCGGCGGGTGCGGTGGTGCCGGCCCGGTACCAGTCGGCGTAGCGGTGCACGCCGTCGGCGAAGTTGGTCCTCGGCGACCAGCCGAGCAGCCGTTTGGCCTGGGCGGAGGAGATCCGCCGCCCGGTGTAGTCGGCCTTGCGCCCGTCGATGTGCTCGATGGTGACCGGCCCGAGCAGCCGGTCGACGGTGTCGGCGATGTCGCGCACCGAGACGGCAGTGGAGCCCTCCAACGCGAAGGTCTGGTCCTCGGCGGCGGGGGAGAGGGCGCGGACGTGGGCGTCGGCGAGGTCCTCGACGTAGACGAAGTTGCGGCTCTGCCGGCCGTCCCCGGCGATGGTGATCGGCCGCCCCTCCAGCGCGGCCTGGACGAACCGGGCGACGACCAGTTCGTCGCGCATCCGCGGACCGTACGGGATGCCGTAGCGCAGGATGGTGAAGTGCTGCCCGTAGAGCTCGCGGTAGCTGTGCACCAGCATCTCGGCGGCGAGCTTGGTGGCCACGTACAGGTGCCCGCTGTGTTCCAGCTCGATCGGCACGTGCTCGTCCAACTCCTGTTCCCCGCCGTCGAGTTGATCGTCGGTGAGGGCGGCTCCGTAGACCCAGACGGTGCTCGCCAGGACGGTGCGGCTCAGTCCGCTGCGCCGGGCGGCCTCCAGGACGGCCTCGGTGCCGTCGATGTTGGTCCGCACCGCCCGGACGGGGTCGGCGGACACCTGCTCGACGTCGGCCATCGCGGCCAGGTGGTAGACGACCTCGCTGCCGGCCAGCGCCGAGGTCAGCGCGGGCAGGTCGAGGACGTCGAGGCGGGCGTGTTCGGCGTCGGGGTTGAGGTACTTGTCGGTGGTGTCCACGGCGAGGACCTCGTGGCCGGCCGCGATCAGGTGGTCCACGACGTGTGAGCCGATGAACCCGCAGCCTCCGGTGACGGCTATCCGCACGGTCTTGCTCCTTTCGGTCCGGCTGCTCGGCCGGCCGACTAGCCGGCCATCCGCCGGTGCACGGTGGAGACGGCCTCGATGACCAGCTCCGTCTCGTCCTCGGTCATGTCGGAGTGCACCGGCAGGCAGACCTGCCGCGCGCAGACGTCCTCGGCCACCGGCAGCGGACCGCCCCGGTAGGGGGCGAGGACCGGCTGGAGGTGCAGCGGCAGGTCGTATACTTCACCGGACATCCGCACCCCGTACTCCTCGGCGACCGCCCGCTTGAACGCGGCGCGGTCGACGCCGGGCGCCAGCAGCGCCACGTACTTGTAGTAGTTGCCGCGGCTGCCGGGCGGTTCGAGCACCGGTCGCAGCCCGTCGACGCCGGCCAGCGCCGCGTCGTAGCGGCGGGCGACGGCCCGGCGGGTCTCGATGAACTCCTTGAGCCGGCGCAGGTGCACCGCGCCGACGGCCGCGTGCAGTTCGCTCATCCGCCAGGAGTACCCGAGCCGGACGTGGTGGTTGGTGCCGAAGGAGCCCTTGCCCTGGTCGCGGTAGATCCGGGCCTCGTCGCGCAGCTCGGCGGACTCGGTGAGGATCATGCCGCCCTCGCCGCTGGTGGTGACCTTGGTCGGGTAGAAGGAGAAGGCCCCGGCCAGGCCGAAGGTCCCGGCGGCGCGGCCGCCCAGGCTGCTGCCGTGGGCGTGCGCGGCGTCCTCGACCAGCGGGATGCCGCGCCGGTCGCAGAGCTCGCGCAGGGCGTCCACGTCGGGCGTGACGAGCCCGCCGATGTGGACGAGTACGACGGCCGCGGTATCCGGGGTGAGGGCGGCGGCCAGGGTCTCGGGGGAGAGCGCCAGGGTGGCCGGGTCGACGTCCGCGAACACCGGGCGGCCGCCCGCGTGCACCACGGCGCCGGCCGTGGCGTAGAAGGTGACGGCGGGGACGACCACGTCGCGGCCGCGCACGTCGACGCCGCGCAGGACGATCTCCAGGGCCGCCGTGCCGCTGCTCACCGCGACGGCGTGCGAGGCGCCGTGCTCGGCGGCGAAGGCCTGCTCGAACCGCTCGTTCCACGGGCCGAGGGTGAGGGCACCGGTGGTGAGCATCTCGGTCACGGCGTCGGCGACGGCCGCGCGGTCGTTCTCGTCGAACACGATGCGGGCGGCGGGCACGCCCATGGGGCACCTCCGGCGGCGGGCTGGGATCAGCACCGATCGGGACGGGTCAGCCCGGACCGGGGCAAAACGGTCGGGCCAGTGGCCCATCACGCTACTGGGCCGGGGCGGCCGCGGCCCGTCGTCACCGGCCGGCCGGGTGACCCCGGGCTGCTCCCGCCGCAGGCCAACGGGGTGCTCCCGGCTGCTCCCGGTGGAGGGCGTGCGCTCCTCCGTACGGGGGAGGGCTGTACTGCGTCCGCAGTACGCAAACGGCCTGCGCAGGGACGACGACGGAGCAGGGGCCGGCGATCAAGGATTGGTCATGCTGCGAGCGGACCGCCTCCGGGCGCCCGCTCCCGCACCCGTCCCCGTCCGCGCACCTGCTTCCGAATCCGAAGGAGCCCGTTCTCCCGTGGCAACGTTCCTGTACCGCCTTGGCCGATGGGCCTTCGTCCGGCGCCGGCTGGTGACCCTGCTCTGGGTCGCCGTGCTGGCGCTCGCCGGAGTCCTGGCGGCCAAGGCGCCCGCCGCACCCGACGACGGATTCTCGATGCCCGGCACGGAGGCGCAGAAGGCCTTCGACCTGATGAACGAGCGCTTCCCCGGCGGCCACGCCGACGGCGCCTCGGCCCGCCTGGTGTTCGTCGCGCCCTCCGGGCAGAAGATCACCGCCGGGCCGAACCAGCAGGCCGTCGAGAAGACGGTCGCCGAGCTCGCCCACGGCGAGCAGGTCACGGCCGCGGTGGACCCGTTCAAGATGCCGGGCGCGGTCTCCAAGGACGGCTCGACGGCCTACGCGACGGTCAACTACTCCGCCAAGGCGGGCGAGGTGTCCAAGGGCGCCACCGACGCCCTCCAGCAGGCCGCCCAGCACGGCCGGGACGCCGGGCTCAAGGTCGAGATCGGCGGCAACGCCCTGATGGCCAAGCCCGACGCGGGCGGCAGCAGCGAGGCGATCGGCATGGCGCTGTCCGCCGTCGTCCTGGTGATCACCTTCGGCTCGCTGGTTGCCGCCGGCCTGCCGCTGCTCACCGCCGTGATCGGCGTCGGCCTCGGCATGTCGCTGATCACCGCGTTCGGCAGTGCGCTCGGCCTCTCCTCGACCACCGGCACGCTCGCCATGATGCTCGGCCTCGCGGTCGGCATCGACTACGCCCTGTTCATCGTCTCCCGCTACCGGGCCGAGCTCGCCGAGGGCCGCACCCCGCAGGAGGCGGCCGGCCGGGCCATCGGCACGGCCGGCTCCGCGGTGGTCTTCGCCGGCCTGACCGTGGTGATCGCCCTCGCCGGGCTCTCCGTGGTGGGCATCCCGATCCTCGCCAAGATGGGCATGGCGGCCGCCGGCACGGTCGTCATCGCCGTGCTGGTCGCGCTCACCCTGGTGCCCGCGCTGCTCGGCTTCATCGGCCGCCGGGCCCTGCCCCGCAAGGTCCGCAAGGCCCAGGGCGGCGGCGACGGCGCGGCGCGGCCGGTCGGCGCCAAGGAGAACGGCGGCGCCCGCTGGGCCCGGTTCATCGTGCGCCGCCCGCTCGGGGTGCTGCTGCTCGGCGTGGTCGGCCTCGGCGTGCTCGCCGCGCCCGCGCTCGACCTGCGCCTCGGCCTGCCCGGGGACGAGGCCAAGCCCACCTCCACCACCCAGCGACGCGCCTACGACCTGCTGTCCGAGGGCTTCGGCCCCGGCTTCAACGGGCCGCTGACCGTCCTGGTGGACGTCAAGGGCACCGCGGACCCGAAGGCCGCCGCCGACTCGGTCGCCAAGGCCGTCTCCGGTGTGCCCGGCGTGGTCACCGTGACGCCGCCGATGTTCAACAAGGCGGGGGACACCGCCCTGGTCAACGCCATCCCGGCGACCGGGCCGGCCGAGGCCGCGACCAAGGACCTGGTCCACACCATCCGCGGGCAGGCGGCCGGGCTCAAGGCCTCCACCGGGGCGACCGTCCTGGTCAGCGGTACGACGGCGATGAACATCGACGTCTCGCAGAAGCTCAGCGACGCCCTGGTGCCCTACCTCGCGGTGGTCGTCGGCCTCGCCGTCCTGCTGCTGCTGGTGGTCTTCCGCTCGATCCTCGTCCCGGTCAAGGCGGCGCTCGGCTTCCTGCTCTCGGTGGCCGCCGCGCTCGGCGCCGTCGTCGCGGTCTTCCAGTGGGGCTGGCTGGCCGACCTGATCGGCGTGGAGCAGACCGGTCCGGTGATGAGCATGATGCCGATCTTCATGATCGGCGTGGTCTTCGGCCTCGCCATGGACTACGAGGTGTTCCTGGTCACCCGGATCCGTGAGGCCTTCGTCCACGGCGAGGAGCCGGGCGAGGCCATCGTCACCGGCTTCCGGCACAACGCCCGGGTGGTCACCGCGGCCGCCTTCATCATGATCGCCGTCTTCGCGGGCTTCATCGGGATGAGCGAGCCGATGATCAAGATGATGGGCCTGGGCCTTGCCGCGGCCGTCGCCTTCGACGCCTTCGTGGTCCGGATGACGATCGTCCCGGCGGTCCTCGCCCTGCTCGGCCGCCGCGCCTGGTGGCTGCCTCGCTGGCTCGACCGCCTGATACCCGACGTCGACGTCGAGGGCAGCAAGCTGCACACCGCCGCCCCCGAACCGGCGCCGGTCAAGGAGTCGGTCACCGTCTAGGTCCGGCCTCGCCGGCACCGCCCGGCTGTGCCGGTATCGCCCGGCAGGTCCGGTACCGGCCCGCCCCGAGCACTCCTCGGGTCGGGTCGGTCCGGCGCCGACCGGCTCGGACACGGTTCGGACACCGGTTCGAGCCCCACCCGTTACCGTTGCTGTCGGGGGCCGCCGCCCGCGCGCCCGCCCCCCGGGGCCGGCGCCGAACACGCGCCCGTGCGCCCCGCCGCCCCGGTCGGCGCGCGCGCCCCGCCGCGGGGCCCGAGCACCGTCCCCGGCGGCGCGCCCCGCGGCGGGCAGGGCCCGCG
>NZ_JBEZXE010000053.1:28415-50978 GCF_040637885.1 Kitasatospora sp. NPDC028055 | reverse complement strand
AACGCTCGGCTGGGAGACCCCAGCCGAGCGCCTGCATAAACTCATCGCGGCCTGAGCAAACCGACCACGTGTTGCAACGACCCCTAGAAACCGCCCTGGCGGCGCGGGGCTTCACCGTCGAGCTCCTGGACGGCGCCGCCGCGGCCCGGGCCCGGGTCCGGGAGCTGATCCGGCCGGATGCCACCGTCCTCACTGCGGCCAGCGAGACGCTCCGGCTGTCCGGCATCGACGAGGACCTCAACGACGGCAGTCGCTGCCGGTCCGTCAGGTCCCGGGTGACGGCGATGGACCGGACCACCGAGGCGGACGGCATCCGGCACCTGCTCGCCGCCCCCGACGTCGCCGTCGGCAGCGTCGCCGCGCTCACCGAGACCGGCTCCCTGGTGATCGCCTCGGCCAGCGGCAGCCAGCTGCCCGGCAACGCCGGCGGCGCGGGGGAGGCGATCTGGGTCGTCGGCGCCCAGAAGGTGGTCCCCGACCTGCCGACCGCCCTGCGGCGGTTGGAGGAGCACGTGCTCCCACTGGAGGACACCCGCTCGCGGGCCGCCTACGGCCAGCCGAGCGCCGTCAACCAGCTGCTGGTCCTCAACGCGCCGACCCTCTTCTCCCGGGGCACCGTGCTGCTGCTGCGCGAGGCCATCGGGTACTGAGGCCCGGGCCGGGGCCACCGCTCACTCGGCGTTCTCCTCCGCCTCCCCGCCCAACGGCTTCGCGTGCAGCACCTCGCGGCCCTGCTCGGCGGCGCGGGCGATCGACTCGGAGACGAAGTCCAGGAAGCGGGCGATGTTCTCCAGCCGGTTGCCCGCCGGGGTCCCGCTGCCGAGGATGCCGACGCCCTCCCGGGCGGTGTCGACGAGCTGGGCGGTGGCCTGGGCGCTGACCATCATCGAGCGGTACCAGATGTCGTCGTCCACGAAGTAGCGCTCGCGGCGCCGCTCGTCGCGCACCCGGGTCACCATGCCCTGGCTCTCCAGGAAGGCGATCGACTTGGAGATGGTCGCCGGGCTGACCTGGAGGCGCTCGACCAGCTCGGCGGCGGTGAGGCTACCCGCGTCGGTGATGTAGAGGCAGGCCAGCACCCGGGACGTCATCCGGGGCATGCCGGACTGCATCAGGACGGCCGTGAACACCTCCTCGTAGGCGTGCACCGCCTCGGCGTCACGGCCGTGCGGCTGCGGGGTGGTGCTCGGCCCCTGGGGCGCCGCCTGCCGCCGGCGCTGGGCGCGGTGCCCGGTGGCGCGGTGGGCCAGGTCGGCGCGGTAGGTGGCGGGGCCGCCGTTGCGCATCACCTCGCGGGTGACGGTCGAGGTCGGCCGGTCGAGCCGCCTGGCGATCTCCGCGTACGCGAGGCCGTCGGCCAGGCCCAGCGCGATCTGCTGGCGTTCCTGCTGGGTCAGCCTGCCGCCCGGCATCGCGGCCTCCTTCGGGGATCGGTGGTCTCTGCGCTCAAGATAGCGTCCACCGTCATTCCATTGCAACGAAAGGCGGCCCAGCTCGTTGCATCCCCGGCAGGTCTATGGCAATGATCCTCGGCAATCTAGCTGCGAAAATAGGATTCTCCTGCCGCGAGACCGCGAGCAGAGGGATGAACGCAACGTAGCTTTTCCTACGTCAGAAACCAAGGGGCCAAGACTGGTCCTATGGCGCAGGCACCCGGCCGGCGGACCCAGCCGACGTGGCCCCATGAGTGATCACCAGCTGCGCGTGCCCCCTCAGCCTCGGCGACGGCCGAGGGTGGCGAGGCCGAACAGCAGCCCGCCGGCCAGGAAGAAGGGCTCGTAGAGCAGCGTCGCGAACCGGCCCATCGCGTCGAAGTCGGCCGTCGTCCGGGAGCCGGTGGCGAGCGCCAGCCAGTCCGGCACGGACGGCAGCGAGTGCACCAGCAGCACGGCCGTGATGCCCCACAGCACGACCCCGAGCAGTCGGGCCGACAGCCGCCCACCCCACGGCCGGACGATCGCCAGCGCGACCACCGCCGCGACGGCACACCCCGGGATCGCGAGGATGTCGATGATCAGCAGCGGGGTGTTCCCGGTGACCGACAGCCCGGACGGCAGGCCGATCCGACCGCCGAACAGCCAGTAGAGGTGGACGAGGGAGAACGCGGCGGCCCAGACGGCGGCGGCGTAAGCGGCGGGGCGGAGGACGGTCGTCTTCATGCCTCCACGGTCCCGGCACGCGGGCGGCCGACACATCGTCCCCACGGCCCGGCCCCCTCCCCCTGCCAGGGGAGGCGGCCGCACCCCCGGTCGTCCGTCAGGAGACCGAGATCCCCCGTGTCCACCCCTGCCCCTCGCCCGGTGCGAGGGCTCACCCTCCGCCCTCAGAGCGGCCAGCGGAACTCCGTGCCGTCCGGGGCCGGATAGCTCACGACCTGGCTCTGGCCGCCCGGCCCGACCTCGATGGTGAACCACTCACGGCGGGGACGGTTCTGGCCGAGCCACCTGCGGTGAGCCGCCTCGACGGTCTCCCGGAGGTCCCGGGGTCCACCGAGATGGAGTCCCGCCCAGAAGGAGAACCCGGGGTCGTCAAGGCCGATCCCCGCGGTCTTCTCCCCCTTCTGCTCCGGCCCGTCCCCGAACCGCAGCGGCATGAAGGCGGCCGGGCGGTGCAGGAACCGCCCGACCGCGCGCCCGTCCGACAGCTTGGTCATCCGGGCCACCGCGCCCCTGATCGGGGCGACGATCAGGCCGCCCGGCGCGCACTGGTCCAGCCACGCCTGGGGAAGCCGGCTGATACCGCAGGTGGCGATGATCCGGTCGTACGGCGCTCCAGCCGGATATCCGTCCACGCCGTCGGTCAGCAGGACGGCCGGCTCGAAGCCGACCGCACCCAGCCGCGCCCGGGCGGTGGCCACCAGCTGCTCGGTGCGGTCGACCGTCGTCACCCGGGCCGCGCCCGCGAGATGACAGAGCAGCGCGGCGTTGTAGCCCGTGCCCGTCCCGACCTCCAACACCCTGTCGCCGGGTCGAACGTCCAATGCGTCGAGCATGTCCGCCATCAGGCTCGGCAACGTGGACGAGGACGTCGGCACCCCACGCTGCCCGTCCGGGCCGGCCTGCTCCGCGTGCACGCCGTCGACCTCGGTCACCAGGACCTGATCCGCGTACACCTTGCTCAGCCACTCCTCGTCATCCGGGCCGGCAGAGCGCCACGGCTGGTGAACACCCGAGCTGTCGTCGCGGTAGAACACCGGAACGAATGGATGCCGGGCCACATTGAGGAACGCCTCGATCACCCGCGACGGCAGTGCCGTGCTCCGGCTGTCGATCTCCGAAGCCAGGGCGACACGCGCCCGCAGGAGTTGCGCATCGGAGTAGAGGACGGTCGTCATGCCGGCTCGCCCCCTTCCAGGTAGTCACAGATGGCAGCCGTGATCCGAAGGCCGGTCGCCTGTTCGATGAACCCGTACTGCCCGTTGGGGTTCACTTCGAGGAATGTCCACTCGCCCGAGGGCGACACGACGAAATCGAATGCCCCGTAGGGGAGCGCGAGTTGGTCGAGCATTCGGCGAATCCCCTGCGCCACGGCTGCCGGCGGTTCGCAGATGCGATAGGTCAGATTGTCATAGTCGCTACGCCAATCGACTTTTGACGAGGCCGAGTTCGCATGGATCTCGGCGGCGAAGAGCTGTCGGCCGACGGCGGTGAGCCGCACCTCGTAGGCCTTCGGCACCCACTCCTGGAACAGGTGCGCCGTAGTGGCGATCGACGGGTCGCCGATGTCGTCTGCCGCCAGCACGCTCGCGTAGACAGCCACCGACCGCCCGTCGAGTGTCCCGCGGATCGGCGTGAAGGGCTTGTAGATCACCGGAGTTCCGACAGCAGCCGCGAACCCCCTTGCCGCTTCCCTGCTGTTGGTGATCAGCGTCCGTGGAACCCGCAGCCCTGATTCGGCTGCCACCCTGAGCTGGAACGGCTTGTACTCGGCGTCGGCCGCGCGCCCTGGTGGCGGCAGCCAGCGGCACGGCAGCGCGGACAGCAACCCGCCGAACCCGCGCCGCGCTTCGGCGGAAGCCACGCTGCGGGCCTCGGCGGACATGGACTCCGGGAACTCCGGTGCGGTCGGGCGGCGGTAGTACACCGACCGTACGGCCGACAGGTCGAGGACGCGTCGTTCCGTGGCCAACGTCCCACCCCAGCCGGCCGCCCCGTCGAGGCTGGCCGCCAGGGCCAGCCTCGACGGAAACCACGCCGTGTCCGCCCGGAAGACGGGGGTCCCGCGCCGGTTGAGCTCCTCGATCACGAGGTCGGCGGTGGGATCGAACGCCCCCGTGAGCACGAGGACGGCATCGGCGGTCGCCATCTCAGTCGTTGCTGCTTCCCGGGTCGTCGGGCGCGTCCATCTGCCCGGTGGGCTGCGTGGGGCCGAACGTCTTCGGCGGGGTGCTGGTCATGTAGACGCCGGGCGGCAGCCCCTCGTAGGTGCAGGTCTGCGTCTCGTCGTCGTATCCGATGTCGGCGGGCAGGATTCCGCCGGCCCCGGTGACCGGGACGAGGAAGCGGAAGGCGAGCGGGCTCTCCGGGCCGTGCTCGCCGTCCAGTTCGGGCATGGGCGTCGCCCCGGCCACGCCCATGGGCAACCGGGACTCCACCCGGTCGAAGGCCGGAACGCCCTTCGACCGGGTCAGAACGGTGGTGGACATGTGTACCTCCGCGTTGTCGCACTCGAATCGCGGGCCGCACGCAACGCGTTCCTCATCGTGCGGCTCTCCCTGGCGGCATCGTTCCGCCCGGCGAGCCACCACGGTAGGACCAGCAGAGGATTTTCCGGGCAGGATTTCCTGTTCCCTCAAAAGTCAAATCGAAGAAATTACTGCGGCTAGGGTTCCTGGCACCGCAAGAAGTCATCTCGGATGATCTCGACGGCACGACGCATATCATCGGAGGCGAGGGCCACTCCGGCGAATCCTTCGAACTTGCGGATGTAGATCTCAACGTCACGCGGATCGGTGACGGAAATCTCGGCGTGGATGGTTTCGACCGTCACCGTGCGATCGTCGCGTATGACGAAGGGGTGCGACGGCACGTCGGACTGTCGTGCCGCCAACGGCACGACCCGAACGTCGACATGAGGCAGCCGGGAAACCGAGAGGATTCGGTCGAGCTGCCCCGCCATCATTGCGTCCGACACGAGGCGCCACCGAAGGACCGACTCCGTGATGACGAATCGGAACGTCTTGGTCGTCTCGTAGAGCGATTGCTGCCTTGCGATCCTCGCCGCGACCGTTCGATCGAGCTGCTCGCCACCGATGCCCGTTCTCGTGAACACGGCCCGAATGTATTCAGGGGTCTGGAGCAGTCCGGGTACCAGTGACGACTGGAAGACGCGAAGCATGTCCGTGGAGTCATCCAGGGCTTTGATCTGTTGCTGCTTGCGGTGGTACCCCAGGCGGCGGATCAGGCGCCACGCCGTCGCTTCCGTGGCCTCGGCCCTCGCGGCCGCCATGTACTCGGCCTTGACCTCGTCGGAGACGCCTATGGCCGTCAGGATGCGCTCCACATCAATGACGGTCGGCGACACCTTGCCGGTCTCGATCTTGCTCAACTTGCTCGGAGACATGACAGCGCCACGGGCCACGGCCTTGGCTTCCTTCCCAGAAGCCTGCCGAAGTTCCCGCAGCGCTGTCCCGAGCTGTGTTCTGTTCACTCGCCGTGCTCGGCCCACCAGTCCGCGAAGGGGACGGCGTTCGCCATTGCGCGGTCACGGTAGGCCTTGAACTCGGCGATCCGGCTGCTGTCGGTGTGGAACTCGGAGCCGAGGTACTTCCCGTTGTCGTCGTAGCTCATCTCGGCGGCGGTCGCGTCGTCGAAGAGCCAGAAGTCCGGCGCCTCGGGAAGGGGGTTGGCCTGGTCCGTGGTGTCGAGGATGAAGAACTCCTCACCGGCCGCCATGTTCCGCCGGTACCCCCAGCCCAGCTCGAACCGGAGGTAGTCCGTGAGCGGACGCGACAGGATGTGCACCCGGTACATGCGCTTGCCGGCCCGGACGGCGTCGCCGACGGTCGTGACCCACCCGGAGGTCTTGAAGTCCTCCGGCTGCTCCTCGCCGGCGAGGAAGGCATGATAGGCATCCACTCCGCCGGACTGGCTGTAGTCGTCCAGGGTCTCCAGCCGGAACGCCTCTCGCCCGAACTCCGAGAACCATTCTCCGAGGGTCCTAGATGAGGTTGTCACGAATGGCCTTCCGAATCAGTTCGACGGGAATCTCGACCAGTTTCTCGTGAGCCGGAAGCCGCAGGCCGTGCTCGGTCACGTGTTCGCCCTGGACGGCGAGGGTCCCCCGGTCCGTCAGGTAGAGCGTCGGGCATTCGCCCTCGTCGCAAGAGCCCACAAGACGTGTCAGCTTCACGATGTCTCCTCGCTCGCTCGGTCTTACGACGATGCTCGCGAGCCGAACCGGGTGGAGGCAAGAGGCAAGTGTTTCCGGTACTGGAAACCGGTCCGACTTCGAACAGCCACCCGAGAGTTCGACAGCCTGCGCAGATCGCCTTCGTTCGGGCCCCGGCGAGGGCTGGGTAGGGTTCGGGCCATGTGGAGAGAAGCGGCTCTTGGAGCCTTTTCCGAGGTGGGGTTCCGGGAGCCCGCGCAGGTGGTGGCGCTCGATGACGCGGAGCGGCGGCTCGGATTCGGGTTGCCCGGTGAGCTGAGGGAGTTGTTGCTGGAGAGCGACGGGATCGTCGGGCACACCTCGGTGGACACCGTGTGGCCCGTCGAGCGGATCGTCGAGCAGAATCTGCTGTTCCGGTCGAACCGGTCATTCGCCGAGTTGTACATGCCCTTCGACGCCCTGCTGTTCTTCGGGGACAACGGGGGCGGGGACCGGTTCGCCTTCGTGCGGACGCCGCAGCGGCCGGACGTCTTCGTGTGGGAGCACGAGACCGACAGCCGCCGGTGGGTGGCGGGGGGCTTGAGGGACTACCTGGGCCGCTCCCTCGCCCGGGGCGGCGACGACTGGTACCAGTAGCGCCGGCAGCAGCGCGGCGCAGGAAGTCGGCCGGGCCGACTTCCTGCGCCGTGTGGCCAGCGGGGTGCCACGGCCGAGGGTCACGGCTTGGGGAAGGCGGTGGCCATGGCCTTGGTGCGGGTGAGGAAGGCGATGGGGAGGACCGCCAGGGCGGAGAGGCCCTGGAGGACGGCGTACCAGGCCGGGCAGATCCCGGGGATGAGGTCGACGCCGAGGACGGCGAGCGGCATCACGGTGGAGATGGTCCGGATCCGGTCGAAGGCCTTGTAGTCGCCGCCGGCGGCGCGGGCGGTGATCCGCAGGAGCACTGGGGCGAGGGCGGGGAAGATGATGCCGCGGATCCACATGAACGGGGTGGTCGCGTGCCCGGTGGACGCCATCACGGCGACGGTCGCGAGGGTGATCACACCGATCGCACCGAAGAGCGCGAGGCACTTCCTCGCGGTCGAAAAGGCCTCGTCGGTACCGGAGTTGCCGAGGTTCGCGGTCGCCGTGGTCGCCATTGTTCTGTCCTCCGTGTCGTGGTGAGAACGAATCTACGGAGACGGCGGAAGACGTAACACGGGTCTGGCCCCACACCTGGGGTGGGGCCAGACCCACCCCAGGCCCCAGGGCGAGGGCCTCGTGGGTGCTGCTCCTGCGGGTCAGGGCCCCGGCAGGGCTTCGCCCCGCTGGATGGGTCCAGCGGGGCGAAGCGGTCGTCCGACGGTTCCGGGTCAGCCGCCGGACGGGCTCTTGGGCGCGCCTCCACCGAAGCCGCCTCCACCGAAGCCGCCACCACCGCCACCACCTCCACCGCCGCCGAAGCCGCCGGTAGCGGCGCCTTCGACGAGCTGGGTGGCGTTGTACCCGCCGCTGGAGTCGGGCGTCCCGACCACGGTCACGTTCTGGCCGGGCTGGAGGTCGGCGACCTTGCCCTGCTTGTTGAGCTGGACCTTGGTCGAGTCCCCCGTCGTCACCTTGATCGTGTTGCCGTTGGCGTCGGTCAGGTACACCGTCGAGCCGTCGACGGCCTTGACGGTGCCGCGCGCGAAGCCGCCCTGACCACCGCCCTGACCGCCCTGACCCTGACCCTGGCCCTGCCCCTGCCCGCCCCGGCGCCCGCCGCCCTGCCCGTAACCGCCCTGCCCGTAACCGCCCGCCGCCGAGCCCGCCGCCGGGCCGGCCGCCGAAGCGGCCCGCGCCGAGGGCTTGGCGCCGCTGGAACCGCCCTGCCCCTGCTGGTACCAGACCCCGCCCGCGAACGCCCCCGTGGCGATCACGCCGCCCGCGAGGACGAGCGACAGCCACGGCAGCTTCCGCCTCGGCGGCGCCGCCAGCTCCGCGGAGACGTCCCGCGCGTCCGGCGGGGTGGCCAGCAGGGCGACCTGTTCGTCGTGCTCCATCGAAGAAGTGCTCCTACTCGTGCCGGAGGGCGTCGATCGGCCGCAGCGAGGCGGCCCGGTTGGCGGGGTAGCTGCCGAAGAACAGTCCGATGGCGACGGCGATGCCGAAGGCGCCCAGCACGGACTCGGGGATGACCACCGGCTTGATGCCGACGATGCTGAAGTGCGAGCCGACGATCCCCGCCGCCACGCCCAACCCGGCCCCGATCACCGACAGCAGCGTCGATTCGGTCAGGAACTGCCCGAGGATGACGGCCCGAGGGGCGCCGAGCGCCTTGCGGATGCCGATCTCCCTGGTCCGCTCGGTCACCGTCACCAGCATGATGTTGGTGATGCCGATCCCGCCGACCAGCAGCGAGATCGCCGCCACCGCGCCGAGCAGCACGGTGAAGGTCTTGGTCGTGCTCTCCCGCGCGGTGAGCAGCGACGCCTGGTTGGTGATCCGGAAGTCGGCCTTGGTCGGGTCGGTGATCGCGTGCGTCCCGAGCAGCACCCGGGTGATCTCCGACTGCGCCGCCGTCGTGGTGTCGGCGGACGACGCCTGCACCAGGATCTGGTTGACCGCCCCGAACCCGGTGAAGGCGTTCTGCACGGTCGGCAGCGGAGCGATCACCACGTCGTCCGGGTCGGTGAACCCGCTGCCGCCCTTGGCGGCCAGCACGCCCACCACCGTGAACGGGGTCCCGCCGAGCACGATCTTCTTCCCGACCGGGTCCTCGGTGTCGAACAGTTGCTTGGCCGTCGTGGCGCCGAGCACCGCGACCTTGCGCGAGCCGAGCACGTCGTCGGCGGTGAAGTAGTCGCCGTGCGCGACCTTCTGGTTGGAGGTCTCGAAGTACGCGGGGTACGTGCCGACGACCGAGCCCGGGCTGTACGAGATGTTCCCGTACAGCGCCGTCGCGCTCGTCGTGACCACCGGAGCGACGGACTTGATCGCCGACGAGTCCGTGTCGCTCGCCAGCGCCTTGGCGTCGGCGACCGTCAGCTTCTTCACCGAGGAGGTGGCCCGCGACCCGCCGGCCGCCGAACCGGCGCTGACTGTCAGGGAGTTGGTGCCGAGCGAGGTGATCGAGTCCTTCACCGCCTGGGAGGAGCCGTTGCCGACCGCCAGCAGCAGGATCACCGAGGCGACGCCGATCAGCACCCCGAGCATGGTGAGCGCGGAGCGCACCTTGTTGGCGGCCAGGCCGCCGACCGCGAAGCGGAGCGTTTGCCAGAGGATCACGCCGGTACTCCCGTCCGGCGCAGCGCGGGCGGGGGCCCGTCGACCGGCGCCTGCCGGACGTCGCTGACGATCTGCCCGTCGACCAGGCGCAGCACCCGCTTGGCGTGCTGGGCGACCTCGTCCTCGTGGGTGATCAGCACGACCGTACGGCCGGTGGCGTTGAGCCCGTCGATCAGGCCCAGCACCTCCTCCGTGGAGCGGCTGTCCAGGTTGCCGGTCGGTTCGTCGGCGAGCAGCATCGCGGGCGCCGTGACCAGGGCCCGGGCCACCGCGACGCGCTGCTGCTGGCCGCCGGAGAGCTGGTTGGGCTTGTGCCCGGCCCGCTCGCCGAGGCCGACCAGGGACAGCGCGGCCATCGCCCGCCGGCGGCGCTCCGCCGCCCGGACGCCCGCGTAGGCGAGCGGCAGCTCGACCTGGGCGAGGGCGGTGGTGCGCGGCACCAGGTTGAAGGACTGGAAGACGAAGCCGATCTTGCGGTTGCGGACCAGTGCGAGCTGCTGCTCGTCGAGGTGGCCGACATCGGTGCCGTCCAGCAGGTAGCGGCCGGAGGTGGGGATGTCGAGGCAGCCGAGGATGTTCATCAGGGTGGACTTGCCGGAGCCCGAACTGCCCATCACGGCGACGTAGTCGCCCTGTTCGATGTCCAGGTCGACGCCGGCCGGTTCGTCCGTCCCGGGCCGGGACGGGCCGCGCAGGGCGTGCACGGTGGCGTCGCCGTGCCCGTACGACTTGGTGAGCCGGCTGATCCGGATCACCGGCACGGGTTTCGCGGGGACGCGCCTGTCGATGACGTGCTGCATGCTCAGCCCTTACCGCCGCGGCCGGCGCCACCCGCACCGCCGGCACCGCCGCCGGTGCCGCCCGGGATGCCGACCGCGCCGCCGTTGCCGCCCCGGCCACCGCCGCCACCGCCGCCGCCCAGGCCCGGGAAGGAGCCGTTCGGGAAGCCGTTGTTGCCGCTGGTGGTGGGGAGTTGGACCTTGTCGCCCTCCTTGAGCCCGGAGACCACCTGCACGGTGCTGTCCCCCTCGACGCCCACGCCGACGTCGACCCGCTCGGTGGCCCCGCCCTCGTGCACCACCGTGGCGGTCCGCGAGCTGCCGGTGCCGGACAGCGCCGAGGTCGGCAGCGAGAGCGCGTTGTCCGCCTCGCCGGTGATCACCTGGACGGTCGCGCTGAGACCGGTGCGCAGCGTGCTGGTGTCCCCGTTGAGCTGCAGGGTGGCCGCGTACTGGACGGCGGAGCCACCGGCCGCGCCCCCGGAGGAGGAGCTCGACGGCAGCGAACTGACCGACAGGACGGTCGCGTTGAGCTTGGTGTCGGACTGGGCGTTCAGCGTGACGGTGGCGGCCTCGCCCTTCTTCAACTTGAGCGAGTCCAGCTCGGAGAAGTTGGCGGTGACCTGCATCCCGGTCGGGTTGGTCAGCACGATGAAGCCGCTGGGCGATCCCGAACTCGCGCTGCTGCCGGTGGACTTGGCGGTGGAGGAGGAGGACGAGCCGGAGGCCGTGGCGCCCACCGTGTCCCCGACCTTCGCCGCGATCGAGGCGACCGTGCCGTCCACCGAGGCGGTGAGCGTCGTCCCGGCCAGCGCCGCCTGGGCGTTGGTGAGTGTGGTCTGCGCGGTGGCGACCTGCTGCTGGGCCTGGGCGACGGCCGCGTCGTCGACCTTGGTGGTGGTGATGGTGGTGGTCTGCGGGGCGGGCGTACTGCTCCCGCCCGCCCCGCGGCCCCCACCGGAACCGCTGCCGCCGCTCGCCGGGGGTGTGGCCCCGGGCAGCGGCTCGGTGGTCGTCGTGGTGACGCCTGCCTGGGCCTTGGTGAGGTTGGCGTTCGCCGTGGTGAGCGCGGCCTGGGCGGCGTCCACCTGCTGCTGGGCCGCCGTGGTGTCGACCGTCGCCAGCACCTGGCCCTTCTTGACGGCGTCGCCGACCGCGACCTTGACGGCGGTGAGCCGGCCGCCGGTGGCGAAGTCCTGGGCGGCGTCGGTCGGGGAGGCCAGGGTGCCGGTTCCGGACACCGTGGCCAGGACCGTTCCCTTGGTGACGGTCGCGGTACGGGCGACCGGCTTGGCGGCGGCCGTGCCGCCGCTGCCGTCGAGCGTGGCGTACACCAGGGCCACACCGCCCAGCAGGGCCACGCCGAGCGCGGAGTTGACGAGGACGGCACCGCGCCGCCGTGGGAGCACCTTCATGGCGGACAGCTTCGCCGGGCGCTCTTGCGCTGCCCTGGGCGGCGGCTGGGAGAAGACTGACCGGCCGGATCCGGACATATCTGCCATATCCCCCGGCCCGCGCGGGCGGCTTGGCGGGGGCGTGGGCGATCGTTGGCCGAACTCCCAGCGCCCTCCCAGCAATCCCCGGCCATCCGGGAGGGCTTCCTCAGACAGCCCTCAGGCCGGCACCGCACCCGCCTCGCCCCGGGACTCCCCCCACGGACGCCGCGGGGGCGCACCCCGACCGGAGCGCGCCCCCGCGGACCGGAAGCGGGCCGGAAGCGGACCGGCAGAGGACCGGACGAGGACCGGACGAGGACCGGAAGCGAACCGGAAGAACCGCAGCCCGACCTCGGCCGGGTCCCGACCCGACCCGCCCCGACCTCAGCCGTCGATCTCCTTGCGGAAGGCCTCCGCCACCGTCAGGAAGATCGAGTTGCCCTCGGTCTCGCCGATCGAGATCCGCACGCCCTCCGGGAACGGCCGGACGATCACCCCGGCCGCGGCGCAGGCCGCCGCGAAGTCCTGCGAGCGCTCGCCGAGTCCGAGCCAGACGAAGTTGGCCTGCGAGTCCGGGACGTCCCAGCCCTGGGCGCGCAGCCCGGCGACGACCCGGGTGCGCTCGGCGACCAGCGCCTCGACCCGCTCCAGCAGCGCCTCCTCGGCGCGCAGCGAGGCGACGGCGGCGTCCTGGGCGAGCTGGCTGACGCCGAACGGGACGGCGGTCTTGCGCAGCGCGTTGGCGACCGGCTCGTGGGCGATCGCGAAGCCGACCCGCAGGCCCGCCAGGCCGTACGCCTTGGAGAAGGTGCGCAGCACGCAGACGTTGGGGCGGTCGCGGTAGAGGTCGATGCCGTTGGGCACCTCGGCGTCGCGGATGAACTCGATGTACGCCTCGTCGACGACGACCAGGACGTCACCGGGGACGGCGTCCAGGAAGCGCTCCAGCTCGGCGCGGTGGATCACGTTGCCGGTGGGGTTGTTGGGGTTGCAGACGAAGACCAGCCGGGTGGCCGGGGTGACGGCGGCGAGCATCGCGTCCAGGTCGTGGTCGCCGTTGTCCTTGAGCGGGACCGGGACGGGCGTGGCGCCGGCGATCTGGGTGATGATCGGGTAGGCCTCGAAGGAGCGCCAGGCGAAGATCACCTCGTCGCCCGGGCCGGCCGTGGCGAGCACCAGCGACTGGGCGACGCCGACCGAGCCGGTGCCGAGGGCGATGTGCTCGGCGGGCACGCCGAAGCGCTCGGCGAGGACGGCGGTCAGCTCGCTGACGCCCATGTCCGGGTAGCGGTTGAAGGAGCCGGCCGCCGCGACCGCCGCCTCCAGGACGCCGGGCAGCGGGTTGTTCGGGTTCTCGTTCGAGGACAGCTTGTAGGCGTCGGCGCCGGCCGGCTTGCCGGGCTTGTAGGTGGGGATGCCGTCCAGGCTCGGGCGCAGGCGCGGGCCCGGCGCTGAGGTACCACTGCTCACGGTCGTACTCCTTCGTCTTCTCTGCCGGTCCGCCCGCCCTCGCACGGTCGGGATCGCCGCCGTACCGCGGAACCTGGCCGCGCCCCCGGGAATCCCGGAGCGCGCCCGGACCAGCCCCGGTCGGGTGCCTTGCACGATACCGACCGCCCTCACCCGTAGGAGTGAGATGCCCGGACGGGTTACAGGCGCAGATCAGCCATTCTGCCCGGTTCCTTTGGCACATGTCAGAGGTAAGACGGCTGGATTCGGGAGGGGATCGAAGGGGCGCACCCCGGCTCACTCATGGAGAAACGTATCTCCAAAGGCTCCCGATGCGCCGGTCACAGACCCTTGTCAGGAGCCATACGATCGGTCCGCCATGACAGCAGCAGCCAACCAGAGCGGTCGGCGTCCCACCACCTCACGGCGTCTGGAGCGGGCCGGCATCCGGGATGTGGCAGCAGCCGCCGGAGTGTCGATCACCACCGTCTCCGATGCGCTGAACGGAAAGGGCCGCCTGCCCGACGAGACCCGCAGCCGGGTGCGCGAGGTCGCCGAGCGCCTCGGCTACCGCCCCTCGGCCGCAGCCCGCACCCTGCGCACCGGACGGTCCGGCCTGATCGGGCTGACCGTCACGACGTACGGCGAAGAACCCTTCACCTTCACCGAGTTCGCCTACTTCGCCGAGATGGCCCGGGCCGCCACCAGCGCCGCCCTCGGCCGCGGCTACGCGCTGGTCGTGCTGCCCGCCTCCTCCCGCCACGACGTCTGGGGCAACATCGCCCTGGACGGCACCGTGGTGATCGACCCGCCCGACCAGGACCCGCTGGTCAGCGAGCTGTACCGGTCCGGCGTGCCGGTGGTCAGCGACGGCAAGCCGGGCAACTGCCCGGTCACCGCCTGGGTCGACAACGACCACGAGGCCGCCGTGCTCGGCATCCTCGACCACCTCTCCGAGGCCGGCGCCCGCCGGATCGGCCTGCTCACCGGCACCAGCACCGACACCTACACCCGGCTCTCCACCGAGGCCTACCTCGGCTGGTGCGCCAAGGTCGGCCAGGAGCCGGTGTACGAGGCCTACCCCGCGCACGACCCGGCCGCCGGCGCCGTCGCCGCCGACCGGCTGCTCGCCCGCCCGGACCGCCCGGACGCGGTGTACGGCCTGTTCGACCCCAACGGCACCGACCTGCTGGCCGCCGCCCGCCGGTACGGCCTGCGGGTGCCGGACGACCTGCTGCTGGTCACCTGCAGCGAGAGCGACGTCTACGCGGCCACCGAACCGCCGATCACCACCCTGTCGCTCAAGCCGCGCAAGATCGGCACCACCGTGGTCAACCTCCTCATCGACGCCATCGAAGGGGTCGACTCCGGGACGGGCGTGGACATCGCCCGGCTCTTCCCGCCGCGCTTCCGCACCGCCGGAAACGGCCCGCCCCCCGGCACCCTGATGCCGACCGAGCTGATCGTCCGCGCCTCCTCCCAGCGCCGGAGTCCGCGCACCACCGTCAGCCCGCCGCGCCCCCCGGGCGAGGTGTAGCGCAGTGGGCGGGAGGGCGACGAACAACCGCCGGTACGCCCACGAAAAACCCACGAGACCCTACCGAGCCGGGGCAAAACGGACCCTGCGGGACCGCCCGGCTGACGCTCCGGAGGATTGGATACCCACCAGGTGACGACGGCGGGAGAGTGGTCTTCCTATGATGGGCGAATGACACCCGAGGACCGCTTCCCCGGACCTGAGCACCCCCACTCAGGCCCCCGCCACCAGCCGGACCTCGACGTGCTGCCGTACGGCACCTACTACGAACCCGAACCCGCCCCGGGCTACCAGGGCACCCCGTACGAAGCGGAGACCTACAGCGGCTACGGCGGGGCCCGCTACCTGGAACAGCACTGGCACGACGGCCAGGGGCACGGCCACACCGTGCACGCCCAGGGGCCCGGCCAGGAGCAGCACCACAGCCAGGAGCAGCACCACGACCAGGGCCGGCACCACGGCCAGGTCGGCTACGAAGGCGGCTACGAACAGCAGGACCGGACCGGCTACGAGCCCCAGGACCACGGCGGTTACGAGCCGCAGGACCACGGCGGCTACGAGCCCACCCTGCCCGACCAGCCCTCCCCGGCCCTCCAGCTCACGGACCAGCTCGGCGACCAACTCGGCGACCAGTTCGCCGACCAGCTCACCGACCGCGACGACCCGCCGACCATCGAGCTCGGCCCGCCGCTGCCCGACCCCGCCGCGCCGACCTACCCGTACCCGGCCCCCGGCCCCGGCGAGCCCCCCGGCCCGGTCTACGTCGTCGGCGACGTGCACGGCTACCTCGAGGAGCTGCGCGCCGAACTCCACCACCAGGGCCTGATCGACGACGGCGGCCACTGGTCCGCCGGCCGCGCCCGGATCTGGTTCCTCGGCGACTTCACCGACCGCGGCCCGGACGGCATCGGCGTCATCGACCTGGTCATGCAGCTCGCCGCGGAGGCCGCCGCGGCCGGCGGCTACTGCCGCGCCCTGATGGGCAATCACGAACTGCTCTTCCTCGGCGCCGCCAAGTACGGCGACGAGCCCGTCCAGTCCACCGCCGGCACCGCCTCCTTCCTCGCCGCCTGGCGGCTCAACGGCGGCCAGCAGACCGACCTGGACCGGCTAGAGGCCCACCACATCAGCTGGCTCTCCCGGCTGCCCGCCATGGGCCTGGAGGACGGCCACCTGCTGCTGCACTCCGACACCACGGCGTACCTGGAGTACGGCGAGTCCATCCCGGACGTCAACGACGCGGTGCACAGCCTGCTCGCCGACGGCGGCGTGGACGAGTGGTGGGACTGCTTCCGCCGCTTCACCAAGCGCTTCGCCTTCCGCGGCGACGCCGGGCCGACGGCCGTCCACGAGCTGCTGGACACCTTCGGCGGCACCCGGGTCGTGCACGGGCACAGCCCGATCCCGTACCTCACCGGCGCCGTGCACGCGGACGACGGGCAGCCGCCGCACATCCCGGGGCCGTACGTGTACGCGGACGACCTGGCGGTGGCGATGGACGGCGGGGTCACCATGGAGGGCCGGCTGCTGGTCGCACGGCTGCCGATCTGACGACCCTGACGACCCTGACGACTCTGACGACGTGACGCTCTGATGGCCTGAGGACCTGGCGACCTGACGACCTGACGACCTGACGACCTGACGACCTGACAATCGTCTGCCCCACTGGAACAGTTGTTCCCGGCGCTCGCGCCCCCACGCGCGCGCAGGCCGGGGCGCGAAATTCCGGAAACCGACTGTCAGCACGGGCACACCCGCCCCTACCATGAGGCACACCACACCCGGCCGCCCGTCCGGCGGCCCGCCTCCGCGCCCGCCCCGGCGCCCTGAGGGTGTCCCGCGTCCTCGATGCGGTCCCGCGTCCTCGCCACCGGGCCGGGGGTCCGCATGAACGGGGTCCCCATGTCCAACCCCCCGCCGCTGCTAGCCGAGGACCGCCCGGAGTACGAGCGCCTCCTCGCCGAAGCCCTGCGCGACCGCACCGTCCTCACCGCCCTGCGCGCCCCCGGCGCACTCGGCACCGACCAGCTCCGCGTCCTCGCCCTGCGCGACGCCGACGCCATCAACACCGCCGCCGCCACCGAGTACGCCCACTACACCGCGCTGCGCGAGACCCTGCGCGCCACGCCCCCGCCGCCGGCCGACGTCGAACCGTACGCCCCCGGCCTGCTCAGCCAGCTGCGCTCCGGCGACGGCGGCGCCGGGCTGTTCCCCGTGCTCACCGTGCTCACCCCGATCCTCGCCTGGGCCGCCGCACTCGTCCTGCTGCTCGTCGGCTACCTGATGCGCGCCACCGACTCCGGCCTCGCGCTCGCCCGCGCGATGGTCACCGCCGGCTGGGTCGCGCTCGCCGCCGGGGTCGCCGCCATGGCCGTCGGCATCATAGGCCTGCTGCTCACCGCCTTGCGGGACGGCGCCGCCGCCGTCCCGGCCGGCACCGACCCCGAGCTGGCCGCCGAACTCGGCGCCGCCCGCGCGGAGTGGCGCACCGCCCTGCGCGAACGCGGCCTGCTGCCCTACCTCCACGACCACCTGCCCGCCGTCGCGGGCCGCCCGGCCCCCGGCTACACCAGCCCGGACTTCACCAGCCCCGATTTCACCGGCCCGGACTCCACCGGCCCCGACTCGACCGGCCGGGAACCCACCCGCCCCGACTTCACCAGCCCTGGCTACAGCCCGCCGGCCTTCACCAGCCCCGGCCCCGACGGCACCACCGGCCCCCAGGGCCGGAGCCCCCGCCCGGCCGCCTTCACCCCTCCCGACTTCACCGGCCCGGGCTACACCCCGCCGGACTTCACCGGGCCGGACGAGGTCGGCTGACCACGCTCAGAAGCCGGTCGGCAGCCGCGGCGTGTACGAGCCCTCCAGCGCCGCGCGTTCGGCCGCGTCGAGCCGCACGCCCAGCGCGGCCACCGCGTCGTCCAGGTGCCCCGGCCGGGTCGCGCCCACGACCGGGGCGGTGACCAGCGGATTGCCCAGCACCCAGGCCAGCGCGACCCGCGCCATCGGCACCCCGCGCGCGGCGGCCACCGACTCCACCGCGTCCACGATCGGCCGGTCCACGTCCCCGAAGAACCGCCCGGCCACCGCGTCCCCCGCCGAACGGGCCGTCGCCAGCCCGTACGGTCGGGCCAGCCGCCCCGAGGCCAGCGGGCACCACACCAGGCTGCCCACCCCCTGGTCGGCGAGCAGCGGGAACATCTCCCGCTCCTCCTCCCGCTGCACCAGGCTGTACTGGTGCTGCATCGACACGAAGGCCGGGCCGCCCGCCCGGGCCGCCGCGTGCTGGAGCTTCGCGAACCGCCACGCCCACATCGAGGAGGCGCCCACGTACCGGACCTTCCCCGCCGCCACCACCTCGGCCAGCGCCGCCACCGTCTCCTCCACCGGGGTCGCCGGATCGAAGCGGTGCAGCTGGAACAGGTCCAGGTGGTCGGTGCCCAGCCGGGCGAGCGAACCGTCGACCTGCTCCAGGATCGCCCGCCGGGACAGCCCCGAACCGCCCGGTCCGTCGTGCATCGGCAGCCCCGCCTTGGTCGCCAGGACGACGTCCTCGCGCCGGGTGTAGCGCCGCACCGCACGGCCGACCAGCTCCTCCGAGGCGCCGCCGCCGTACACGTTGGCGGTGTCCCAGAGGGTGATGCCGAGCTCCACGGCCCGCCGGAAGACCGGCGCCGCCGCGTCCTCGTCCAGCGCCCAGGGGTTGTGGCCGCGGCCGCTGCCGCCGAAGCCCATGCAGCCGAGCGCGATCCGGCTGACCACCAGCTCGGTGCCGCCGAGCCTCCGGTACTCCATGCTGTCGTTCTCCATGCCCACCACCATCCGCCCGCCCCACGGACCCAGCCAGGCCGTGCCCAGGCTGGCCCCCGCAGGGCCACCCTCCGCACCTCGCTCGCCCGTAGGCTCGTCATATGGGCACACCACTGGGGGACTTCATCCGCGCCAAGCGCGACAGCATCCAACCGGAGACCTTCGGTCTGCCCGACCACGGCCGCCGCCGCTCACCCGGACTGCGCCGCTCCGACCTCGCCCTCCGCGCGGGCATCAGCGTCGAGTACCTGACCCGACTCGAACAGGGCCGGGACCGCAACCCCTCCACCGCCGTCGTCAACACCCTCGCCGACGCCCTCAGCCTCGACCCGGCCGAACGCACCCACCTGCGCTACCTCGCCAAGATCACGGGCGGCGCCTGCCGCGGCCACGTCCGCCCCGCGCCGCCCAGCCGCGAGGTCCGCCCCACCGTCCGCGAGACCCTCCGCCTCCTCGAACCGGGCATCGCCGCCGTGACCAACCGCCTCGGCGACATCCTCGCCCACACCCCCGGCTACGCCGCCGTCCTCGGCGCCGCCGGCCTCCTCGACCACCCCGCCCCCAACCTCACCCGCTACGTCTTCACCGACCCCCGCGCCCGCACCCTCTTCCCCGACTGGGACGACGTCGCCGACGAGCAGGCCTTCGACCTCTGGCTCGGCCCCACCGTCGAGAACTCCGAGTGGCTCAGCACCGAACTCGCCCCCGTCGCCGGCCCCGAGTTCACCCGCCGCCTCGGCAACCAGCTCGTCCCCCGCCGCGGCCCGCTCCGCCTCCAGCACCCGGCCGGCCCCGAACTTCGCCTCCACCGCGAGATCCTGGAACTCCCCGCCGACGCCCAGCAGCTCCTCGTCCTCCACCCCGCCGACCCCGGGACCGCCGCCCACCTCCAGCAACTGACCCAGCCAGCCCCGGCCCGGCTCCGCGCGATCTCCTGACGCCGGGCGCCCTGCCTCCTGACGCCTGGCGCCCTAACTCCCGGCCGCGGCGGCCACCTCGGCCGTCGCCCGGATGAACTCACGGACGCGTTCGGTGGTGTTGGCCGGCAGCCAGACCGGTCCGCGCTCGATCGGCGGGGCGTCGTGGATCGGGACGTAGGCGAGGTCGGGGCGCGGGTAGTACTGGCGGCAGTACTGGCCGACCGGCAGGACGCCGCGGCCCATCGCGACCAGGCTGAGCATCTCGGAGAAGGTGCTGCCGGACGGGCCCTTGGGGACGGGGCGGCCGGACGGGGTGCGGTCGGGGGTGCGGTCGCGCTTGAAGCCGACCGAGGTGACCGCCGGGTACTGCACCACCGGGTGGTCCCCGAGGACCTCCAGCGACACCGAGGCCTCGGCGGCCAGCGGGTGCCCGGCCGACACCGCCAGGACGCGCTGCTCCCTGAGCAGGACGGGCCCGAGCGACATGCCGTCGAAGGGGTAGGAGGCGACCAGGATGTCGATCGAGCCGTCCTCCAGGCTGGAACGGGAGTTGGAGAGCTGCACCTCCCGGACGTCGACCCAGCAGTCCGGGTGCCGCTCGCCGAACAGCGCGACCGCCCTGAGCAGCACCGGCGCCGTCGACTCCCCGAGGAACGCCACCCGCAGCTCGCCCGTCACCCCGCGCCCGGCGTCCACCGCCCGGCGCACCGCCTCCTCCATCGCGGCCACCACCGGCCCGAGGTCCGCGGCCAGTTGCCGCCCGACCGGGGTGAGCCGGACGGATCGGCTGGTCCGCTCGAACAGCGGCGCGCCGATCCGCCGTTCCAGCTTCCGCACCACCTGGCTGACCCGCCCGGTGGTCAGGCCCAGCAGCTCGCCGGTCCGGCCGAAGTGCAGTTCCTCCGCGAGGGCGAGGAAGACCTCGGTCTCCAGCCGCTCCAGCATGCCGCCCCGCCCCTCCGCACCCAGCATCGTTTAGTCCGACTCAACGATCGTACGGTGATCCGCCATTGATGATCACCCCCGGCCGGAGGATCGTTGAACCCGTCACCGAACGAGAACCCACACCACCGGAGCCGATCACCATGCGCGTCGTCGCCCTCGACCACCTGGTCCTCAACGTCGCCGACATCGAGCGGTCGCTCGCCTTCTACACCGGCCTGCTCGGTCTGGAGCCCGTCCGGGTCGACGAATGGCGGGCCGGCAAGGTCTCCTTCCCCTCCGTCCGGGTCAACGGCGCGACGATCATCGACCTCTTCCACCGCCCCCGCCACGAGTCCAACGTCGACCACATCTGCCTCACCGTCGAACCCCTCGACTGGCAGGAGGTCGTCGACTCCGGCGTCTTCACCGTCCTCGACGGCCCCGGCCCCCGCTACGGCGCCCGCGGCACCGCCACCTCCCTCTACGTCCAGGACCCGGACGGCAACACCGTCGAACTCCGCTGGTACCCGCAGGACGCCACCAGCTGAAAGACCAGGGTGCCGCCCCGGCCCCTCGGGGGAGGACCGGGTCGGCACCCGTGGAACCTTCTGCGACAACCTCTCCGGTTCAGTGCAGGAGTTCCGCGGCCGGGGTGTGGTTCCCGGTCGCCGAGGCGCCGGCCATCGCGGAGGCCGCCGTCGCGGGGGCGGTGCCGGGCGGCACCACCAGCAGCAGGAAGTGGTCCTGGAGACCCCGAGTGACGCTGATCGTCGCGTCGCTGCCGGTGAACCAGTTGATCTTGATCGTCACGCCGTTCGCCTCGATGGACCGGGGCACGCCGTCCCAGGCCGTGGTGTCGAGGCCGACCCGAACGATGCGCCCGAAGTGGGCGCCGAGTGCGGTGATCAGGTCCGGCAGTTCGGCGAGCACGTGGTTCGAGCGGGGCCACCAAGCCCCGTCGAAAACGCCCTCCCGCGACATCGTCGGCTCGAGTTCCAGCCGTGGCAGCAGCGGAATGCCGGGCACCGACCACGGCCCGGGAGAAGAAGAGGTGGGGAAAGCGATCGGCATCATGCGAAGCCGCCCGTCCGGTCCACGAGGGACCCGTCACGACCCAGGGCGACGTCGGCGCTGATGCCGGTGTGCGGAATGTCCTTGGTTGTCTCCCACGGTACTCCGCCGCAACCTCCCCCGGGCCGCCAGGACTGGTTCAGCCAGGGACGGATCAGTTCGACGGCCGGAGAGCAGGTCCGACAGCCGAGTCCTCCGGGCGGCGCCGAGAACGGCTGTGGCTCGGGAGTCGGTTCAAGACTCCCGAGCCACAGCCATGACCGAGGTCAGTCCGCCGGTGGCCGGCGGCCCTGGTTGCCCGACCGGAATGGTCGGCTTCTCGGAACGGCTAGTGCCGGCGACGGGCTGCGGCCCGTCCGCTACGCCTCACGAGGATGAGGACCGAGCCTCCCAAGGCGACGGCGGCCGCCGAGCCAACCGCGATGCCAATCGATGAGCCGGAGCCAGTGGCGGCGAGTTCTTGCCCCGCACCCTTCGGGTGTCCGGCCGGTCCACCCTGCTCGTGACCGCCCTGGCCGTTGCCGTGATTACCCTGGTCATGGCCGTGATCACCGTGCTCATGGCCACCGTGCTCCTGACCGCCGTGCCCGCCTGGATGCTGAGGCGGCCCAGCAGGCCCAGCAGGCCCAGCAGGCCCAGCAGGCCCAGCAGGCCCAGCAGGCCCGGGCGAACCATTGGCGCCCGGCGAACCATTGGCACCCGGCGAACCATTGGCACCGGGCAAGCCGTTGGCACCCGGCGAACCGTTGGCACCCGGCAAGCCGTTGGGGCCGGGAGCACCAGGCGCGCCGTTGGGACCGGGAGCACCCGGAGCACCCGGCGAACCGTTGGGACCAGGTGCACCGTTGGGACCGGGAGCGCCCGGAGCGCCCGGCGAACCGTTGGGACCAGGTGCACCGGGGACGCCAGGTACACCCGGAGCGCCATTGGGACCGGGAGCGCCCGGCGAACCATTGGGGCCAGGCGCACCCGGAGCACCATTGGCACCGGGCGAGCCATTGGCACCCGGAGCCCCCGGAGCCCCGTTGGGGCCGGGAGCACCCGGAGCGCCCGGCGAACCA
>NZ_JBEZXE010000053.1:0-28320 GCF_040637885.1 Kitasatospora sp. NPDC028055 | reverse complement strand
AGGTGCACCCGGAGCACCATTGGCACCGGGCGAGCCATTGGCACCCGGAGCCCCCGGAGCCCCGTTGGGGCCGGGAGCACCCGGAGCGCCCGGCGAACCGTTGGGACCAGGTGCACCGTTGGGGCCGGGAGCACCCGGAGCACCCGGCGAACCGTTGGGACCAGGTGCACCGTTGGGGCCGGGAGCCCCCGGAGAGCCGGCAGCACCGGGAGGGCCGGCGGGCCCACTCGGTCCGGGCGGCCCACTCGGTCCGGGCGGGCCACTCGGCCCGGGCGGCCCACTCGGCCCGGGCGGGCCGACGGTGCAGGCAGCCCTCGTGATGGTGTTGTCGTCCAGGGTGACGGCGCCGTTGCGCGCCAGGGCGCGGCCTTCGATCACCGAGGCGTGGTTCACGCTGATGGAGGTGAGGGCCAGGATGTTGCCCTTGAAGAAGGAGTCGACGTCGATGGTGGCGGAGCTGCCGACCTGCCAGAACACATTGCAGGGCTGCGCTCCGTTGACCAGGCTGACGACGCTCGACGGAGCCGTGATGAGGGTGGAGCCGATCTGGAAGATGAAGACGGCGTTCGGGTCGCCCATCGCGTCGAGGGTGACGGTCCCGGTGAGGTTCAGCGACGAACTCGCCTTGTAGACCCCGGGCGTCAGCGTCAGCCCGCCGATGTCGCCGGGCGAGGTCAGGGTGGCCGTGGGGGCCCGGCCGGCGGCGTCGTTGTAGGCGATGACGAGGTCGGACTGAGCCTGCGCCGCCTGGGCGTCGTTGACGTGCTGGACCCCGTTCACGATTCCGGGCGGGAAGCCCGTCACGCTGGTTCCCGGGAAGAGCCCGAGGTCCCCGTTGATGACGCTGGGGCCGGTGTTGGTGACGGTTGAGCCCGCCAGGATCGCATAGCTGGTGTCGGTCCCCAGCCCCACCGGTGCCGTTGCGGCGTGCGCGGGGCTGGGGAACGGGCCGGACGTCGCGAGCAACGTCAGCCCGGACAGCAGGACGAACGCGCCCGCGAGTCGAGCGCGTTGACGCCCTCGTCCCGGTGGAGCGGACAACATGGCATCGACTGCCATAGGACAGGACCTTTCTTGTCGCCGTTGAACTCCTTCACCCCAATGGGGGATTCAGAGCGCCGCTGGTGCTTCCGGTCAGGCCTCACCCCCTCGCACCCGCGCCGGAGGGGCGTCCGGAGAGCGGGAGCCGACCAGGACAGGTGATGGATAGTCACCAACTCACTACACCGTGCAACAACAACATGGAAAGAAGAGAGTAATAAAGATGCAACGGAGTGACGCACTAGCGCCGAACGGGGAAGGACCCGCCACCTCGCAGATCCGTTCGTCTACGCACTAAATGGCGACCTGTCCTCCCTGGCCACCGGCGGCCACCCGGGTCGCCGCCGACGCCATTGCAGTACCGTTTTTCCTCTTGGCCGCGCCCAAGCCGGTGAATCACGTATCGCCCCCGTGATCCCAATCGTTGGCCCGATCATGAACGATCTAACGAATCCGCGGGACGAGGCGCTCGCTGTGGCCGCCTGTGACACCGGCACAGTGGCCGCGCGCTGCCGCGCCGCAGGTGGCCTGCTCAAGGTCACCCTCGGTGAACTGCGCGCGGAAGTCGGCTACCGAAGACTCGGCAAGTACGTCCTGGAGGAACTCGCCGAACGTCTCACCGAAGAAGGGCTCGGCTGGTTCCCGACGTGGCGGCTCTCCCCGACGGAGAACAGCGAGCCGCGGAAGGATCACGACGTGTGGGTGTTCCTCCGGGACGGCGGCCTGCGCTGCCAGGTCATCGACGCCATCCAGGCCCCCGACAGCTCCGATGTCCCCACAGTCCTGAACGACCTGCTCGCCGGCCGTCCCCAGAACCTCTCCCCGGAGCACAAGCTCGGCCTCATCCGCGAAATCCTCGGGCTCTGACGCACACCCGGAGCAATCCACCGGCCGGATCACACCTGCACGCCCCGACGTTCGCGGCGCTGCGCCGGACGCCCCTTTCGGGATTCCAGCGCAGCGCCCCAGCAAGCAGAACCGCCATGAACCGAACAGCAATCAAGGGCAGATCAGCTGAACGGTCGGGAAGTAGGTGCGGTAGCGCGTGGCATCCCGAGTGAGCAGGCGGTAGCTCCGGACAGCCGCGTGCGCGCCTATGTAGAAGTCCGGAAGCGGAGCGGTTTTCTGACCTCCACGCTTGCGGTACTGCAGAAAGGCCTTGCCGGCCAGGAACCCGGCCTCGTAGGGAAGCGGCTCTCGGACGAAGGCCTCAGCGGGAAGGACCGCGTCGAGTTCCTCGATCGCCGCATAGGCCACCGAGACCTCGGCGTAGACGATCGGGTTGATCACCACCTGGCCCTCGTCCTGTGCCTTGGCGAGCTCGACTTCGGACCAGTCGGCCCAGGTGGGGTCGTTCGTCATGAGGTCCAGCAGCACGCACGAGTCGACCAGGGTCACCGGCTGAGACCGCTCCTGTTCCACAAGCCTCAACCGGCTACTCCCCACGCAACAACTCCATGATCTCGTCCGTCGACATGCCGCCCGCAGCGGTTCCTCTCATCCGCCGCGCCAGTCGCTGGCCCCGAGTGTCCGTCCCGATCCGGCGCACTATCCGCAGAACGCCGTCCTCCTCGATCACGTCCACCTCGTCCCCGGGGCGGAGACCGCACTTCTGCCGGAGCTCCGCGGGGATCGTGACCTGACCTTTGCTGTTGAGTCGCATCTCAGGGCTCCTTGGTATCCCGTATTACCCCTACTACGTAATACTACGCGCCGACAACGAAGCTCCGCTCGAGTTCTGGGAGATCTTCATCGAGCAGAAGGTCAACGAAGGCGCCACCGCACGGGGCTGTGTCAGTCAGGGGTGGATCGAGGCGAAGACCTCGATCTCACACTTCGCGGCACCGCTGCGCTTGATCCTCGCATCGCTGGTGATCAGTGGTACGCCCAGGGCTTCCGCCAGGGCAACGTACTGGGAGTCGTAGGCGCTGAGGTTGGCGTGCAGCTTCCTCACCCGGTCCCAGAAGGGCAGCGTCTCCCGTTTGGCAATGGGAAGCAGCCGGTATGCGGCGACCGCCCGCTCCACTTCCTTCTCGGTCAGCTTGCCGCCACGCTGCATGCCGAGGAGGGCTGACTGGATCTCGTAGTCGAGGAGGGTAGGAGCGTAGACGTCCCCAGCCTCGGCCAGGCGGTTGCGGATGAGCTCCCCGTCGGAACCGTGGGCCGTGAGAACCAGGACGAGGGCAGAGCAGTCGATGACGATCAACGCCCGGCTCGCCCTTCATCGATGGCAGCGAGAACGTCGGCGGCGCTGACGTCGGCGGTGGTTTCCCGGTTCAGCCTTTCCATCATCTCCGCCATGGTGGGCTTGGATGCCTCCCTGGCGATCAGGTCCAGCATGAACGCCTGCAGCGACTTGCCGGCCTGAGCTGCGCGGACCTTCAGGGTCTGGATCTGGTCGTCCGGGACGTCCCGGATCGTGAGGGCAGTCATGCCTGCATTCTAGCTCCAGTATCTGCAAAATGCAGATAGTGGTGGGCCTCCGGAGCGGGAACGACGAAGCGCCGCCCCGGGGAGCGAAGCTCTCGGGGCGGCGCTCAGGTGCCGGGCTCCTGCGTCAGTCGGCCAGCGGGAGGTAGACCCGGTTGCCCTGGGCGGCGAACTCGGCGGACTTCTCGGCCATGCCGGCCAGCGCCTCGGCGTCGAAGTCGCTCTGCACCGCGCTGGAGCCGTCGCCGTGCTCGTCGCGGATCTTCTGGGAGATCTTCATCGAGCAGAACTTCGGGCCGCACATGGAGCAGAAGTGCGCGGTCTTGGCCGGCTCGGCGGGGAGGGTCTCGTCGTGGAAGTCGCGGGCGGTCTCCGGGTCGAGGGCCAGGTTGAACTGGTCCTCCCAGCGGAACTCGAAGCGGGCGTCGGAGAGGGCGTCGTCCCAGGCCTGGGCGCCGGGGTGGCCCTTGGCGAGGTCGGCGGCGTGGGCGGCGATCTTGTAGGTGATCACGCCGGCCTTGACGTCGTCCCGGTTGGGCAGGCCCAGGTGCTCCTTGGGCGTGACGTAGCAGAGCATCGCGGTGCCCCACCAGGCGATCATGGCGGCGCCGATGCCCGAGGTGATGTGGTCGTAACCGGGGGCGACGTCGGTGGTGAGGGGGCCGAGGGTGTAGAACGGCGCCTCGTCGCAGATCTCCTTCTGGAGATCCATGTTCTCCTTGATCTTGTTCATCGGGACGTGGCCCGGGCCCTCGATCATCACCTGGACGTCGCGCTCGCGGGCGATCCGGCCGAGCTCGCCGAGGGTCTGCAGTTCGGCGAACTGCGCCTCGTCGTTGGCGTCCGCGATGGAGCCGGGCCGCAGGCCGTCACCGAGCGAGAAGGTGACGTCGTAGGAGGCCAGGATGGAGCAGAGCTCCTCGAAGTTGGTGTAGAGGAAGTTCTCCTGGTGGTGCGCCAGGCACCAGGCCGCCATGATCGAGCCGCCGCGCGAGACGATGCCGGTCTTGCGGCGCGCGGTGAGCGGGACGTACCGCAGCAGCACGCCCGCGTGGACGGTCATGTAGTCGACGCCCTGCTCGCACTGCTCGATGACGGTGTCGCGGTAGACCTCCCAACTCAGCTCCTCGGCCCGGCCGTCGACCTTCTCCAGCGCCTGGTAGAGCGGCACGGTGCCGATCGGCACGGGGGAGTTGCGCAGGATCCACTCGCGGGTGGTGTGGATGTTGCGGCCGGTGGAGAGGTCCATGACGGTGTCGGCGCCCCAGCGGGTGGCCCAGGTCATCTTCTCCACCTCCTCCTCGATCGAGGAGGTGACGGCGGAGTTGCCGATGTTGGCATTGATCTTCACCAGGAAGTTGGTGCCGATGATGGCCGGCTCCACCTCGGGGTGGTTCACGTTCACCGGGATGACGGCGCGGCCGCGGGCCACCTCGTCCCGCACGAACTCCGGCTCCAGGCCCTCGCGCAGCGCCACGAACTCCATCTCCGGCGTCACCACGCCCCGCTTGGCGTAAGCGAGTTGGGTGACGGCGACGCCGCCGCGGCCACGCAGCGGGCGGCGCGGGCGGCCGGGGAAGACCGCGTCCAGGTTGCGCAGGTCGCCGCCGCGCGGGGAGGTGTGCTTGATCCCGTCGTCCTCGGGGCGCGCCTCGCGGCCGTCGTACTCCTCGACGTCGCCGCGCTGGCGGATCCAGGCGTCGCGCAGGGCCGGCAATCCGCGCCGCACGTCGGGCTCGTACGCCGGGTCGGTGTACGGGCCGGAGGTGTCGTACAGCGGCACGGTCCGGCCGTTGGTGAGCTGCACCTCGCGGTACGGGACCCGCAGGTCGGGGCGGGATCCGTCGCGGTAGGCCTTGCGCCAGGCCGGGGTGGGGTATCCGGTGCGCTCGCTGCTGGGGGTGCTGCGGGCAGGCTGCGGCTGTGCTTCGAACGTGGTCATCTGACCTCTACTCCCTACGCCGGCATTATCCGGTCCAGGTTCCTGCGGTCGACGCAGCCGTCGGTCCGTCCGTCGACGGTCCGGTCAGCGTCCTCTCAGCCCGGTGCTCCGAGCTCCCGCGTCGCAGGCGGTGTTGCCTGCACATGACGCCCAACACGGTAGCGAGCCGATCGCCGCAGGTCCAGACGGTCCCCGAAACGGATCGGCGCGGGGAAAGGCCGAGGCCCGGCCCCCGCGAACGGGGTGCCGGGCCTCCGGAGGCGCTCCGCGCGGCGCGCGGAGCGGGGTCAGCTCTTCGCGGCCTTCTTGACCAGGATCACCACTGCGGCGGCGATGCCGACGACCACCAGCAGCTTGATGACGATGCTCAGCAGGGCACCGACCACGCCGAACACGAAGGCGATGATGTTCCAGGCCAGCACCAGGACCAGCACCGGGATGACGATGTTGCGCACCCAGGAGGGCAGCGACTTCCAGAGCTCAGCCATGTCGGTTCCTCTTCTCCCCTCGGGTCGGCCGCCGTCCGGTAACCGCATCCCGCTTGCTTTCGATGCTTCGATCGTACGGTGGCGGAAGCGGCGGAACGAGGGCCTGCGGCCCGGAGAGAACCCCTAGATCACCCCGATCCGACCCCCCGGGAGGACCCCCGAGAAACGGCGGGGGAGCCGGGTCAGACCGGCCAGCGCTCGCCGCGCCAGGCGGCGTCCCAGAACATCCACTCGTAGCGCGAGGTGGTCGTGAAGTGCTCGACCACCCGGCGGCGTTCGGCCGCCGAGAGCTCCTCGCCGAGCCGGTCGGTGAGCGCCAGCACCCGGCGGACCACCGACTGGAAGGCCTCGTCGCCGTAGGTGGCGATCCACTTGGCGTACAGCGGGTCGGGGGAGCCCTGGGCGAGCAGCGCCTCGCCGACCCGGGCGTAGATCCAGTAGCAGGGCAGCACCGCGCCGAGCGCCTCGGCGAAGGACCCGCCGTACACGGTGGCCAGCAGGTAGCTGGTGTAGGCGCGGGTGGTCGGCAGCACCGGTTCGGCGGCGGCCTCCTCGGCGGTGCCGCCGAAGGCGGTCAGGAACTCGGCGTGCATGCCCTGCTCGGCGGCGAGCGCGCCGACCGCGTCGTCGGCGAAGGCCCGTACGTCGGCCTCGCCGGGGGCCTTGGCGGCGCAGACGGCGAGGGCGCGGGCGTAGTCGCGCAGGTAGTGCGAGTCCTGGACGACGAAGTGGCGGAAGGCCTCGCGCGGCAGGGTGCCGTCGGTGAGGCCGCCGATGAAGGGGTGGGCGAGGATCTCGGCGTAGATCGGCTCGATCGACGCCCAGAGCTCCTCGGTGAGGCTACGGGTCATGCGAACGACCCTACGACGGCGCCGCCCGGCCCCGCCCCCGGCCGTCGGCCCCGCCTCCTCCCCCGCCCTTCGGCTTCGCCCCGTCCACCTCCGGGACCAGGGGCGTTCGGCACCAACTCGTCCGGCGGGAGCTTCCCCCGGAGCGGGCCGCCTGTCAGGCTTGGGCGGCATGAAGGGTTTCGTCATCAAGACACTGATCAACGCGGCGGCCATCTGGGTCGCCGCCTGGATCGTCAGCGGCATCCAACTCGCCGAGGGCAAGGCCGACTGGCAGCACAAGACGCTGACGGTGCTCGGCGTCGCCGTCGTCTTCGGGCTCATCAACTGGCTGATCAAGCCGGTGGTGAAGCTGTTCTCGTTCCCGTTGTTCATCCTCACACTGGGACTGATCACCTTCGTGATCAACGCCCTGATGCTGCTGCTCACCTCGTGGGCGTCCACCAAGCTGGAGTTGGACTTCCACGTGTCCACCTTCGGTTCCGCACTGGTCGGTTCACTGATCATCAGCCTGGTCTCCTGGGGCCTGCACCTGGCCCTGGACGACGACTGATCCGTCGTGCGCGGTGTCGCACGCGGCCTCGAGAAGGGGCCCGCGCCCGGGTGGGTGGTCCACCGGGGTACGGGCCCCTTCGTCGTTCCCAGGGGTAGTCGCCGGCCGTCGTCCCCCGGGACCCCAGGGACCCCGGGGCCCCCGACGCGACCCGCTCGGTTCGCTCACCCCGCGTCGCACCCCCGCAGGATGTCCGCGAGCTCGGCGTCGAGCTCCTTCCCGATGGACTCCCGGCCCACCGGCACCAGCCGGTCGGCCCGCGCCAGGAAGGCGGCCAGCGCCGCCGCCCGGGCGTGCAGCACGGCGTGCCCGTTGGGGGAGCACAGCGCGATGCTGACCTCGGCGGGCTCCCCGCCGAGCGGCCGGATGCGCACGTCGCCCTCACCGGACGGGCCGCCGAGGCCGTCCAGCAGCAGCTCGCGCGCGAACACCCAGGTGACCGGGGCGTCCCCGGGCAGGTGGAAGGTGAACCGGACCGCGTAAGGATCACCCGCCTCGTACCCCAGGTCCACCACGATCGGGAAGGACAGCTCGGGCGAGACCACGAGGTTCATCGCCAGGTGCCCCTGGACAGTGCTGTGCTGCATGGCGCCGGTACCTCTCTTCTGCTCTTCTGCCGGTGTTTCGACCCTTTCCCGGGGTTTCGACCGTTTCCCTCCGCGGGGAGACTCACGCACAACGCTCCAGCCCCGGAGGTCACCATGGGCCCCGACAACCGAACCCCGCCGCCGCGCCCGGTGGTCAAGCGGACCGCGCGGGCGATCCTGCTGGAGCTGGACCCGGACGACCCGCACGGCCCGGCCTCGATCGTGCTGATCCGGCGGGTCCGGCCCGGGGCGCCGCACCCGTACTGGATCACCCCGGGCGGCGGCGTCGAACGCGAGGACCGCACCGTGGTCGAGGCGCTGCACCGGGAGGTGGACGAGGAACTGGGCGGCAAGGTCGTGGACGTGGTGCCCGCCTTCGTCGACACCATCAGCCACACCCACCACGACGACGGCACCCTGCTGCACCCGCACGGGGTCAAGGTGCAGCACTTCTTCGTCTGCCGGCTGGCCTCGATGGACCTCAGCCGGCGGCACGGTCCCGAGGTGACGGACCCGAACGGCGAGTACGAGGTGGTCCGGCTGCCGTTCACCCGCGAGGGCGTGACCTCGGTGAACGTCGTGCCGCCCCGGCTCCGGGCGTACCTCGCGGCCAACATCGAGGGCATCCGCGCGCTCCTCGCACCCGACCTCGGCTGATCCCCTTGGATAATCCCCGCGGCTGATCACCGATCCTGGCCACCCGGCCCGGCGCTATCCGGCCGCCAGCTCGCCGACCAGGTCGTGCCGGATCCGCTCGGCCGGCAGCCCCGCCCGCAGCAGCACCCCGACCCCGCGCCGGACCATCGCGGGCGGGCCGCTGAGCACCGCCTCCCGACCGTCCCACGGGCCGAACCGGCCCACCACCTCGGGCAGTTCACCGGTCAGCGCGCCCCCGGCCGGGCCGGTGCCGGACAGCACCGGCCGGACGGTCAGCCAGGGCAGCCGCGCGGCCAACTCGCGCAGCCCGTCCAGGTCGTACAACTCGGCGGCACTGCGGGCCCCGTAGAACACCTCGACGCTGCGGCCGGAGGCGCCGTGCTCGGCCGCCTCCTCGACCAGCGCGCGGATCGGCGCGATGCCGGTGCCGCCGCCGAGGCAGAGCAGATCGGCACCGGAGGAGTGGTCGACGGTCATCCCGCCGGCCGCCGGGCCCAGCCGCAGCACGTCCCCGGGGGCGGCCCGGCGCACCAGCGCGTTGCTCACCCAGCCCGCCTGGACGGCCTTGACGTGGAAGACCAGCAGCCCGTCCGGGCGGGGGGCGGAGGCGAAGGAGTAGTGCCGCCAGACCCGCGGCCACCAGGGCGTCTCCAGGCTGCAGTACTGGCCGGCCCGGAACGGGTACGCCTGGTCGGGGCGGACGGTGAGCACCGCGACGTCCCGGGTGCGCTGCTCGTGCCGGACCACCTCGCCCTGCCACCACGGCGGCGAGGTGCGGGCGGCCTCCTCGGCGGCCTCGATCATGATCGTGGAGATCAGCCGGTAGGCGCGGCGCCAGGCCAGTTCCGTCGCCGCGTCCCAACGGCTGCCCGCGTACCGGGCCAGTGCCTGCACCAGGCACTCCCCCACCGGGGCGTAGTGGCCGGTCAGGGTGCCGTAGCGGCGGTGGCCGCGGCCCAGCTCGCTCAGCCGGGTGCGCAGCGCGGCCGGGTCCTCGGCGCCGCGGGCGGCGGCCAGCAGGGCGCGGAACAGCCGGTCGCGCTGGACGTCCATGGCGGCGGGGAAGAGCGGGCGGACCTCGGGGTGCTGCAGGAAGAGCAGGGCGTAGAAGTGCGCGGTGGCCCGGTCGGCGACCGGTTCGACGAGCGCGAGGCTGTCCCGGATCAGGCCGATGTCCTGGGCGGTGAGCGGGAGTTCGGTCGGGTCGACACCGGGCGCGGCGGCGGTCGGGGCCGGGACCGACGGCAGGGCGTGGGGTCGGGGCTGCGTCTGAGTTGCCCAGGCCTCGCTCCAACTGTCGCCGGGACCGGCCCAGTTGAGCCCGGGAGCGTCGACGAACAGGGGTTGGAAGGCGGGGGCGGTGCCGGTGGTCGACGGCGTCTCCGGGTAGCTCGGCGCGGGGACGACCGGCGGTGCGGGAACGATCGGCGGCGCGGGGACGATCGGCGGCTCGGCGGGCGGCGGCGGCACGACCGGCCCGGTCCGCACCGGGGCCGCCACCGACGCGGACTCCGCCACGGCCACGGGCTCCACCACGGCCACGGGCTCCGCCACCGGTACGGGCTCCGCCACCGGCGCGGGCGGCAGGTCGGGCGGGTCCAGCGGCATCGGCGGCCGCGCGGGCTCCGCCTCCGGCAGGCCCGGGACGGACGCGGCCCCGGCCGAGCCGAGCCCGGTGCGGATCAGAAGTGTTCTGCGGGACTTCACCGCTACGTTTCGAGTAACCAAGAGAATCGTTTCGCCTCCGGCCGGCCTGCGCCACCACCTGGCTTGTCTCTGCTGACGCCTAGGCAGCGTGGCACGCCCGAAGTGCTCATCCGACAAATCGCGGGAAGCCCGGACACCCAGCCGGAGAACGCGCTACTCTCACTCGATCGGTGGTCGCCCTGAGTGCCGAGCAGCACACCCAGGGCGACCCCGTCCTGCTCACAGCTGCCGCAGCAGCATCCCGGGTTGCTCGACGCAGTCCGCCACGAACCGCAGGAACCCGCCCGCCGTCCCGCCGTCGCAGACCCGGTGGTCGAAGGTGAAGGACAGCTGCGTCACCTCGCGCACCGCCAACTCCCCACCGTGGACCCAGGGTTTGGCCACGATCCGGCCGACCCCGAGCATCGCCGCCTCCGGGTGGTTGAGGATCGGGGTGGAACCGTCCACGCCGAACACCCCGTAGTTGTTCAACGTGAAGGTGCCGCCGGTCAGTTCGGCCGGAGTCAGCGATCCGGTGCGCGCCGCCTCGGTCAACCGGCCCAGCTCCTCGCCGAGTTGCTCGGTGCTACGGGCTTGCGCGTCCCGGACCACCGGGACGACCAGTCCGCGTTCTCCCTGGGCGGCGAAGCCCAGGTGCACCGCCGAGTGCCGCACGATGCCCGAACCGTCCTCCGTCACACTGGAGTTGAGCTCGGGGAAGCGCGCCAGCGCGACCGTGCAGATCCGGGCCAGCAGCGCCAGCACGCTCACCTTCGGGCCCGGGGTGGCGTTCAACTGCCGCCGCAGTGCCATCAGTTCGGTGGCGTCCGCGTCCACCCAGCAGGTCGCGGCCGGAATCTCCCGGTGGCTGCGGGTGAGCTTCTCGGCCACCGCCTTGCGCAGCCCGCGCAGCGGGACGACCGCGTCCTGACCGGCCGGTACGGGCGCTGCGACCGCCGCAGCGGCCACCGGGCCGGCCACCTTGGCCGCGACCGCGCGTTCGACGTCCGCCCGCATGATCAGCCCGTCCGGCCCGCTCCCGGCGAGCGCGGTCAGGTCGACCCCCTGCTCCCGGGCCAGCCGCCGCACCAACGGCGAGATCACCGGCACCACGACCGGAGCCGCCGGAGCCGGTGCCGGAGCCTGGGCCTGAGCGACAGCAACGGCAACCGGAGCCGGAGCAGCAGGACCAGCAGCAGCCACCCCCACCCGACGCCGCCGCCCGCCCTTGCTCTCGACGACCCCGTACCCGACCAACGGCCGCTCGACCTCCGCCGACAGCGCGGCCGGAGCACCGGACGCCCCCGAAGGGCCCTCCGGAGCGCCCCCCGACGCCACCGCGACCGTCACCAGCGGCGCGCCCACGGCGATCTCCTCGCCCTCCGCGCCGTACCGCGCGGTGACCACCCCGCCGTACGGGCAGGGCACCTCCACCACGGCCTTGGCCGTCTCCACCTCCACCACCGGCTGGTCGACGGCGATCACCTCGCCGACCTCGACCATCCAGCGCACCACCTCCGCCCCGGTGAGTCCCTCACCGAGGTCGGGCAGCCGGAACTCCCGTACGACGGGCATCATCCTCGGTCCTCCCACTGCAGCCGGGCGACCGCGTCCAGGATCCGGTCCACCCCGGGCAGGTGGTGGTGCTCCAGCATCGGCGGCGGGTACGGGATGTCGAAGCCGGTGACCCGCAGCACGGGCGCGGCCAGGTGGTGGAAGCAGCGCTCGGTGACCCGGGCGGCGATCTCCGCGCCGGTGCCGCCGAAGCCGCTGGCCTCGTGCACCACCACGGCCCGGCCGATCGAGCGCACCACCCGGGTGACCGTCTCGTCGTCGAAGGGCACCAGGGTGCGCAGGTCGAGCACCGCGAGGTCCCAGCCCTCCGCCTGCGCGGCCTCGGCCGCCTCCAGGCAGACCGGCAGCGACGGCCCGTAGGTGATCAGCACGGCGGAGGTGCCGGTGCGGCGCAGCGCGGCCCGGCCGATCGGCTCGACCGGCGCGGCCGGGTCGAACTCGGCCTTGCCCCAGTAGAGCCGCTTGGGCTCCAGGAAGACCACCGGGTCGTCGGAGGCGATCGAGGCGCGCAGCAGCCCGTAGGCGTCGGCGACCGTCCCGGGGGTGACCACGTGCAGGCCGGGGGTGCTGGTGTAGTACGCCTCGGAGGCGTCGCTGTGGTGCTCGACGCCGCCGATGCCGCCGCCGTACGGGATGCGCACGGTGATCGGCAGCGGGAGCTTGCCGCCGGTGCGGTTGCGCATCTTGGCGACGTGCGAGAACAGCTGCTCCAGCGCCGGGTAGGCGAAGGCGTCGAACTGCATCTCGACCACCGGGCGCAGCCCGTACATCGCCATGCCGATCGCGGTGCCGAGGATGCCGGCCTCGGCGAGCGGGGTGTCCAGGCAGCGGTCGGGGCCGAACTCGGCGGTGAGCCCGTCGGTGATCCGGAAGACCCCGCCGAGCGCGCCGACGTCCTCGCCGAGCACATGGACGGTGGGGTCCTCGCGCAGGGCGTCCCGCAGCGCGGAGTTGAGCGCCTGCGCCATCGAGGCGGTACGGGCGGTGCCGGCGGTGCCGCCCGTTCGGGCGGAAACAGCGGTGGACATCAGTGCTGCACCTCGGCTTCGGCGGCCAGCTCGGCGGCCAACTGGGCTGCCTGCTCCCGCAGTTGCGGGGTCAGCTCGGCGTAGACGTGGGTGAACAGGGCCATCGGGTCGAGCTCCGGGTCGGCGTGGAACTCGGCCCGCATCCGGGCCGCCAGCGCCTCCGCCTCGTCGGCCGCGTCCTGCACCAGCTCGTCGTCCAGTACGCCGAGTCCGCGCAGGGCGCGGTCCATCAGCAGGATCGGGTCGTGCTCCCGCCAGGCCTCCACCTCGGGTTCGGTGCGGTAGCGGGTGGCGTCGTCGGCGTTGGTGTGGGCCTCGATCCGGTAGGTGAGGGCCTCGATCAGGGTCGGGCCCTCGCCGGCCCGGGCGCGCTCGACGGCCTCGGTGAGCACCGAGTGCACGGCGGGCGCGTCGTTGCCGTCGACCAGCCGGCCGGGCATGCCGTAGCCGACCGCCTTGTGGGCGAGGCTGGGTGCGGCGGACTGCGCGCTGAGCGGGACGGAGATCGCGTAGCCGTTGTTCTGCACCAGGAAGACCACCGGCGCCCGCAGCACGGCGGCGAAGTTCAGCGCCTCGTGGAAGTCGCCCTCGCTGGTGCCGCCGTCGCCGAGCATGGCCAGCGCGACCACCGGTTCGCCGCGCAGCCGGGCGGCGTGCGCCAGTCCGACGGCGTGCGGGGCCTGGGTGCCGAGCGGGGTGCAGAGCGGGGCGGTCCGGCTGGCGCGAGGGTCGTAGCCGGTGTGGGCGTTGCCGCGCAGCAGGGTCAGCGCCTCCAGCGGGTCGACCCCGCGGGAGACCACGGCGAGGGTGTCGCGGTAGCTGGGGAACAGCCAGTCGCGTTCGCCGAGCACCAGGGCGGCGGCGACCTGGCAGGCCTCCTGCCCGGTGGAGGCCGGGTAGACGGCGAGGCGGCCCTGTTTGGTCAGGGTGGTGGCCTGCTGGTTGTAGCGCCGGCCGACGACGAGTCGCCGGTAGAGCTCGCGCAGCAGCGCCGGGTCCTGCTTCTCCAACGCGGGGGTGCCGAGCACCCGGACGGGGGAGACGTCCGGGAGGAGGGGGGCCGGATCGGTGCGCGGAGCGGTGGCCCCGGGCATCCAGCCGGGCACGCCGGTGTGGTGTCTGTGGTCGAGAACGGTCATCTCGGGGCACCTCCATGGGTGGCGGGGGGCTCCCTACCGATTGTTCGGTCGTCTGTTCATCTTGACCAGAAGCGTGACAAGGTGGTGGACATTCGGCCCGAGCGGCGGTCGACTGGTGGCAGTGTGTCCAATCGGCGAGGGTGGGGGGTCATGTCGGCTGAACAGATGTCCAGACTCGACCGGGTCGACCGGGCGATCCTGCGGCTGCTGCAGCAGGACGGTCGAGCCTCGATCCGCTCGGTGGCCGAGCGGGTGCACGTGTCCCGGGCGAACGCGTACGCCCGGATCTCCAGGATGGTCGAGGACGGCATCATCCGCGGCTTCACCGCCCGGGTGGACCACGAACGGGCAGGTCAGGGCGCGTCCGCGTACATCACCCTGAAAATCGTCCAGAACTCCTGGCGCACCGTGCGCGAGCAGCTGCTGGCGCTGCCCGGGGTCGCCCACATCGCCCTGGTCGGCGGGGACTTCGACGTCCTGCTGCTGGTGCACACCGCCGACAACCACGCCCTGCGGGACCTGGTCCTCAACCGGATCCAGTCCATCCCACAGGTGCTCGGTACACAAACCATGCTGGTGTTCGAGGAGACCGACCAGGTGCCCCCCGACTAGGAAACGCCCACCGGGCCCCCGCAGCTACCAGCCCCCGAAGCCACCGGGCCGGCCGCTACCGGCCCCCACAGCTACCGGGCCCGCAGCCCGTCGAAGGCCAGGTGCACCACGGCGTCCGCGACCCCGTCGGCCGCCTTCAACCCCGGCCGGTACCACTCCACGATCGAGTTGATCATCCCGAACAGCAGCCGGGTGGCCAGCCGCGGCTCCACGTCCCCGCGCAGCGCACCGTCCGCGACGGCCGCCCGCACCAGCTCCGCCACCTGGTGGTCGAAGTCCCGCCGCCGCTCCAGCGCCCAGAGCTCGGTGGCCGTGTTGCCGCGCACCCGCAGCAGCAGCGTCACGTACGGCAGCTCCGCCAGCAGCACCTCCGCGGTGCGCCGCACCACGTGCTCCAGCCGCTCCACCGCCGGGCCCGCCACCGCCTGCGGCTCGGCCAGGATCGCGAACAGCCCGTCCAGCGCCCGGCCGACGGCCAGCCGCAGCAGCTCCTCCTTGCCGCGGACGTGGTGGTAGATCGAGGACTTGGAGATCCCGGCGGCCCGGGAGAGGTCCTCCATCGACGTGCCGTCGTATCCGCGCTCGTTGAACACGTCGACGGTCACCGCGAGCAGTGACTCGACGGTGTAGGCGGTGCGCGTGGTGTGATCGGCCATCCTCCGAGTATCCCCGGCCGCCGAGCGGGGTACGCGATCGGGTCCGGCCGGTCCGCACCAGCCGAAGCCGGTCCGCACCAGCCGAAGCCGGTCCGCACCAGCCGGAACCGGGCGGGCACCAACCGGAGCCGGTCCACACCAACCGAAGCTGGTCCACACCAACCGGAGGAGGGACCGCCTAGAATCTGCGGACGATCGTCCACGTCCAGCAGGCTGGGGTCCGCAGCTGATGAACGCAATACCGGCAGTCTCCTCCGACCTGCCCGATGGCGTGCCCGACCAGCGCGGCGAGGACCCGGCGGGCGCCGGCCACACCTGGCAGGACCGCGCCCGGGCGCTGGTGGTGCGGTTCGGACCGGCCGTGTGGTGCTACGCGGTGCTCAAGCTGGTCGGCTTCACCGTCTTCATGAAGCTGCTCTCCTTCTCCGGCGACTACGCGAAGAAGCCGGCCCGGTTCGGCGGCGGCACCAACCCCTGGGACGTGCTGGCCAGCTGGGACGGCTGGTGGTACCAGCAGGTCGCCCAGTTCGGCTACCACCCGGCGCTGATCCCGATCCCGGGCGGCCAGCCGGGCTTCACCATCGAGCAGAACTCGGCCGCCTTCTTCCCGCTCTACCCCGGCCTGATGCGGCTCACCTCGGACGTCACCGGCCTCGGCCTGTACGGCGCCGGGATGCTGGTCTCGGTGCTGGCCTCGCTGTTCGCGGCGGCCGGGATCTACGCCGTGGTGGAGAAGCTGTCCGGCCCCCGGGCGGGCGTGATCGCGGCCGGGATCTGGGCGATCGCCCCCGGCTCGGGCGCCGAGTGGGCCGTCTACTCGGACTCGCTGTTCGTCGCACTGGCCGCCTGGGCCTGCTACTTCACGATGACCAAGCAGTGGGTCGCAGCCGGGGCGGTCACCCTGGTCGCCGGGCTCAACCGGCCGACCTCGGCGGCGCTGATCGGCGCCGTCGGCCTGGCCGCGCTGGTCGAGCTGTACCGCCGGGAGAGCGGGGTGCTGCGCCCGCTGGCGGCGATGCTGCTGGCCCCGCTGGGCCTGCTCGGCTACGTGGCCTGGGTGGGCTGGCGGACCGGCGAGTGGGGCGGCTACTTCCGGATCCAGCACGACGCCTGGCTGCACTACTTCGACGGCGGCCAGGGCACCTGGCAGGCGATCCGCGGGGTGCTGCTGGGCCGCAACGACTACCCCTTCGCGTTCCAGGTGCCGGACCTCCTGGCCACCCTGATCGTGTTCAGCCTGCCGGTGCTGATCGTGCTGCTGGTCCGGCTGCGCCCGCCGCTGGTGCTGACCGCCTACACCCTGGCCACGATCGTCTCGGTGCTCGGCAGCCTGGGCATCTTCGGCAACGTCTCGCGCTACCTGCTGCCGGCGTTCCCGCTGTTCATCGCGCTGGCGGTGGGGATGCGCAAGCTCAGCTGGCCGGTGCTGGCGACGGTCCTGGGGACGGGTGCGATCGCCTCGGGCTGGTACGCCGGGTTCGTGATCTTCGAGCTGGGCGTGCCGTAGACCGGCCGACCCGAACCGACAGCATCGCCGAAGGGGCGCGTCCGACCGGGACGCGCCCCTTCGCGTTCCCGCCGGAATCCGTCCCCCACGCCCTCTTGAGCCGACCGATCGTTCGGTTACTCTGTGACGTGTCCCGTCCTCCCCTCTGAGGAGCGCACAGATGCCCGCAGCGGTCACCCACCCCCTCGTCGCCGAGCTGGTCGAGCGCCACCAGGCCACCCTGGACGCCGCGCTCGCCGCCGCCGCGAAGCGCGACTACTGGTCCGCCTACCCCGAGTTCCCGAAGGCCTACGGCGAGAGCGGCCCGGCCGACGGCAAGGCCGCCTTCGACGCCCTCCTCGGCCGGCCCTTCGTCCTCGACGGCCACCCCGGCGACGGCGACCAGGTCGGCGGCGAGGTCTCCCCGTACGGCATCGAGCTGGGCATCACCTACCCGCACGCCGGCCCGGACGCCCTGATCGCCGCGCTGGAGACCGCCCGGCCCGGGTGGGCCGCCGCCTCCCCGCTGGAGCGCGCCGCCGTCTGCCTGGAGATCCTGCGACGGATCAACGCCCGCTCCCACGAGTTCGCCCAGGCCGTCATGCACACCACCGGCCAGGCCTACGGGATGGCCTTCCAGGCCGGCGGCCCGCACGCCCAGGACCGCGGCCTGGAGGCCGTCGCCTACGCGTACGCCGAGCAGACCCGGCTGCCGCAGCAGGCCGGCTGGACCAAGCCCCAGGGCAAGCGCGAGCCGCTGGTGATGACCAAGGAGTTCACCGTCGTCCCGCGCGGCCTGGCGCTGCTGATCGGCTGCAACACCTTCCCCACCTGGAACGGCTACCCCGGCCTGTTCGCCTCGCTGGCCACCGGCAACCCGGTGCTGGTCAAGCCGCACCCGCGGGCCGTGCTGCCGCTCGCGCTGACCGTCGCGATCGCCCGCGAGGTGCTCGCCGAGGCCGGCTTCGACGCCAACCTGGTCTGCCTGGCCGCCGAGCACGAGGGCGGCACCGTCGCCGCGACCCTCGCGGTCCGCCCCGAGATCAAGATGATCGACTACACCGGCTCCACCTCCTTCGGCGACTGGCTGGAGGAGCACGCCAAGCAGGCCCAGGTCTACACCGAGAAGGCCGGCGTCAACGCGGTCGTCATCGACTCCACCGACGACTACAAGGGCATGCTGGGCAACCTGGCCTTCGCCCTCTCGCTGTACAGCGGCCAGATGTGCACCACCCCGCAGAACGTGCTGATCCCGCGCGGCGGCATCGGCACCGACCAGGGCCACAAGTCCTACGACCAGGTCGTCACCGACCTCGCCGCCGCCATCGAGGGCCTGCTCTCCGACGACGCCCGCGCCGCCGCCATCCTCGGCGCCGTGGTCAACCCGGGCGTGCTCCAGCGCTCCGCGGCCGCGGCCGGCGGCGAGTACGGCGAACTCGCCCTCGCCCCGCGCGCGGTGGTCTCGCCCGACTTCCCCGGCGCGACCGTCCGCACCCCGGCGCTGGTCAAGCTGGACGCCGACAAGCCGGACGACCGCTCGGTCTTCCGCACCGAGTGCTTCGGCCCGGTCTCCTTCGCCGTCGCCGTCGAATCCACCCCCGCCGCCGTGGAGTTGCTGCGCACCACGGTCCGCGAGAAGGGCGCCATGACGGCCTCCGGCTACACCACCTCGCCCGAGGTGGAGGCCCTGCTGGTCGAGGCCGCGCTGGACTCCGGCGTCTCGCTCTCGCTCAACCTCACCGGCGGCGTCTACCCCAACCAGACCGCCGCCTTCTCCGACCTCCACGGCACCGGCGCCAACCCGGCCGCCAACTCCGCGTACTGCGACGGCGCCTTCGTGGCCAACCGGTTCCGCACCGTGGAGATCCGCCGCCACAGCTGAGCCGGCGGGGCCTTCCGCCCCCGCCCGAACCCCCGGTCCCCCGGTCGGCCACCCGCCACCGGGGGACCGGCGGTTCACAGCTCCACCGGCGCCCGCGATGATGGAGGCTGGGAGAGCGCCGGAAACGGCGTCCAACCGCCCTCCGAACAACGGGAGCTGATACATGACCGTGAAGCCGACCGAAACCGACGTCGTCATCGTCGGTGCCGGACCGACCGGACTGCTGCTGGCCGGCGACCTCGCCGCCGCCGGGGTCGGCGTCACCGTCCTGGAGAAGCGCGGCACGGAGTCCAACCTCACCCGGGCCTTCGCCGTGCACGCCCGCAGCCTGGAGCTGCTGGACGCCCGGGGCCTGGCCGACGAACTGATCGCCACCGGCCGCCCGCTCAGCGGGCTCCGGATGCTGAACAGGCTCGGCATCGACCTCAGCACGCTGCCCAGCCGCTTCCCGTTCGTCCTGATCACCCCGCAGTACAACGTCGAGCGGGTGCTCCAGGAGCGCGCCGAACGGGCCGGCGCCGTGATCCTGCGCGACGCCGAGGTCACCGGGCTGCGCCAGGACGCCGAGGGCGTCACCCTGGAGACCCGCGACGGGCGCAGCCACCGGGCCCGCTACGCGGTCGGCACCGACGGCGTCCGCTCCGCCGTCCGCGAGCTGCTCGGCATCGAGTTCCCCGGCGAGTCCGTGGTCGACTCCGTGATGCTCGCCGACGTCCGGCTGGAGCGCGAGCCCGCCGACGCGATCGCCGTCGGCGCCAACAAGGCCGGCTTCTCCTTCGTCGCCCCGTTCGGCGACGGCTGGTACCGGGTCATCGCCTGGGACCGCAACGAGCCGCAGGCCGACGGCGCCACCCCCACCCCCGAGCAGCTCACCGCGATCGTCCAGGCCACCCAGGGCGAGGACTACGGCCTGCACGACGTGCGCTGGAGCTCCACCTTCCACAGCGACGAGCGCCAGGCCCCCAACTACCGCTCCGGCCGGGTCTTCCTGGCCGGCGACGCCGCCCACTGCCACTCCCCGGCCGGCGGCCAGGGCATGAACACCGGCCTCCAGGACGCCGCCAACCTCTCCTGGAAGCTGGCCGCCGCCCTCCGCGGCCACGCCACCGACGCACTGCTGGACACCTACCAGGCCGAGCGGCACCCGGTCGGCAGGACGGTGCTGCGCACCTCCGGCGCGCTGATCCGGATCGCCCTCGCCGAGTCCGCCCCCACCCGCGCCCTGCGCGGGGCGCTCACCGCGATCGGCGGCCACCTCGACCTGCTCACCGAGCGCGGCGCCCGGATGGTCTCCGGCATCGAGATCGCCTACCCGGCCCCCAAGGGCGCCCACCCCCAGGTCGGCAAGCGCGTCCCCGACCTCAGGCTGACCGCCCTCAGCAAGCCCGCCGAGGGCGAGCCGGACGGGCCCGAGCGGCTCTACGAGGCGCTGCGCGCCGGGAAGTTCGTCCTGGTCAGCAATGACGAGCTGGCCGCCACCGCGCCCTGGGCGGACCGCCTGGTCTGCGCCGCCCCGGCCGACCCGCACGGCAAGCTGGCCGACACCGTGCTGCTGATCCGCCCGGACGGCTACGTCGCCTGGGGCGCCGTGGACCCGGGCCAGGGCGAGCTGCGCGAGGCCCTCACCGGCTGGCTGGGCGCCCCCGCCGAGAACTGACCCGGGCAGCGCGACGAAGGGTCGGCGGGTGCGGCACGGACGCCGCACCCGCCGACCCTTCGTTCGGTCGTCGGTTAACCCCGCGCCTTCACGTAGTGCCGCGCCGCCTTCGCCCGGTTCCCGCAGACCGCCATCCGGCACCACCGCCGGCGCCCGTTCTGCGAGGCGTCGAAGAAATGCAGAATGCACGCCTCGTGTGCGCACTGCTTCACCCGGTGGGCGCCCTGCCCGAGCAGCGTGAGGAAGTCGTCGGCCGCCAGCCAGGGTGCCAGCCACTCCGGCCGGTCGGCCTCGACCCGCTCCTCGGCCCCGCCCGGCCCGGCCGTCCGCCGGATCCGTCCGTGCGCCAGCACCGCGTCCAGCCCGTCCCGCGCCTCCGGGCCCAACTCGCCCTGCTCGCGGGCGTCCTGGGCGGCGAGCAGGATCGCCTCGCGGGTCTGCCGGATGGCCGCCAGCCCGGCCGCGTCGGCCGTGCAGCGCTCGGCCAGCCCGTTGGAGGAGAGCCAGATCCCGTACTGCTCGACGTCGGTGAGCGCGTCGTTGACGGGCGTTCCGGACCAGCGGGTGTTGAGCAGGTCGAGCGCGAGCGGCTCGCCGATCAGCGGTCGGTGGTCCCTCGGATCCGGCATCAGGTCAGTCATCGCTCTCCCTCGGCTCGCCCCGATTCTACGTCCGTTCCCCCAGCGGGAATTGGTATGGACCGTCGCCGGAATTCCGGCCATTCACTGTATGGAACGCCCGGCTTTCCGGCCCTCCACAGTTGACTGTTTTTTAGCAACCAATTGCCGGACCATGATCCACCGCACCGATCCGCTCTGACATGTTCTAGCCAGTGTTCCTGAACCCCTCGGGACGCCTTGCCCCTTGCCGGTTCCCCACAGCCGGCCGGAGGAGGATCCGTTGCGCCACCGTTCCCTCGCCATCGCCGCGGCGATAGCCGTCCTGCCGCTGACCGCCGTCTCGCTCGGCGTCGCCACCGCACAGGCCGCCACCCCGCACGCCGCCCCGCGCGTCGCCCTGCCGAACACCGTGAACCCCGCGGTGGCCCACTCGGAGAAGAAGGGTGACGTCCCGGCCGAGCAGCAGCTCTCGGTGGCCGTCAGCCTCAAGCTGCGCGACTCCGCCGGGCTCGACCGCTTCCTCGCCGCGGTCGCCACCCCCGGCACCCCGGAGTACGGCAAGTACCTGACGCCGGAGCAGTTCAGCGCGCAGTACGCGCCCACCCAGCAGGCCGTCGACCAGGTCAAGGCCTACCTGACCGCCCAGGGCCTGACCGTCGGCGACGTCAGCGCCAACCGCCAGGTGGTCAACGCCCACGGCACCGCCGCGCAGGTCTCACAGGCCTTCGGCACCCACGAGAGCTCCTACCTCGACCCGCAGCAGCAGCGCACCTTCTTCGCCAACGACGGCGCCGCCTCGATCCCCGCCGAACTGGCCTCCGTGGTCCAGGGCCTGAGCGGCCTGGACAACCACGCGGTGCGCAAGGGCCGGATCGCCCAGCCGCACTCGGTGACCCCGAACGCCGCCACCGCCACCCCGCGGGGCATGGCCCCGGCCCAGTACCGGGGCGCGTACAACCTGGACAGGACCGGCGCCGACGGCACCGGCACCACGGTCGCCCTCTGGGAGTTCGACGGCTACAAGTCCTCGGACCTGACCACCTACGACTCGCAGTACGGCCTGACCGGCCCGGCCGTCACCACCGTCCCGGTGGACGGCGCGAACTACGACTCCTCGCCCGGCCAGGGCGAGGGCGAGGTCGAGCTGGACAGCGAGATCGTCCGCGGCGCGGCCCCCAAGGCCACCCAGCTGCTCTACGAGGCCCCGAACAGCGACCAGGGCGAGATCGACATGGCCAACAAGATCGTGGCCGACAACAAGGCCTCGGTCATCTCGATCTCCTGGGGCACCTGCGAGCCAGACACCACCGCCTCCTCGATGACCGCCGTCGACAACGCCTTCAAGCAGGCCGCCGCCCAGGGCATCTCGGTCTTCTCCGCCTCCGGCGACGACGGCTCCAAGGACTGCACCCGCTCGGCCAGCGGCGCGAGCGTCACCTCGGTCGACTTCCCGGCCTCCAGCCCGCACCAGACCGGCGTCGGCGGCACCAACCTCCAGGTCACCAGCGGCAACGGCTACTCCTCGGAGAGCGCCTGGAGCACCGCCGGCGGCGGCGTCTCCACCGTGTTCGGCAAGCCGAGCTGGCAGACCGGCACCGGCGTCGGCGGCACCATGCGCACCGTCCCGGACGTCGCCTCCAACGCCGACCCGCAGAGCGGCTTCGCGATCTACACCGGCGGCGGCTGGAACGTCTACGGCGGCACCAGCGCGGCCGCGCCGCTGTGGGCCGGCTACGCCGCCCAGGTCAACCAGAAGGCCAAGGCCGCCGGTCAGCCCGCCCTCGGCGAGGCCAACCCCAAGCTGTACGCGGTCGCCAACAGCGCCAACTACGGCACCACCTTCCACGACGTGACCACCGGCGCCAACCAGGACTTCGCCGCCAAGACCGGCTACGACCAGGTCACCGGCTGGGGCAGCCCGGTCGCCGACGCCCTGACCACCGCCCTGCTCGGCGGCGGCAGCACCACCCCGCCGACCGGCGGGGGCTGCACCGCCGCCCAGCTGATCGGCAACGGCGGCTTCGAGACCGGCACCGCCGCCCCGTGGACCACCTCCTCGGGCGTCGTCGACAACGGCACCTCCCAGCCCGCCCACTCCGGCAGCTGGAAGGCCTGGCTGGACGGCTACGGCAGCGCCCACACCGACACCCTGTCGCAGACCGTCACCGTCCCGGCCGGCTGCACCGCGGCGACCCTCACCTTCGCGCTGCACATCGACACCGCGGAGACCGGCTCCACCCCGTACGACACCCTGACCCTCCAGGCGAACGGCACCACCGTGAAGACCTGGTCCAACGTGAACGCGGCCGCCGGCTACGTGCAGCAGACCGTGGACCTGACCTCCTTCGCCGGCCGGACCGTGACCCTCAAGTTCACCGGCGCCGAGGACGGCTCCAACCAGACCAGCTTCGTGATCGACGACGTCGCCCTGAACGTCAGGTGATCACCGTCCGTTAGCAGCACGCAGACCCCCGCCGGGGCGGCGCCGTCAGGGCCCGCTCCGGCGGTGTCCGTTTGCGCCCGGTTCCCCACCGTTCCCGGCGCAGCGTTCCAACCGTGTTTCCGGACTGTTTCAAGATCGCTAACCATCCGGTCCACCTGCTGTGACCACTGTCATCCGCACGACTGATGACGTAGCCTCTCGACCGTGCGTAGGGTTCCCCAAAGCTCGGTGAAGCCGCTCACAGCGCGCCCCGGCGCCGCCCCGGTGCCACCGAAGTCACCTGGTGGGGAGGTTCACCGCATGGCCGCACAGCAGCCTCAGGACGCCGCGCGGCTGCGGCTGGTCGGATCGCGTACGGAGCGCCCCGACCCGCCCCCCGTCCCGGCTCCCGCCCCCAGCCCGGGCCCCCCGGCGCCGTCCGCCGGCCGCCCGGCCCCGGCCGGCGGCTTCGCGGACGCCCTGCACCTGGCCATCGAGGCCAGCGGCCTCAGCCTGGACCGGATCCGCGCCGCGCTCGCCCAACGCGGCGTCAGGGTCAGCGTCACGACGCTCAGTTACTGGCGCCGCGGCCGCAGCCAGCCCGAGCGGGCCAGCTCGCTGCGCGCCGTCCACCTGCTGGAGGAACTGCTCGGCCTGCCGCACAGCGCGCTCTCCTCCCTGCTCGGCCCGCCCCGCCCGCGCGGCCGCTGGGCCGCCGCCGCCAACACCCTCCACCTCGGGCTGGAGGACGTCTGGCCGGGGGAGCAGGAGATCTCCGAGATCTTCGCCGAACTGGACGCCCCGCCGGCCGGCGAGCTGGAGCGGCTCAGCATCCACGACTCGTACTACGTGGACGCCGAGCGCCGCGCCAACCTGCTGCGGATGCGCCAGGTGGTGCGCGCCACCGTCGGCGGCGTCGGCCGCTGCCTGGTCGTGCACAAGGCCGACGAGGAGGCCACCGGCTGCCCGGAGATCACCTCGGTGCGGCACGGCCGGCTCGGCCGGGTCCGCCGCCGCCCGGAGGTCGGCCTGACCGTCGCCGAGCTGATGCTGGACCGCCCGCTCGGGCTCGGCGACAGCACGGTCTTCGAGTACGAGGTGGAGATCCCGCCCGGCGGCCCGACCATGGAGTACAGCCGCCGCTTCGCCACCACGGTGCGCGAGTACGTGCTCCAGGTGCACTTCGACCCGGCGGCCGTCCCGGTGCACTGCGAGCGCTACGACCGCGAGCCGGGCGCGGACGTCGACCACCGCCGCGAGCAACTGTGGATCGGCGCCTCGGCGAGCGCCCACGTCCTGGCCCCGGACCAGCAGCCCGGCCACATCGGCATCCGCTGGGAATGGCCGTAACCGCATCACCCCCCGAACGCCCCGTCGGACCGGATCCGACGGGGCTTTCGCATGCCACCCCCAAAACCTAACCCCTTCAAGCCATCACACCGGTTGACGCCCCATCACCTAACCCATAACCTAACCAGTACCGGTTAGGCAGTCGCCCGCCGGAACCCACCCGGGAGGGACCAGGCATGTCCGGCACCACCACACTCCGCACCCTGCAGACCGGCCACGTGGGCCTCAACGTCACCGACCTCGACCGCTCGGTCGCCTTCTACCGCGCCGTCCTCGGCCTCGACCTCACCCACCAGGGCACCGACCCCGAGCGCCGCTACGCCCTGCTCGGCCGCGACGGCCGCCTGGTGATCACCCTCTGGCAGCAGAGCACCGGCACCTTCCCCACCAGCGCCCCCGGCCTCCACCACCTCTCCTTCGAGGTGGCGGACCTCGACGAGGTCCGCGCCACCGAGGAACTGCTGCGCACCCTGGGCGCCGAGTTCGCCTACGACGGCGTCGTCCCGCACAACGAGGGCTCCGCCTCCGGCGGCATCTTCTTCACCGACCCGGACGGCATCCGGCTGGAGGTCTACACCCGCACCGGGCTGGCCGACACCGCCGCCGAGGCCCCCCACAGCTCCGCCCCCACCTGCGGCTTCTTCTAAGCGATGACCGCCACCCCGTACCACCCCGGCGAGCGGCAGGCCCAGGCCCGCGCCGGAGTGACCGAGCGGGCCGACCACGCGGGCCGGTCGATCCGCGACACCGTCCCGGCCGTGGCCGCCCGCTTCCTCACCGAGCACCGGACGCTGGTGGTCGGCGCCGCCGACCCGGACGGCCGGGTCTGGGCCACCCAGCTGTCCGGCCCGGCCGGCTTCCTCCACGCCCCGGACGAGCGCACCGTGACGATCGCCGCCCACCCGTCCGAGGCCGACCCGCTGGCCGAGGCCCTGGCCCGCCCCGCCCAGCTCGGCACCATCGCCCTGGACCCGGCCGGCCGCCGCCGGATGCGGCTCAACGGCCGTTCGGTGCCGGACGGCCGGGGCGGGCTGGTGGTCCGCGCCGAGGAGGTGGTGTCCAACTGCCCGAAGTACATCCAGCGCCGCAGCCCGCTGGACCGCCCGGGCGCGGGCACGCCCCGCACGGTCGCCGAGGGGCCGGTCCTGACCACGGCCCAGCGGCTGACCACGGCCACCGCCGACACCTTCTTCATCGCCACCACCGGGCCCGACGGCCGGGTGGACGCCTCGCACCGCGGCGGCCTCCCCGGCTTCCTGGAGGCCGTGGCGCCGGACACCGTGCGCTGGCCCGAGTACCGCGGCAACAGCATGTTCCTGACCCTCGGGAACCTGGAGCTGGACCCGCGGGCCGGACTGCTGCTGCCCGACTGGGAGACCGGCGGGGCCCTGCTGATCACCGGCGAGGCCCGCACCGACTGGTCCGAGGAGGCCCGGCAGGCCGCCCCCGGCGCCGAGCGGATGGTCGAACTGACCGTCACCGGAGTCCGGGAGATCGCCGACGCCACCCCGCTGACCTGGACCGATCCCGAGTACTCGCCCGCCAACCCGCACTGACCACGGATCAGATTCGGACGACGACCCTGGGGGCACCTCCCGGCCGAAGGCTGGGGAGGGTCCTCACCCGTCCGGCGGAACCCGCCGCGCCGCGCCCCGCCCGCTTTGGGACTTTGATCCCGACGGCACACGTTCGGAAAGAGGCGGAGCATGACCCGCACCGGCAGCCCCTCACCACTGATCGAGTTCACCGAGGTCGACCCCGAGGAGGACTGCATATGCGGGGGCTGCAGCGCCCGCCGCCGCGCCCGGCTGCACGCCGCCCCGGTCCACGAGGGCGGGCACGCCGCGACCCGCAGCATCCGCCGCCGGGCCGCCGTCCTGGTGGCCGCCGTCGGCACCGCGATAGGCGGCGGCACCGCCGCCGCAGCCCCCGCACCCGGCCCCACCCCGGGCGGCAGCAGCACCGCCCAGCCCCCACGGACCCCGCAGGGCGAGGTCAGCGGCCTCCACGGCCAGGACCCCGGCGCCCGCTCCGCCGCCCAGCCCGTCACCCGGGCCCAGATCGTCCAACGCGCCCAGGCCTGGGTCGACCAGGCCGTGCCGTACAGCATGGGCAGCTACTGGTCCGACGGCTACCGCCAGGACTGCTCCGGCTTCGTCTCGATGGCCTGGGGCCTCGGCAGCAGCCAGACCACCTGGACCCTGCCGGACTTCGCCGAACGGATCGACCGGAACGACCTCCAGCCCGGCGACGTGCTGATCTACAACAACCCGGCCAACCCCCAGGCCGGCTCGCACGTGACGATCTTCGGCGGCTGGACGGACTCCTCCCGCACCCGCTACCTGGCCTACGAGCAGACCTCCCCGGGCACCAGGAAGCGCTCCACCCCGTACGCCTACTGGAACAACTCCGGCTCCTACCTCCCGTACCGCTACACCGGCCTGTCCAGCGGCAGCAACGACAGCACCACCGGTTTCCCCGGCGCGGACAAGTTCGGCCCCGGGGCGAACAACGACTACGTCACCAGGCTCGGCCGGATGCTGGTGCAGCGCGGCGGCTCCCGCTTCTACACCCAGGGCCCCGGCCCCCGCTGGACGGAGAGCGACCGCAGGGCCACCCAGGCCTTCCAGCTCGCCCAGGGCTGGCGCGGCAGCGAGGCCGACGGCATCCCGGGCAAGGACACCTGGGCCTTCCTGGTCAACCACAAGGGCCGCGACATCGACGCCGGCACCCCGCCGCCGTCCCCCTGACCCGCCTCAGCGCCTGCCCGACATCCAGTGGAACAGGCCCATCGCCACACTCGTCGCCAGGTTGAAGCTGGACACCCCTGCCTGCATCGGCACCGCCACCAGCCGGTCGGCCCGCTCCTTGAGCTCCGCCGACACCCCGTGCCGCTCGGTGCCGAAGGCGAGCAGCGCGTCGTCCGGGAACGGCAGGTCCCGGATGTCCGTGCCCTCCGGATCCAGCACGTACAACGGCCCGGCCGGCAGCTCCGGCAGGTCCACCCGCTCCACCGCCGTGGCGAAGTGCAGCCCGGCGCTGCCCCGCAGCACCGTCGGGTGCCATGGATCCAACTCGCCCGTGGTCACCACCCCGGTCGCCCCGAACCCGGCCGCCAGCCGGATCACCGCCCCGACGTTCCCCAGGTTCCGCGGATTCTCCAACACCACCACCGGAGCCCGCCGCGGCAACCGCCCCAACACCGCCCGGTTCACCGCCACCGACGGCCGCGCCGCCAACGCAACCACCCCGGTCGGATGCAACCGCGGCGCCAACCCCCGCAACCGCTCCTCCGCCACCTCCACCGCCAACCCGTCCAACGCCGCCACCACATCCGGCGCCAACTCCCCGGCCAACGCCAGCAAGGCCCCCCGGTCCACCGTCAACACCCGCCGAACCTCCCCCCCGAACCGCAGCGCATGCTTCAACGGATGAAACCCGTCCAACAACACCGCCCCCGCCGCCACCGCCCGCCAATCCCGCACCACCTCGTCCTCCATGCCCCCACTCTCCCACCCCCACCAACCCCACCCCACCCCCCGCACCACCCCACCCACCCCCACCACCCCCCTCCCCCTCACCCGACCCAGGCGAGAGGGACGCGCTGCGGGAGGGGGCGGTGGAGGGGGTGGGTGCGGAGAGGGGCGTGACGGGTGATTTT
>NZ_JBEZXE010000052.1:0-52390 GCF_040637885.1 Kitasatospora sp. NPDC028055 | reverse complement strand
CTAAGGGGCGGCGCTCCTAAAATCACCCAGCCCCCGGAGCGCCCACCCCCGGAACCGCCCCCGGCTCACCCACCCTCCCGAAAGCCCACCCCCCACCCCAGCCCCGCGCAGCGGCCCCCACACCCCTAGCCCCCCGCCCCCCGCAAAGCCCTCTCCAGATCCCGCAAAGCCACCCCCACCAACCGAGTCCCCGCCCGCACCACATCCCCCTGCACCCCCGCCCCCGCCGAACCCCCCACCGAACCCCTCTCCGCACCCCCCACCGAACCCCCCACCGAACCCCCCACCGACCGCCCGCCCAACCCCTCCTCCAACCGCACCTGCGCCTCCCGCACCCCCGAGAACTCCACCGCCCGCCCCGTCAACAACGCCCCCGCCGCCAACGCCGTCGCCAACCGCAACTCCTCCGCGTACTCCGCCGCCCCCGGCACGGGCTCCGCATCGGCCCCCGGCAAATGCGCCTCCAACAACACCGCCGCCCGCCCCAAGTGCCCCACCGCCGCCCGCGCCCGCTCGATCTGACGCCGACTCACCCCATCAAGCCCCGACTCATGCCGCCCCGGCTCCGCATCGGCCCGCTGCATCGCCTGCAACAGCTCCGACCGCGCCTCCCGCGAGTCCAGCAGCGCCGCCCGCACCGCCCGCCCCCTCGGCGCCGCCGGATCCTCGTAGCAGGCGACCACCTCCGCCGCGTACCGCCCGGCCGCCGCCAGCCATTCGGCGAGCCGCTCCCCGAGCCGCGCGGTCTGCCAGGTCGGGAACAGCGCGTACGTCAGCAGCGCCAGCGACCCCCCGAGCAGCGTCAGCCCCACCCGCTCGAAGGCCGTGACCAGCGGATCCCCGGCCTGCAGCCCGAGCAGGAACACCACGTACGAGGAGATCCCGACGGTGGTCAGCGCGTACCCCGTCCGGAACGCCAGATAGGCCCCACCGATGCACAGCACCGCCAGCGAAGCCAGCACCCACTCCCCCGGATGGGCCAACTGCACCACCAGCGTCGAGACGGCCACCCCGACCACCGTCCCGGCCAGCCGGGCGACCCCCCGGCTGTAGGTCTGGGCGAAGTCGGGCCGCATCACCATGGCCGCGGTCATCGGCGCCCAGTACCCGTGGTGGAACCCGGCCAGCCGGGCCAGCAGGTAGGCGGCGGTGACCACCCCGGCGAGCCGGACGGCGTGCTGGAAGATCGCCGACCGCGGCCGCAGCTGCCGCCGTACGGCCCGCAGCGCGACCGGCAGCATCCGCGAGATCGACGGCTTGTGCAGCGCCCCGCCCGCACCGACCACGGGCGTGGTGATGGTGTCCTCGTCGTTGCGGTCCAGGGTGTCCGCCGCCTTGCGCAGCAGCCCGCCGAGCCGCCGGGCGGACCGCCGGGCCGCTCCTCGCAGCTGCACCCCCTGGTCCGGCCGCACCAGGGTCAGCGCGGGCGCCGACCGGGGGAGCCGGACGGGGTCGCCGGTGCGGACGGCCCGGGCGAGGGCGTCCATCACCTCGGCGGCGGCCGCCAGCACCTCCCGGGCCCGGTCGCGTTCCGGCCCCTCCTCGGGTGCGCCGACCTTGGGGTCGGCGAGCGCGGCGAGGGTGGGGCGGATGCGTTCGGCGATGCCGCGCAGGCCGCGCAGTTCGGGCGGCCGGTGGCGGTCCTGCCAGGGGGTGACGGCGGAGGCGCGCCGGGCGGTCATGAACGGTTCCGGGTCCACGTGCGCGGTCGGGTCCTGACGCAACCGGCGTGCGTAGTCGGCGAGTTCGGCGTAGGTGTCGGCGAGCGCGGCCCGTTGGGCGCTCCAACTGCCGATCGGCCACAGGGTGATGACGACGGCCTGGACGACGCCGCCGAGCGCGGCGACCAGCCCGTGGCCGAGCGCGGCGGCCGCGCTGACCGGGAGTTGGACCACGATCAGCATCACCGAGAGGGTGTTCGCGGTGACCACTCCGGCGGTGGGGCCGATCGCCCAGGCGAGTCCCGCACCGAAGGCCCACACCGCGAGCAGCACCGGGAACAGCCCGTACACCCCGGCGGCGAGGTAGCCGAGGAAGGTGCTGACCCCGAGCCCGACCCCGGCCGCGACGGCCAGGCTGGCGCGGGGCCGGAAGCTGCGCTGGAAGGTGGCCGAGCCGGCGATGAACGCGCCCATCGCGGCCGAGGTGGCGAGCCCGACCCCGCCGAGGGCGAGCGTGGGGAAGAGCACCAGCGCCACGGCGACCGCCCCGCGCAGCGCGCGCTTGGGGTCGGTGAGCGCCCGGTCGAGGGTGAGTCCGGTCCGCGCGGTGTCACGAAGGGCGGCGAACCAGGACATACCGCCATCCTAGACACGCCCTACGCCGCCATCAGCCTGCGCCACCGCTGCCCTGCGCCACCGTGGCCCTGCGCCACCGCAGCCCGAGCCGCCCCAGCCGCGCCGCCACCCACAGCAGGGCACCCGTCGGCAGGAACACCGCGTCCGCCGCGACCATCGCGAGCGAGAACACCGGCAGCCCGAGCACCACCGCGATCCCCAGGTGCTCCACCATCAGCACCGCCAGCAGCACGTTCTTGACCCGCCGGTTGAGCAGCGTGAACGGGAACGCAACCTGGAGGATCACCGTGCCGTACGAGATCAGGAAAACCGGCAGCAGCGCCGAGCCGACCAGCGCGGACAGCCCCGGCCAGGGCGCGAAGTAGTCCAGGTGCAGCGGGTAGTACAGCGCCGTACCGTCCTGCCAGCGCGAGCCCTGCACCTTGTACCAGCCGGCCGTGGCGTAGACCAGCGCCACCTCGGTGGCGATCACCAGCATCGCGCAGTTGTGCACCATGTTCGCCAGCGCGTCGAGCACGGCCCGCGGCTCGCCCGCCGGCCGCAGCCGGCCGAGCGTCCACCAGATCCCGGCGACCGCCCAGAGCCCCCAGAACAGCGGCGCCCAGCCGAGGTACGGGAAGGCCGGCCCGGTCCAGGTGAGGCTGTCCCCGGAGAAGTCGCCGGCCTGACAGACCGCCAGCACCGCGCCGAGCAGGGCCCAGAGCACCACCCCGCCCCGCCCGGGCCGGGCCCGGCGCGCGTCCAGCGACCAGACCTCGGCGCACCGGGTGAAGACCAGGTAGACGGCCATCAGGTGGACGATGTTGTCGCCGCCGTCGCCGAGGAGGACGTCGCGGTTCTGCAGTGACAGCACGGTGACCAGGAACAGCACGGTGCTCGCCCTGGTCCGCCAGCCCAGCAGCACCGCCAGGGCGGCCAGCAGGGCCAGGTGGTAGACCAGCTCGAACCAGAGCCGCCCGCCGAACCAGGGCAGCACGGTGAACGCCCCGTCGTCGGCCAGCAGCCGCTGGGCCAGCTCCATCGACCAGGGCGAGCGGTCGCCGTACAGCACCCGCCGGTTGGGCCACTCGCGCAGCAGGTAGGCGAGCCAGACCAGCCCGAAGCCGATCCGCACCACCGCGGCCTGGTGCCGTCCGAGCGTCCGCCCGCTGAAAGCCTCCATCGCCCGCCCGAGGGCCGCGACCGGCCCGCGTGCCGCCACGACCGGCCCGGGGCCCGCCGGAGCGACGGGCGGTCCGCCCTGCCGCGGCACGCCGTCCAGCAGCTGCGGCTCCACCGGCCCGGCCTCCCCGGCCGACGCCACGGGCTCCACTGCTCCCTCGTTCACCCCAGCCCCCGGTAGTCCTCGTCCCCGACCGGCCACCACGGCAGCTCCCGCACCCTGGGCGCGGGCGGCGCGGCCTCACCGCTCCAGGACGGCGGCGGCACCGTCGCCGTGGTCGCCCGGAACTGGATCTCCAGCACCCGCTCGCCGTCCACCTCCCGGCCGATCCGCTGCAACGCGATCCGCTTGAGGTACTGCTCGGCCAGCCTGCCGCGCGAGCCGGTCGGCTTCCCGTCCTGGGCGTCGTGCGAGCCGTCGTAGAAGTCCCAGGCGCGGCGCAGCAGGTTCTGGTCGACGTGGCTGGGCGCCGGGTTGCCCCGGATCGCCGCGATGTCCTGCGCGGTCAGCCCGGTCCAGTCGCGGGTGCGGGTGGCGCCGCCGTCCGCGACAGTACGCACCCGGGCGTCCACGCTGACGTTCTGCTGCAGCGGGTTGGGGGCGAACAGCTTCCAGTTCTGCTCGAACTCCGGGTAGACGATCCCGTCGACCTCGTCCCGGTACTGCCGGGACAGCGTGTTGGCGGGGGCGACGTGCAGGAACACCGCGGCGAGGAACAGCCCGGTGCCGCTGACCAGCACCACTGCGGCCAGGCCGAGGACGAGCTGCGCGGGCGTCGACCAGACCCTCCCCGGGGCGGCCCGGTCCGTGGTCCCCGTCATGGCCTCCCCGCCCGGTCGGCGCGCCGCCGGCCGGTACCGGCGCGTCGCGCGCCCATCCTGCCCTACCCGTCACCGGGCGGGCACCGGGAGGTTCCGGAGGTCCTGGAGGTCGCAGAGGTCCTACAGGTCCTACAGGTCCTACAGGACGAAGGCGGCCTGTCCGGTGCTGCTGACCATCGGACGGCCGGCCCCCTCCCAGGCGTACATCCCGCCGTCCACGTTCACCGCGTCCCGCCCCTGCTGCACCAGGTACTGGACGACCTGGGCGGAGCGGCCGCCGACCCGGCAGAGCACGTACAGCCTGTCCTCCGGCAGCTCGTCGATCCGGGCGATCACCTCGCCGATCGGGATGTGCAGCGCGCCGTCCACGTGGCCGGCGTCGAACTCGTCCTGCTCGCGCACGTCCAGCAGGGCGGCGTCGGCCGGCACGGAGGCGGCGTCGGTGGAGGGGATCTGCGCGAACATCGTGGGGCTCTCCTGAGCTCGGTGCGGGTCGGTGGAGTCGGTGGGGCGGGTGCCATTGTCGCCCACCGCCGTCGGCCGGCGGGCCGGATCCGGGGTGCCGAGCAGCCGCTCCAGCTCGGCCTGCTGCGCGGCGGCCTTGGCGAGCAGCTCCTCGGCGAGCTGTTCCAGCAGCCGGTCCGGGTCCTGCGGGGCGAGGGCGAGCAGCTGGCCCATCGGGGTCTGCTCCAGCCGGACCTGCTCGGTGGCGGTCTCGGCGATCTTGGCGGTCAGCCAGTCCAGCCGGCGGCGCAGCCAGCCCAGCCGGTCGGGGGAGTCGACGGCGGGCGCGGCCTCCGGCGCGGTGGACCACTCGGCGGCGAGGCCCTCCAGCGCGACGGTGTCCCCGTACGCGTAGGCCTCGTTGACCCGGACCAGGAAGTCCGCCCGGCGCTGCTGCTCGCCGGGGTCGGTGGTGAGGTCCGGATGGGCGCGGCGGACCAGCTCGCGGTAGATCCGCTGGGCCTCCTTCCCGGGCCGCACCCGGGCCGGCGCTGCGGGCGGCGGCGGGACGGCCTCGTCCGCGCCCTCGCCGGTCCTCTCCCGCTCCGAGCGCACCGAGTCGAACAGCGCGTCCAGGTCGGGCAGGTCCTCGACCTGCTGCCGCGCCTCGGCGGCCCGGCGCAGGTCGTCGGGGTGGCCGGTGCGGGCCGCGACGGCCTCGGCGACCAGCGCGTCGAGCTCGTCCAGCCGGGCGTAGAGCGGGCCGAGCAGCTGGTGGTGGATCAGCGCGAAGTTGTCGATCTCGACCCGCAGCGTCTGGACGTCCACGTCCATGCTGAGCCAGGCCAGCTCGGCGGCGGCGACCCGCTCCTCCAGCTCCTGCTGCTCCGGGTCCGTCCAGCGGGCAGGGCTCTGCGCGGTCACGATCTCACCTCTGTCTCGTCCGTCCGGCCGGCTTCCTTCGGAGCCACCGCGCGGGCGGCCCGGCCTGCCACCCTACCGTCGCGGTCCGCGCCGCCGTCCGGGTGAAGCGGGCGTACGAACCGGCGCGCGGCGCGTGACACGCAACCGATCCTGATGAATCTCCCCGTTTCGGTGTCGGGCCCGGCCCGGTCCGTGCTTCGCTGGTATCCGCACAGCGTGCCTTCCTCCGGAGAAACGGCCGCCCCGGGCGCGGCGGCCAGGCGGGAGCAGACCGAATCCATGGTGGCCGAGTCCAACTCCACACCGCTTCCGGCGGGCGCCGAGACCGCGCCGGGCGACCACCCGACGGGCGTGGCCGCCCTGGTCCGGCTCGCCCTCGTCGTGGTCGACCGGGCCGGCCGGATCGCCCAGTGGAGCCGGGCCGCCGAGGAACTGTTCGGGCACCGCGCCGAGGCCGCCACCGACCGCCCGGCCTCGGGCCTGCTGCCGGCCCTGGAGTCCCGGGTGCTCGGCCGCTGCGCGGTGCGCCGCCGCTGCGACGCCCTCGACACCCTGGCCGAGCTGACCGCGGCCGGCCGCCCCTGGGCCGGGCGGCTCACCGTGACCGACCGGGAGGAGCACCAGCGCGACGTGCTCTGGTGGGCCTACCCGCTGCCCGGCCCGGCCGGCGGACTGCTCGCGCTCGCCGCCGACGCCCGCCCGCTGCGCACCACCGGGCCGCGGCTCGCCCTCGGCGAGCGCCTGCTGCCCTTCACCGCGACGCCCGGCGCCCGGGGCGGCTTCCACGGGCTGACCGCCGCCCTCACCCCGCCCGCCGCCGAGCTGCCCGAGCCGCTGGCCCGGCTGCTGCCCGTCGCCCTCCGGGCCCCGCTGCGCGAGGCCGCCGCCCTGGGCGGGCTGCCCGCGCTGCGGCTGGACGCGACCACCGTGCTGCCGGTGCTGCCCTCCGATCCGCAGACCGGCACCGCCCACGTGGCCGCCGGCCTGGGCCGCCGCTACCCGACGCCCCAGCAGCGCGCGGCCCGGCTCGGTGCGCCGCCTCAGGGCGACCAGTCCGCGCCCGGCCGCCGTCCCCAGGGCCCGCTGCCTGCCCAGCGCGAACCGGTCCAGCGCGAACCGGTCCAGCGCGAACCGGCGCCCCACGGCCCGGCCCGGCGCGACCCCGCCCCGCACGCCCCCGGCGAGCGGCCCACCGCGGCCGTCGGTGCCCCGCCCGCCCTGCTCCCGGCCCCCGGCCGGGAGGCAGCACCCCCACGCACCGGAGGAGGAGCCACCATCGAGCCGCAGGCCGCCGTCGAGTCGTCCGCCCACGGCCTCCCGCCGCGCCGCCCCGACCAGGCCCCGCCCGGCGCCGTCCCCGCCCCCGCCGGCGGCGAGGGACCATCGAGCGGCCGGCTGGGCCCGTTCCTCACCAACGGCCAGGCCGGCGAACAGCTGGCCCTGCTGAACGAGGTCGGCGGCAAGGTCGGCACCACCCTGGACCTCGGCTTCACCGCCCACGAGCTGTGCCAGGTGCTGGTCCCCCGGGTCGCCGACTTCGCCTGCGTGGACCTCGTGGACGGCCTGATCTCGGACTCCGAGCTGCCGGTCTCCCGCCCCGACGACGACACCATGCTGCGCCGGGTGGCCCTGGTCTTCAACCAGACCGGCGGCGCCTGGGACCACGTGCTCTCCGAGGGCTCGCTGGTCAGCATGCCGCGCCGGACCCCGCCCGGGATGGCCCTGCAACTGAACCAGCCGGTGCTGGTCCCGGTGGTCAGCGCGGACGTCGCGGTGGACTACGCGATCGCGCTCGGCGGCGCCCAGCTGGCCCCGGTGGTCTCCGGCCGCTCGATGCTGGTGGTCCCGCTGTCCGCCCGGGGCACCGTGCTGGGCATCCTCAAGCTGCTCCGGCTGCCGGACCGCGCCCCCTTCGACGAGAGCGACGCCGCCACCCTCAAGGAGCTGGCGGTACGGGCCGCGCTGTCGCTGGACAACGCCCGGCTGCACCGCGCCGAGGCGAGGGTCGCCACCACCCTCCAGCGCTCGATGATCCCGACCCGCCCGCCGCAGATCCCCGGTGTGCAGATCGCCCACCGCTACCTGCCCGGCGATCCGAAGGCCGAGGTCGGCGGCGACTGGTTCGACGCGATCCAGCTGCCCGGCAGCCGGGTCGCCCTGGTGGTCGGCGACGTGATGGGCCACGGCATCCACTCGGCCGCCGCGATGGGCCGCTTCCGCACCGCGATGCAGACCCTCGCCGCCCTGGACCTGCCGCCCGGCCAGCTGCTGCGGCACCTGGACAACCTGGCCCAGAAGCTCGGCGACGACCACCTCGCCACCTGCCTGTACGCGGTCTACGACCCGATCAACCGGACCTGCGAGCTGGCCAGCGCCGGCCACGTCCCACCCGTCCTGGTGCACCCGGACGGCAGCGGGGAACTGCTGGAGATCCCGGCCGGCGCGCCGATCGGCGTCGGCGGGGTGCCGTTCGTCGCCAAGACCATCGACGTCTCGGACGGCTCGATGCTGGTGCTGTGCACCGACGGACTGGTCGAGGTCCGGGGCGGGGACATAGGGGCGGGCCTGGCCGCGCTGTGCGGCAACCTGATCGACCCGCAGCAGAGCCCCGAGCAGGCCTGCGACGAGGTGCTGCGCCGGCTGCACTCGGACGACCGCAAGGACGACGTCGCCCTGCTGGTGGCCCGTTTCGACGGGGTCGCCCCGTCCGAGGTGGCCACCTGGGACCTCACCGTGGACCAGCGCGAGGTCCGCCGGGCCCGTTCGCTGGTCCGCGAGCAGCTGGCCGCCTGGCACCTGGAGGCGCTCAGCGACACCACCGAGCTGCTGGTCAGCGAACTGGTCACGAACGCCGTACGGGTCGCCCGGGACCGGGTGCAGCTCCAGCTGATCCGGGTGGACAAGCTGCTGGTCGAGGTCAGCGACGACAACCACAACCTGCCCTCGCTGGAACCGGCCGAGCAGCTCGGCGAGACCGGCCGCGGCCTCACCCTGGTCACCAAACTCGCCGAACACTGGGGCACCGCCCGCAAGGCGGTGGGCAAGGTCGTCTGGTTCGAGCTGCCCCTCCCGCACGCATGACGGCCGCGTACGGGCAACGCCCCGTACGCGGCCGACAGGAAAGGTGAAGCGTCCCTCAGGGGATGAGCGCCCCCGCCGAACGGCGCCGGGCCTCCACCGCGACCTCCCGGGAGGCCGAGGTGGCCACCGAGGTGGCGGCGCCGACCCCGGCCAGCACCCGCGGCCAGAAGTCCCCGAAGACCTCGACCGAGACGGCGATCAGCAGCGCGGTGATCACCGCGACGACGTGCTCCAGGCCCGCCAGGTTCGGCAGCACGACCGCCTCGCCGACCATCAGCACCACCACCGTGGCGGCGGTGAACCAGGCCCGGGTGCGGAACGCGATGCAGATCGCCAGCGCCACCACCGCGGCCGAGGGCCCGGTGTCCCGCACGTAGGCGACCCACTTCGGGAAGCCGAACAGGTGGCTCGGCCCCATCGCCACGCCGACCCGGGCGAACAGCGTGCCCGTCAGGGTGCACGCGTAGGCGACCACCAGCGTCATCCGCCGGCCGAGCACGACCTCGGCGATCGCGAAGACCACGAAGACCTGGGCCAGTGCTCCCCACACCGGCAGGTCGAGGGCCGGCACGTACAGCGACAGCGGCGTCCGCAGCAGCGAGACCTCCAGCGGCAGCGAGGCCCGCACCACCCCGATGTGGTTGACGAACCGCTCGCCGCCCGGCAGGTGCTGGACGATGCTGAACAGCAGGATCAGAAACGTCGCCGCCGTGGCCAGCGGGAAGGCGGCGAACTTCTTGCGCACCACCGCGCCGCGGACCGTCAGGTACAACGCTCCCCACTCGGCGACAGCGGCCTTTCTGGCTAGCGCCAGCGGCCCCTTTCGCACGCCCCCCGCGTGGGTTCTGTGAATCACAACCGTTTCTCCCGAATCCCCGGACTTGTCAGCTACTCCCACATTAGAAGCCTGTTAACAAATCCACATCGGCATGGATGGGGATCGACGTCATCCTCAGGAGGGAGACGGATCCCCCCTCCGGACCCCCCGTACGACCGATGGCGTTCTCCGCCCCGGCCCCCCTCCGCCCCCCGACGGAGGGCTACCCCTTCCCGTCCCGGGCCGCCACCGGCAGCCGGGGCGCCACCACGGTGGGCCCGGCGTGCCGGCGCCGGAACAGGGCGGGCAGGCTCGGCGCGACGATGAAGCCCTCGGCGCGCGCGCTGGCGATGCCGATCCGCGGAATCTCGCTGCTCTTCTCGAACAGCAGGTAGCGCGGCTCCCAGATCGGCCGGTACTTGGCATTCGCGCGGTACAGCGACTCGATCTGCCACCAGCGCGAGAAGAAGCCGAGGACGGAGCGCCACAGCCGCAGCACCGGACCGGCACCGAGCCGGGAACCGCGCTCGAAGACCGAGCGGAACATCGCGAAGTTCAGCGAGACCCGCTTGAGCCCGACCTCCTCGGCGCGCTGCAGCAGCTCGATGACCATGAACTCCATCAGGCCGTTCTCGGTGTCCCGGGCCCGGCGCATCAGGTCCAGCGAGAGCCCGTCCGGGCCCCACGGGACGAAGCTCAGCAACGCCTTGAGCTCACCGTCCCCGTCACTGCACTCCAGCATCACGCAGCGGCCGTCGCCGGGGTCGCCGAGCCGGCCCAGCGCCATCGAGAAGCCGCGCTCGGTCGCCCCGTCGCGCCACTCGTCGGCCTTGGACACCAGCTGCGCCATCTCCTGCTCGGAGATGTCCTCGTGCCGGCGGATCCGCACGGTGTACCCGGCCCGCTTGACCCGGTTGTACGCCTGCCGGACCACCCGCATCGCCCGGCCGTCCAGCGAGAACTCGTCCAGCTCGACGATCGCCTCGTCGCCCAGCTCCAGCGCGTCCAGCCCGTGCCGGGCGTAGATCACCCCGGCCTCCTCGGAGGCGCCCATCACGGCGGGCGCCCAGGCGTGCTCACGGGCCTCGGACAGCCAGGCCTCGATCGCGCCCGGCCAGGCCTCCGGGTCGCCGATCGGGTCGCCCGAGGCCAGCGAGACCCCGCCGATCACCCGGTAGGTCACCGCCGCCTTGCCGCTGGGGGAGAAGATCACCGCCTTGTCCCGGCGCAGCGCGAAGTAGCCGAGCGAGTCCCGCTCGCCCTGCTTGTCCAGCAGGCCGCGCAGCTTCGCCTCGTCCTCGGGGTTGAGCAGCTCCTTGCCGCGCGGGCTTCGGAAGGCCACGTACAGCACCAGCAGGAACAGCACCGCGCCCATCGCGTTGATCGCCGCGTTCACCCAGGTCGGGGCCATGATCACGGAGCGCAGGTGCTCGGACGGGTTGATGGTGATCATCCGGCCGACCGAGTAGCGGAAGAGGTCCCACCAGCCGGCCCCGTTCAGCTGGTTGGTGATCCAGACCAGCAGCGCGCCGACGGCACCGCCGAAGAACAGCCCGCCGACGAAGGTGGCCGCCGCGGTCTTCGGGTTGGAGCGGTCGCCCTTGGAGGTGAACTCCTTGCGCCCGATCAGCAGCGCCAGCACGAACAGGCAGGTCAGCACCGTGGAGACGTAGTTGAGCGGGTGCTTGTTGAAGCGCTCGCCGGGCAGCACCATGGCCGCCAGGTACAGCACCGCGAAGACGCTGCTGAGCGCCGCGTTGAAGATCCACGCGGCCCGCTTGCGCCGCCGCATCGCGACCGCCAGGAAGACCGACAGCACCGCGGCCGCCAGGCCGGAGGTCATCAGGTACGGGGTGAAGTACTCGCCCTCGTTGTGCTCGCTGACCTGGTTCCCCCAGGGCACCAGCAGCACGGTCGCCAGGTTCAGCAGCGCCAGCAGCCTGAGGTACCAGACCGAGGCTGCCGCGGCCCGCGGGCGCCAGCGGTCGAGCGGTCCGTCGGGCCGGGGCCCGGCAGAGGTGGCGGACGGCTCCGACTTCACAGTGGACGACACAGCTCAATTCCAAACGATCAGATGGTGGGGCGCATCCGCACGCGGCCCGGCGCCGAGCGCCGGCACAGGCCCGACGGGCTGACCGGCCACCCCCGCCCACCGGCCGCCCGCGTCGAGCGGCCGACCGGAGAAAGGGCAGCCAACTCCATGGTTCCGCACCATTCCTGAAAATTGCGTGAACCGGGTAGCGGATTCACACCCCCGCCGAACGGCGGGGGTTCTTACCCCCCATGGGTTCGGCGCCCCGCCCCGGCTACCCCTACTCTCAAAAGCGACCCCCGCGGACCGACCGAACCCGGCCGCCCGAACCGAGGAGGCCCCCATCACCACCACCCGCGTGCTGATCGTCGACGACGAGATCCTGGTCCGCTCCGGCCTCGGCCTGATCGTCGGTTCCGCCCCCGACCTGGAGGTGGTCGGCGACTGCTCCGGCGGACAGGCCGAGGAGCACGTCCAGCGCCTGCGCCCGCACGTGGTGCTGCTCGACATCCGGATGCCCGACCTCGACGGCATCTCCGTACTGCGCCGGCTGCGCGCCCTGCCCGACCCGCCGGCCGTCGCGATGCTCACCACCTTCGACACCGACGAGTACATCGGCACCGCGCTGCGGGCCGGCGCGACCGGCTTCCTGCTCAAGGACACCGCCCCCGAGCAGCTGGTGCACGCCGTCCGGGTGCTCGCCGCGGGCGGCAACATCCTCTCCCCGACCGTCACCCGCACCGTGATCGGCGGCTACGTGGACGGCGGCGGCCCGGACGCCGAGGCCACCGCGCTGGCCCGCACCCTGACCGGCCGCGAGCTGGACGTGCTCGCCCTGCTCGGCGAGGGCCTGTCCAACGCCGAGATCGCCGACCGGCTCTTCCTCGGCACCGGCACGGTCAAGGACCACATCAGCGCGATCCTCGGCAAGCTCGGCGCCGCCAACCGGGTGCAGGCCGCCGTGCTCGCCCACCGGGCCGGCCTGGTGCGGCCCAAGCCCGGCGACGGGGCATGACGGCCGCCGACCAGCTGCCGCCCCGACGGCTGCCGGCCTGGTGCACCGCCCCCTGGCTGATGGTGCTGCTGCCCGTCCTCTACTCCCTGATGGACGCCGCCCTGGTGTCCCGGGACTCCACCTGGTGGCAGGTGACGCTCTCCGTGCTGGCCGCCGTGGCGCTGTTCTGGCGGCGCCGCTTCCCGGTGACGGTGCTGCTGCTCACCATGCCGGGCACCTGGGTGGAGGCGATCTGGCTGGCCCCGATCACGGCCGTCTACACGGTCGCCACCGAACGCCCCAGGGCCACGGTGCTGTTTCCCTGCGCGGCCCTGTTCACCCTGGTCGACTTCTTCCACTGGCCGCTGCCGAACCCGGTGATCGAGCTCAGCCGGAACACCGCCCTGGACGCCATCCAGGCCGTGATGCTCTCGGCCGGCCCGGCCGCCACCGGACTGCTCTCCCGCACCCGGCGGGAGCTGGCCGCCCGCCTGGACGAACTGACCCGCGGCCAGGAGCGGGAGAGCCGGCTGCTCGCCGAGCGGGTGCTGATCAGCGAGCGCGGCCGGCTGGCCCGGGAGATGCACGACGTGGTCTCGCACCAGGTCAGCCTGATCAGCATCCAGGCCGGCGCGCTCCAGGTGAGCACCACCGACCCGGCCGCCGCGACGACCGCCCGCACCATCCGCGAACTGTCCGTCCGGACCCTGGACGAGCTGCGCCAGATGGTCGGGGTGCTGCGCAGCACCGGCGGCCCCCGCCCGGACGCCCCGCTCGCCCCGCAGCCCCGGCTGGCCGACCTGCCCCGGCTGATCGCGGAGAGCGGCCTGACCGCCGACTCCGAGCTGAACCCCGGCGACCGCCCGTGGCCGGAGGCGGTCGAACGGGCCGCCTACCGCACCGTCCAGGAGGCGCTCACCAACATCACCAAGTACGCCCCGGAGGCGGTGGTGCACGTGCGGGTGCGGGCGAAGGGCCGCCGGCTGCGGGTCGAGGTCCGCAACGAGGCGCCGCCGGTCCGCCCGGCGGAGACCCTGCCGGGCGGCGGCCACGGCCTGGTCGGGCTGCGCGAGCGCGCCCAGCTGCTGGGCGGCACCCTCACCGCCGGTCCGACCCAGGACGGCGGCTTCGAGGTCCGCGCCGACCTCCCGGCCGGCCAGTCCTGACGGTCCGCCCACCCGGCCCTCCGGGGCAACGCGGGCCGGCCTGGGCGGGGCCGGGCCGGGGCAACAAAAAAGCCCCGCAGATCCGAAGATCTGCGGGGCTTCGCTGTGCGCGAGGGGGGAGTTGAACCCCCACGCCCTTTCGGGCACTGGAACCTGAATCCAGCGCGTCTGCCTATTCCGCCACCCGCGCATGGGTGTTGTCTTCACTGCCGTCCGTTCCGCGGAGCCGCTCGGTACCATGTGGTCTTCGCGTTTCCCCGGTCCGGCTCCCTTCCGGGCGGCCCTTCCGACGTGGAAAACAGTAGCACGACCTGGGGGGCTGCTCCGAATCCGTTTCCCGGGGAGACCGACCACGTCCGAACGGCCGCGCGACGAACGGGCGGGCGAAGCGCGGTGCACCGCTCCGACGGGCAGACCTGGCGTGCCGTACCCGGAATGCGTCACCCTGTGTGTCCGAGCCCACCCCCCGGCACCACGCGGTCCGGGAACCGTACGGAAGGGCCCGGCGTGGATACGATCAGTACGGAAGTACCGCAAGTAGGCACGACCGACTCCCCCGAGGACACCTCCCCGGCGGGCCCCGGTCGGCAGGCAGGCGAACGAACCCTGGAAGGGGGTGCCCCATGGGGATGATGAAGAAGTTCGAGCAGCGGCTGGAGGGTCTCGTCAACGGCACCTTCGCCAAGGTGTTCAAGTCCGAGGTCCAGCCCGTGGAGATCGCCGGCGCTCTGCAGCGCGAGTGCGACAACAACGCGAGCATCTGGAACCGCGACCGCACCGTCGTGCCGAACGACTTCATCGTCGAGCTCAGCCCGCACGACCACGAGCGGCTCAGCCCCTACTCGGGGCAGCTCGGCACCGAGCTGGCCGGCATGGTCCGCGAGTACGCGGAGGCCCAGCGGTACTCCTTCATGGGCCCGCTCCAGGTGAACCTGGAGAAGGCCGACGACCTGGACACCGGCCTCTACCGGGTGCGCAGCCGCACCCTGGCCTCCGAGGAGCCCCAGCAGTTCGCCCCGCAGCAGCCCGGCTACGACCGCCAGCCGGCCGCACCGGCCCCCGGCGCACCGTGGCAGCAGGGCGGCGCCGGGCAGTACAACGCGCCCCCGCCACCGGCCGCGCCCCCCGCGATGCCCCCGGGCCCTCCGGCCGGCGGCAACGTCCGTGCCTTCCCCGGAGCCGGCCACGGCACCTCGGTCCGCCGCTGGATCGAGGTGAACGGCGCCCGCCACCAGATCACCGGCGCGGCCTGCGTGCTCGGCCGCTCGACCGAGGCGGACGTGCGGATCGACGACCCCGGGGTCTCCCGCAAGCACGCCGAGATCCGCCCGGGCACCCCTTCGATGGTCCTCGACCTGGGCTCCACCAACGGCATCGTGGTGGACGGGCAGCACACCCAGCGCGCTACGCTCCGCGACGGCTCCCGAATCGTCGTGGGCTCCACCACCATCGTCTACCGGCAGGTCGAAGGGTAGTGTCCGAGTTGTTCGCGCGCCTCGCTCACCGACTGGCGGGACGGCCATGTCAGAACTGACCCTCACGGTCATGCGGCTGGGCTTCCTGGCCGTGCTGTGGCTGTTCGTCATCGTCGCGATCCAGGTGATCCGCAGCGACCTGTTCGGTACCAAGGTGAACCCCCGCAGCTCCCGTCGCGGCGGCGGTGCCGCCACCGCGTCCGGCGGCGCCGCGGCGACCGCCACGGCACCCGGACGTCCCGCGGCCCCCGCCCCCGGCAACAGCGCCCCGGCGGCCCCGACCCAGGGCGGCGGCGGCCGCCGCCGCGGCGCCCCGACCCAGCTGGTGGTCGTCCAGGGCTCGCTCGCCGGGACGACGGTCGCGCTGCAGGGCCAGACCATCACGCTGGGCCGCGCGCACGACTCGACCATCGTGCTGGACGACGACTACGCGTCCTCCCGGCATGCCAGGATCTATCCGGATCAGACTGGGCAGTGGACGGTCGAGGATCTAGGCTCCACCAACGGCACCTATCTGGACCGGCAGCGCCTGACCGCGCCCACTCCGCTCCAGCCGGGCACGCCGATCCGTATCGGCAGGACCGTCATCGAACTGCGGAAGTAGTAGCGCATGAGGGACAGCATCCCGTCCAAGACCCAGAGGGGGGCACAGGTCGCATGACCCTGGTGCTGCGCTTCGCCGCCGGCTCCCACAAGGGACTGATCCGGGAGGGGAACGAGGACTCCGGCTACGCCGGGCCGCGGCTGCTGGCCGTGGCCGACGGCATGGGCGGCGCCGCGGCCGGCGAGGTCGCTTCCTCCGAGGTGCTCGGCTCGATCGTCCGACTGGACGAGGACGTGCCGGGCGCGGACCTGCTGACCCTGCTGGGCGACGCCGTCCAGGGCGCCAACGACCGGCTCCGGCAGATGGTCGAGGAGGACCCGCAGCTGGAGGGCATGGGCTGCACCCTGACGGCCATGCTCTGGACCGGCCAGCGGATGGGCCTGGTGCACGTCGGAGACTCCCGCGCCTACCTGCTGCGCGACGGCTCGCTGGTGCAGATCACCCAGGACCACACCTGGGTGCAGCGCCTGGTCGACGAGGGCCGGATCACGCCCGAGGAGGCCGAGACCCACCCGCAGCGCTCGCTGCTGATGCGGGCCCTGGACGGCCGCGGCCAGGTCGAGCCGGACCTCTCGATCCGCGAGGTCCGGGCCGGCGACCGCTACCTGATCTGCTCGGACGGGCTCTCCGGCCCGGTCAGCCACCAGACCCTCCAGGACACCCTGGGCAGCTACTACTCGCCCGAGCAGACCGTGCAGGAGCTGATCCAGCTCGCGCTGCGCGGCGGCGGTCCGGACAACATCACCTGCATCGTGGCGGACGTCATCGACGTCGGCGCCACGGACACCATGAGCGGCCAGTTCAACGACATCCCGGTGGTCGTCGGCGCGGTCGCCGAGACCCCGCCGTCCTCGGCCGCCGCCGACCGCTCGATCGCGGACACCCCGGCCGGCCGCGCCGCCGGCCTGGGCCGCGGCCCGCAGGGCGCCTTCGGCCCGGCCGAGGGCTACGACGCGGCCGGGAACGGCTTCGGCCCCGCCGAGGGCTACGAGGGCGAGGGCGGCTACGGCTACCCGGCCGAGCCCTCGGTGTACGGCACCGAGGAGTTCGACGAGGAGCAGCCCCCCAAGCGCAAGCGCCGGGGCCTGACCGTCTCGCTGGCCGTCCTGGTCACGCTCGGCCTGCTCGGCGGCGCCGGGTACTTCGGCTACCAGTGGACCCAGGACCAGTACTACATCGGCGAGGACGGCGACCACGTCGCCATCTACCAGGGCGTCAACCAGAACCTGGCCGGGCTGAGCCTGTCCTCGGTGCACGAGTCGCGCAGCGACGCGCCGTTGAGGTGGCTGCCGCAGGACCAGCGCGCCCAGGTGAGCCGGACCATCTCGGTCGGCAGCCTGTCGGACGCCCAGAAGACCATGGGCACCCTCGTGGACTGGGCCAAGCTGTGCCAGAAGGCCGCCACCGCGAACGCCGCGGCCCCGCAGGGCACCCAGGGCGCCCAGGGCACCACGGCCACCAGGACCGCGTTCGTGGCCGCCACCCCGACCACCCCGGGCGAGCGGGAGAAGCCCCGCTCCCCGGGCGCGGCCGCGCCGTCCGCCACGACGACCCCGTCCGCCCCCGGCACCGCCGCCCCGACGCCGAACGCCACCCCCCCGGCGGCCGCCCCGAGCGAGCAGGCCCAGCCGCCCCAGCAACCCGCCCTGTCCGACGACGAGCGCAGCCGGGCCGAAGCCTGCCCGAAGCAGTGACGTCCGTGATCCGACATAGGTCCGCCCGGAACGGGCCCGCCGGCCGTCAGGGAGCGGTCACCACGTGAGCAGCTACGACCTGAGCGGCGAAACCGGCCGCACCGGCTCCCGACGCCGGGCGGCGGGCGGGCGTGTCGTGCCGCGACGCCGCGGCAACACCACCATCTCGCTCCAGGGCGCACCGAACCGCCGCAACACCGAACTGGCCCTGCTGGTCTTCGCCGTGCTGCTGCCGATCCTGGCGTACGCCAACGTGGGCCTGGCGATGGACTCCCGGCTCCCGGCCGGGATGCTCGGCTACGGCCTCGGGATGGGCTCGCTGGCCCTGGTCGCGCACCTGCTGGTGCGCCGCTTCGCGCCGTACGCGGACCCGCTGATGCTGCCGATCGCCACCCTGCTGAACGGGCTGGGCGTGGTGATGATCTGGCGTCTGGACAAGGCGGGCCACCTGCTCAGCGGCAACTTCCCGGCGGCCCGCAACCAGCTGATGTGGTCGGCCCTCGGGGTCACCCTGTTCATCGGCGTGATGGTCTTCCTGAAGGACCACCGGGTGCTGCAGCGCTACACCTACATCTCGATGGTGGTGGCGCTGGTGCTGCTGGCCGCGCCGGCCTTCTTCCCGGCCCGGGCGGAGGACTTCGGCGCGAAGATCTGGATCCGGATGGGCAGCTTCTCCATCCAGCCCGGCGAGTTCGCCAAGATCGTCCTGACCGTGTTCTTCGCCGGCTACCTGATGGTCAAGCGGGACGCCCTGGCGCTGGCCAGCCGCCGCTTCATGGGCCTGTACCTGCCGCGCGGCCGCGACCTCGGCCCGATCGTCGTGATCTGGCTGCTCAGCCTGCTGATCCTGGTCTTCGAGAACGACCTCGGCACGTCCTTCCTGTTCTTCGGCCTGTTCGTGGTGATGCTCTACGTCGCCACCGAGCGGACCAGCTGGATCCTGTTCGGCCTGCTGATGTCGGTCGGCGGCGCGGTCGCGGTGGCCATGACCACCAGCCACGTCAAGGTCCGCATCGACGCCTGGCTCGACCCGATGGCTGCCTTCTCGCCGACCCCGCCCAAGGGCGCCACCGAGCAGATCGGCCAGTCGCTGATGGCGCTCGGCTCCGGCGGGGTGACCGGCTCCGGCCTCGGCCAGGGCCGCTCCTGGCTGATCAACTTCGCCGCCAAGAGCGACTTCATCCTGGGCTCCTTCGGCGAGGAGCTCGGACTGACCGGCCTGATGGCGATCTTCCTGCTGTACGCCCTGCTGGTGCAGCGCGGCCTGCGCACCGCCCTCGCCGCCCGCGACCCCTTCGGCAAGCTGTTCGCCGTCGGACTGGCCTCGGCGATGGCGCTGCAGGTGTTCGTGGTGGCCGGCGGGGTCACCGGACTGATCCCGCTGACCGGTATGACCATGCCGTTCCTCGCGCAGGGCGGTTCGTCCGTGGTCGCCAACTGGGCGCTGGTCGCGATCCTGCTCAAGATCAGCGACAGCGCCCGCCGTCCCGGGGTCGAACCGGCCCCGGTCCCCGAGGGCCAGGGAGGACCCGCCCGATGAACAAGCCGATCCGACGGGTCTCGATCTTCTGCCTGGTGCTGATCCTGGCACTGATGGTGCGCACCAACTGGGTGCAGGGCGTCCAGGCCGACGCGCTGGCCTCCGACAAGAACAACAAGCGCCAGCTGTACGACCGCTACGCCCACCCGCGCGGCAACATCATCGTCAGCGGCCAGCCGGTCACCAACTCCGACTTCGTCAACGGCCTGCGCTACAAGTACAAGCGCTCCTGGAAGGACGGCGCGATGTACGCGCCGGTCACCGGCTACTCCTCGCAGGCCTACGGCTCCAGCGGGCTGGAGAACCTGGAGGACGGCATCCTCTCGGGCACCGACGACCGGCTGTTCTTCCGCAACACCCTGGACATGCTGACCGGCGAGCAGAAGCGCGGCGGCGACGTCGTCACGACGATCAACGCCAAGGTGCAGAAGGCCGCCTTCGACGGCCTGGGCGACAAGAAGGGCGCGGTGGTCGCGCTCGACCCGAAGACCGGTGCGATCCTGGCCCTGGTCTCCACCCCGTCCTACGACCCGAGCACCTTCGCCGGTGGCGAGAGCGGCGACACCAAGGCCTGGCAGGACCTCAACGCGGACCCGAACAAGCCGATGCTCAACCGGGCGCTGCGCGAGACCTACCCGCCCGGCTCGACCTTCAAGCTGGTCACCGCCACCGCCGCGTTCGAGAACGGCCTCTACCAGGGCGTCAACGACGCCACCAGGACGCCGGACCCGTACACCCTGCCCGGCACCCAGACGGTGCTCAAGAACGAGAGCCCCAACGAGCGCTGCGAGAACGCCACCGTCGAGTCCGGGATGGACCAGTCCTGCAACACGGTCTTCGCCAAGATGGGCGCCGACCTCGGCAAGGACAAGATGCGGGCGCAGGCCGAGAAGTTCGGCTTCAACAGCACGGTGGACACCCCGGTCCGCTCCGAGAAGAGCATCTTCCCGGACAGCCCCAGCCTGGACGGCACCGCCCAGGACTCGATCGGCCAGCACGACACCCGCGCCACCCCGCTGCAGATGGCCATGGTCTCCGCGGCGATCGCCAACAACGGCAGCCTGATGCAGCCGTACCTGGTCGACCAGGAGCGCTCGGCCTCGCTGACCACCATCTCCAAGCACACCGAGAAGCAGTTCTCCCAGGCGATGAGCCCGGCCACCGCGCAGAAGATGCAGGACCTGATGGTCTCGGTGGTCGAGAACGGCACCGGCACCAACGCCAAGATCCCCGGCCTCCAGGTCGGCGGCAAGACCGGCACCGCCCAGCACGGCGAGGACAACGCCGGCCTGCCGTTCGCCTGGTTCACCTCCTGGGCCAAGACCTCGGACGGCCAGTCGGTCGCGGTCGCGGTGGTGGTCGAGGACGGCTCCCAGAACCGCGACGGCATCAGCGGTGGCCGCCTCGCGGCCCCGATCGCCAAGGCGGTGATGCAGGCCGCGCTCGGCAAGTAGAGCGGCGGTGAGGCGAAAGTCACGATCGGCACCCCCGTCCGGATACCGGTCTGATATCGGCCGACGGCTGACTCCGGTCCGGTGCGGTGCGACCGGTAGCGTATCCGCCAGCAGCGGGTGTGCCCGTTGCCGCCCGCGAGGCGGTGCACGGCCCGGCCGGAGAACCGGTCTCGGCCCGCGCGGCGTCACCCAGAGCGTGCGGGGACACCTACGTCACAACCTCACCGGCGGGTGAGGGAGAGGGTCGGAACTATGGAAGAGCCTCGTCGCCTCGGCGGCAGGTACGAGCTCGGCGGCGTCCTCGGACGCGGCGGCATGGCCGAGGTGTACCTCGGCCATGACACCCGGCTCGGCCGTTCCGTCGCAGTGAAGACGCTCCGGGCCGACATGGCGCGGGATCCGTCGTTCCAGGCCCGCTTCCGCCGCGAGGCACAGTCGGCGGCGTCCCTGAACCACCCCGCGATCGTCGCCGTGTACGACACCGGCGAGGACTACATCGACGGCATCTCCATCCCGTACATCGTGATGGAGTACGTCGAGGGGTCCACGCTGCGCGAGCTGCTGCACTCCGGCCGTCGGCTGCTGCCCGAGCGGGCGCTGGAGATGACCATCGGCATCCTCCAGGCCCTGGAGTACTCGCACCGGGCCGGGATCGTGCACCGCGACATCAAGCCGGCCAACGTGATGCTGACCCGGCAGGGCAACGTCAAGGTCATGGACTTCGGCATCGCCCGCGCGATGGGCGACGCCGGGATGACCATGACCCAGACCTCGGCCGTGATCGGCACCGCCCAGTACCTCTCCCCCGAGCAGGCCAAGGGCGAGCAGGTCGACGCCCGCTCCGACCTCTACTCCACCGGCTGCCTGCTCTACGAGCTGCTGACCGTCCGGCCGCCGTTCGTCGGCGACTCCCCGGTCGCGGTGGCCTACCAGCACGTGCGGGAGGAGCCGCAGCCGCCGTCGGCCTTCGACCCCGAGGTCCGCCCGGAGATCGACGCGATCGTGCTCAAGGCGCTCGCCAAGGACCGCGACTACCGCTACCAGAGCGCCGACGAGATGCGTGACGACATCGAGCGCTTCCTCGACGGCCTCCCGGTCGCCGCCGCCCAGCAGGCCGCCTACGGCATGGGCGCCGCCGGGTACGGCTACGACCAGAACGGCTACCCGCAGCAGCACGACCCGTACGGCCAGACCAACGTGCTGCCGCAGCAGCCCGGCGGCCCGACCACCATGCTGCCGCAGGCCTCCGGCTACCAGGACGACGGCTACGGCCAGACCTCCGCCGGTGGCGCGGGCGGCCGCGACGGCTACGACGACGGCTACGGCCAGGGCGGCGGCCGGCGCGGCGACGACCGGCAGAAGAAGAGCAACACCTCCTGGATCGTCCTGGCGGTGGCCGCCGTGCTGGTCCTGGTCGGCACCTTCTTCGTGGCCCAGGCCATGTTCAGCGACAAGGGCACCAAGGACACCCCGAAGGTCACGGCGCCGAACCTGGTCGGCAAGAGCCTGGCGGAGGCCAGGACCGCCGCGGCCGCGGCCGGCTCCAAGCTGGTGGTCACCGAGGGCGACAAGATCGCCTGCCCGGACACCAACGTCAAGAAGGACCAGGTCTGCACCCAGACCCCGACGGCGGGCACCTCGGTCTCCGAGGACGCCCACATCACCGTCCAGGTCTCCTCCGGTCCGGCCAAGGCCCAGATGCCGACCGTGACCGGCAAGACCAAGGACCAGGCGATGCAGGCCCTGACGGCGGCCGGCTTCACCAACGTCGCCGCGCCGGACTACAAGGACGACGACACCGCGCCGCAGGACACCGTGCTCTCCCAGGACCCGGCGGCCGGCGCCTCCGCCGACCCGAGCGCCCCGGTCAAGCTGACGATCTCCCAGGGCAAGACCAAGCAGACCGTCCCGAACGTGGTCGGCGCGCAGAAGGACGACGCGCAGAACACGCTGCAGGCCGCCGGCTTCCAGGTCGACGCCTCGAAGACCACGACGACCAACGACCCGACCAAGGCCAACCTCGTGGCCCAGCAGTCGGTCGCGCCCAACACCAAGGTCCCGGCCGGCACGAAGATCACCCTGACGATCTACAAGGCGCCGGACAAGCCCCAGATCCCGCCGCTGCAGAACGTCAAGCTGTCGGACGCCGGCGACAAGCTGGCGAAGCTCGGCCTGACCTACACCGTGATCGCCGGTCCGCAGGACCCGAACGCGGTCGTGGTGCAGAGCAACCCGGGCGCCGGCACCCAGGTGGACCCGAACACCCAGGTCCAGCTGATCACCCGGCCGGCCGATCCGACTAAAGGGGGGGACCCCAACACCACACCCCCCGGCAAAGGGGGCACCAACTAAGCCGCCCTTCTTCCCCTGGTTCTGACGCCGGGGAGCGGGACCGGTGAAACGCCCGAGGGCCCGTCGCGATCTCCGCGACGGGCCCTCGGGCGTTCTGTTCCGGCATCCCGCTTCGGGCGTTCCGTTCGGCCGGGCCGTCGGACGGTCAGCGCAGCTCCGGCGGCGGGGTGCGGTTGGCGTCCATGGCGTCCACCCGCACCAGGCTCCCCCAGACGGCCATCCGGTAGCGCGAGGTGTACACCGGCGTGCAGGTGGTCAGGGTGATGTACCGGCCGGGGCCGGTGTACCCGGAGCTCACCGGGACGGGCGCGACGATGCCGGTGTCGTACTTGGAGGTCTCCGGCAGGGTGTTGTCGACCTTGTAGACGTACCACTTGTCCCTGGTCTCCACCACGACCGCGTCGCCCCGGTGGACGGCGTCCAGGTCGTGGAACTTGGCGCCGTGCCCGTCCCGGTGGGCGGCCAGCGCGAAGTTGCCCGCCTGGTCCCAGGGCATCGCGGACCGGTAGGGCTGCTCGTAGACGCCCGCCACGCCCTCGTCCAGCACGGCGGTGGAGGTGCCCATCCGGATCAGCACCTGGAAGCCCCGGCCCATCGCCGGGACGTGCAGGAAGCCCACGTCGTCCCCGAACGCGGGGACCGCGGCGGGCGCGGGCGCCGCGGCGCTCCCAGCCGGGGGGCCGGCGGTCGGACCGGCCGACCAGGAGCCGCGCAGCCGGTCCGCGGCGTGCGCGGCGGAGGCGTCCGCCTGCACGTTGGTCCACCAGAGCGAGTAGGCCACGAACAGGCCGAGCACCAGGCCCACGGTGATCAGCAGTTCGCCGAACACCCCGAGCGCGGCCAGTGCCCGGCCGCGGCCCCGCCGGCCCTCCCGTCCGGGCGGGGGGAAGGCCTCCTCGGCCGCACCGGTCGTACCGGCCGACCCCGCGGTCCCGTCGTCCTGCATCTGTGGTGTTCCCCCTCCGGAGCCGGTCGGCGGGCGGCTACCCACCCGTGATCGCGGCCGGCTTGCCCTGGCTGCGCGGCCGCTCCTCGATCATCTTGCCAAAGACGATGAGCCGGAACTTGGAGGTGAACTCCGGAGTGCAGGTGGTCAGCGTGATGTAGCGGCCCGGCCCGGCGTACCCGGAGCCGTTCGGCACCGGCTTGATCACGCTCACGTTGCTGGGGGAGGTCTGCGGGATCCCCCCGGTGATCTCGTAGGTGTAGTACCCGGTGGCGGTCTCCACCACGACCTTGTCGCCCTTGCCCAGCTCGTTGATGTACCGGAACGGCTCGCCGTGGGTGTTGCGGTGCGCGGCCAGCGCGAAGTTGCCCGCCTGGTCGCCCGGCATCGCGGTGCCGGGGTAGTGGCCGACCAGGCCCTTGTCGAGCACCGCCGCCTTGTCGGTGCCCTCGGCGATCGGGAACTTCAACCCCAGCTTGGGCAGGTAGATGATGGCGAAGCCCTTGCCGGGCGCGAACGCCTCGGGCTTGTTCGGGTCGGCGGCGGGCTGCCCCGGACCGGACGGCTGGGCGTCGAACTGCTGCTCCAGCTGGTCCCGGGCGCTGCTGGCGGCCGCGTCGGCCTGCACGTTGGTCCACCAGAGCTGGTAGGCGACGAACAGCAGCATCACCACGCCGAGGGTGATGCACAGTTCGCCGACCAGGCGGGCGGCCACCACGACCGCGGACTCCTTGGGGCGGGGCCCCCCGGCCGCCCGGCCCTTGGCCCGGCGCCGGCCACCGCCGGTACGGACGGCGGTCCGGCCCTGGGCGGCCCGACGGCGCTCGGCCCGGCCGCCGGTGGGCGCGACGGGCTCGGCCGCCGGCTCCCCGTCCTCGACGGGCAGCCGCAGTTGGAGGGTCTGGTCGGGCAGCCACGGGTACTCGGGCCCGCCCTCCACCGGCCGCTCGGCCTGCTCGTAGACGCCCCAGCCGTCCTCGGGCGCGGCCTGGGCGTCCTGCTCCCCCGGGTACGGCCGGGCCTGCGCCGCCTCGCCGTACTGCGGGGCGCCGTACTGCGCCCCGCCGTACTGCGGGACGCCGTACTGCGGGGCACCGGGCTCCGCGCCCTGGTACGGGCCGCCGGCGTACTGCGGCGGGCCGCCGTACGGGCCCGGCTCCGGCTGGTAACGCCCCTCCGGGCGTACCGCGGTCACGCCGCTCAGCCCCGGCCGATCACCGGGGCGAGCCCGGCCGACCGGTCCACGGCCTGCGGGAAGCCGCACTCCGCCAGCCAGTTGGCGAGCATCCGGTGCCCGCCCTCGGTCAGCACCGACTCGGGGTGGAACTGCACGCCCTCGACCGGCAGTTCGCGGTGCCGCAGGCCCATGATCACGCCACTGCCGGTCCGGGCGGTGACCACCAGTTCGTCCGGCACGGTGGCCGGGTCGACGGCCAGCGAGTGGTAGCGGGTCGCGGTCAGCGGCGAGGGCAGGCCCTCGAAGACCCCGCCGTCCTCGTGCTCGACCGGCGAGGTCTTGCCGTGCAGCAGTTCGGGCGCCCGGCCGACCACCGCGCCGTACGCCACCGCGATCGACTGGAGGCCCAGGCACACGCCGAACACCGGCAGCCCGATCGCCGCGCAGTGGTGCACCATCGCGATGCAGACCCCGGCCTCCTCGGGCGCCCCGGGGCCGGGGGAGAGCAGCACCCCGTCGAAGCCCTCCTCCCCCGCCCGGCGGACGGCGTGCTCGACGGTCACCTCGTCGTTGCGCACCACCTCGCAGGTGGCGCCGAGCTGGTACAGGTACTGGACCAGGTTGAACACGAAGCTGTCGTAGTTGTCCACGACCAGGATGCGGGGCGGGGTCGACTGGGTGGTCATGCGCGCGTGGTCTCCGTGGGGTGCGGTGCTGGGGGGAAGTTCCGGGCCCGACGGGTCAGCCGGCCGGGGCGCCGTCGCCGCCGTCCACTGTGACGTCGCCGAAGGGGAGCAGCGGTTCCGCCCACGGGAAGACGTAGGTGAAGAGGAGGTAGACGATCCCCAGGATCAGGAGCAGCGAGATGACGGCCCGGACCAGGGTGTTCCCCGGCAGATGGCGCCAGATCCAGCCGTACATGGTGCTCCCTCTAGGTAGCGGACTGGGATCAAGAGTAGACCCGGGATCCACGGCCGTGAGGCCGGTCCGGCACTGCCCCGCCGCCGGGCTACGGCTGGCCGCCCGCCGACCGGAGCTCGGTCGTGCCGGAGTACCCGGGCAGCGTGAGGTCCCCGCTGTCCTGGACCTTCCAGCCCAGGCCGTACGCCTGGACGTACTGCAGGTAGTTGCGGATCGTCGGGTCCCCCTCGACGGCCGAGCGCAGGGCGTCGGTCCTGCCCACCGCCTTGACCACGTACGGCGGGGAGTAGACCCGGCCCTGGAGCAGCAGGGTGTTGCCGACGCAGCGGACGGCGCTGGTGGAGATCAGCCGCTGGTCCATCACCTGGACGCCGGCCGCGCCGCCCCGCCAGAGCGCGTTGACCACGGCCTGGATGTCCTGCTGGTGGATGACCAGGTCGTTGACGCCGGGCTCCGGGACCCCGGGGATGCGCGCGGTGGCGTTCGGCGGGGCGTCGTTGAGGGTGACGGTCAACCCGCCGCCCTGGAGCGGCTCCAGGGCGGCGCCGAGCCGCAGGCCGTCCAGCCGGGCCGAGTCGGCGGGGTCGTGGCCCTGCTGCTCGGTGAGCTCCTGCGCCCGGGACTGGAGGTCGGCCAGCTGGGACTGCGCCTGCTGGTTCTGCGCGCTGCGCTGGCGGATCACGTCGCCGAGGCTCAGCAGCGAGTTGTCGGTCCGCAGGTCGGTGCCGCGGGCGGTCTGGGCGCTGATGTAGAAGAGCAGACCGGCGAGCGCGAACACGGTGCAGGTCAGGGCACGTCCGACAATTCGGATACCGGAACGGGGGGTGACGGCCTTCCCGGGGGGAATCGACAAATTAGTCACCGTACCCTTATCTCCTTGAGACCCGCCGAACCACTACGCTAACGGACGCCGGTGGCAGGCGTGGGAGTGGTCCCAGAGCGCTCTCCTCGACCGTCCGTCGGCGTCTCGCCCGCTGCACCCCTGCGCGGTCTCACAGCGCATCGACAGGAGAGCTCCTCGTGCCGAAGTCTCGACTCCGCAAGAAGTCCGACTACACCCCGCCGGCGACGACCGCGGTGAAGATCAGTTCGGGCCGTAGTTGGGTCGCACCGCTGATGCTGGCACTGTTCCTGATCGGCCTGGTGTGGATCGTCACCTACTACGTGACCAGCGGCAGCTACCCGGTGGAGAGCTGGCGGAACTGGAACATCCTGGTCGGCTTCGGGTTCATCGCGGCCGGCTTCGGCGTCTCCACCCAGTGGAAGTGACGCTCCGCGCGTCCTGAGGCTCGGTCCCGAGTCCTCCCCGCCGCTTCGGACCACGGTCCCGGAGCGGCGGTTCGGTGTGCCCGCGACCGGTCGCGGTGCCGTCCGCCCGCCCATCATCCGACGGTCCCACCATCGGACCGTCAGGCTTATCCACATGGTTATCCACACTGGGGAAAAGTCCCCACCGCCTGTGGATAACTCCGTGCCGCGACACCGTCCACAGCTGTGCACAACTCCCGGGGCGCGTGCGAACCGCACAGCAGGACACGCGTAGAACAGCAGTCCACAGCCCGCCCGCCGCACAGCCTGTGCAGAACTCCGCACCCGCTGTGGACAAACGTACGGGGAGTCACGCCCCGTACCAGGCCATCCCGGTCAACAGCAGCGCCGCCTCCAGCGCCACCGCGCCGGCCAGCGTCAGCCACTGGACCAGGGCGCGCCGCTCACGCGGGGCGTACATCAGGCCGAAGGCGACCAGGCCGCCGAACACCAGGCCGCCGATGTGCGCCCGCCAGTCGATGTTCGGGCGGGCGAAGGTCACCACCAGGTTGAAGACCAGGAAGGCCACCGCCGGGGCGACCGGGCCCCGGTCCCGCAGCTGCATCAGGATCGTGGCGGAGATCAGGCCGAAGATCGCCCCGGAGGCCCCCACCGAGTTCATCCGGTCCCCCGCCACCAGGAAGGCGAAGGTGCTGCCGCCCAGCCCGGCGAGCAGGTAGAGGGCCAGGAAGCGCAGCCGCCCGAGCGCCTCCTCCAGCGGCGGGCCGAGCCACAGCAGCACCAGCATGTTCAGCCCGATGTGCCACCACTCCAGGTGCAGGAAGGTGGCGGTCAGCAGCCGGTACCACTGGTCCGGGCCGTCGGCGACGCCGTACGGCCCCCCGGGGTACGACCGGCCGGCGCTGGCCAGCGACCAGACCTCGCCCAGGCGCGGGTTGAGGACGTACGCGGCCAGCACCCAGACCACCAGGTTGATCCCGACCAGCGTCCGGGTCACCAGCCCGCCGTCCAGGGCCGGCACCCCGCCGAAGCGGGTGGTGGCCCGTCGCGCCCCGGCGTGCCCCTGACCGGCGCACTCGGGGCACTGGAAGCCCACCGCGGCGGCCACCATGCACTGCGGGCAGATCGGCCGTTCGCAGCGGGTGCAGGAGATCCCGGTGGCCGTCCCCGGGTGCCGGTAGCAGTCGGGCTGCCCGGCCCCGGGGGACCGGTCCGTGGACCCTCGCGGCTCGTCCGGGAGCATCAGCGGCTACCCCTTCCCCTGACCGACCACCGAAACCGCCAGCCTACTGCGGCCCGTGCCCCGCACGGCCCCCGAACGGCCCCGCCGGGCCCGCGTACGGCCCACCCCGGCGTGCCGGTGGGCGAATCCGGATGCATGATCAGCATTCAGGTGGATATGTGCATATAAGGACGCCACCAGGAGGAGAGACTCGTGAGCTTTTCGGACTCGGCCCGTGACACCGCCACCAGGACCCGGGACTCCGCCGCACAGTTCGCGGACGGCGCCAGGCAGCGCCTCGGGCCCGCCCTGGACGCCCTCGGCCCCAAGGCCACCCAGGCCGCCCACCACCTCCGCGTCCAGTACGACCGGCACCTCGCCCCGCAGTTCGGCCAGGCCTTCGCCAACCTGCCGCCCGAGGCCCAGCAGAACGCCCTGCGGGCCCTCCACCGGGCCCAGGAGGCCGCCCTGGCGGCCCGGCTGTCCGCCGCCCGCGCCGCCGACCAGGCCCGCAGCACGGTCGGCCCCAGGGTCGCCCAGGCCGTCGAGGAGGCCCGGGCCGCGGTCTCCCCGGTCGCGCACGAGGCCCAGTCCCGCGGCGCCGCCGCGCTGACCGCCCTCCAGGGCCACGTCAGCTCGGCCGAGATCAACGAGCTGGCCGCCCGGAACGCGAAGCGGCAGCAGCGGTGCGGCGGCCGGACGGCCGCCGGGCTGCTGCTGGCCGGGGTGCTGGCGGTGGGCGGCGGGCTGGTCGCCTGGCAGTGGTGGCGCCGGCACAGCAACCCGGAGTGGCTGGTCGAGCCCCCGGCGCCGGAGTCCCACCGGCCGGCCGGCGCGACCGCCGCCACCTCCCCGGTGAACGGCCTCACCCCCGAGGACGCGGCCGAGGCCGCCGAGCCCACCGAGGACGACACCCCCTAGAGCCACGGAAACGCCGAACGGCGGCCGACCCGGAAGGGTCGACCGCCGTTCAGGCGCTGTGGAGCATAGGAGACTCGAACTCCTGACATCTGCCTTGCAAAGGCAGCGCTCTACCAACTGAGCTAATGCCCCTCGACGGCACGGCTCGTGCCAACGGGCACTAGCGTACCGGGTTCCGGCGTGTTTCCGAGAGCCGTCCCCCTGGGGGAACCGGCCGGTCCGATCGTATGAGCGGGCCGACCGGTTCGGGAGGCGCCGGTGAGCGCCTCCGAAGACCGTCGATCGTCAGATCGTCCGGGGCTCAGCGACCGGCCGGAACCGGGTCGGTGGCCTCGGTCCACAGGTCCTGCTCGGCGCGGTCCGCCTGGACCTGACGGTAGACAAAGAAGCCGCCGAGGGCGACCAGGGCGACCAGGAGAAGCTTCTTCACCGCGGGACCTCGTCCTTCTAGCGTTGGTGGACTCAGGAGCCGTTGCTCCGGCCGGACCGACCGGGCCGACGAGTCCAGATGTGTTTCGAGCGCGAACGGGCGGTCGGGTGCCGGACTGCCCTTGCGGCCGATGATACACACCGGTGTCCCAATCGTGACCAGCCACCGGCACCGTCAACCCGGCGGTCCGGTCCGAGGATTGACGCCGCACCTCATGCCGTACGGATCGTCCGCACCCGGTCCGACCGGGAAGCCCTCGTCAGGGGCGGTCCGCCGGGGAACGCCGAAGGGCCCGGAGTGATCACTCCGGGCCCTTCGGGGCGGTGGGCCTAACAGGACTTGAACCTGTGGCCTCTTCCTTATCAGGGAAGCGCTCTAACCGTCTGAGCTATAGGCCCTCGCTGCACATAGAGCGTACCGGAAGCCGCCCGATCTGCGAAAACGCCGAAGGGCCCGGAGTGATCACTCCGGGCCCTTCGCGGTGGTGGGCCTAACAGGACTTGAACCTGTGGCCTCTTCCTTATCAGGGAAGCGCTCTAACCGTCTGAGCTATAGGCCCTTGCCGCACTGAAAGATTAGCGGACCGACCGCCGATCTCCCAAATCCGTTCCGGCCGGGGTCGCGGCAGTGACCTCGGCGGCCGGGCGCACCAGCCACTCCTCACGGGTCGGCGGCAGGCCCGAGCCGCCCTGCTCGGTGCTGCGGACCGCGAGGATCTGGTTCACCCCGATCCGGTTCTGCTCGAAGGCCAGCGCGGAGGCGGCCATGTACAGCCGCCAGACCCGGGCGCGGCCGAGGCCGACCAGCCGGACCGCCTCCGTCCAGTGCGCCTCCAGGTTGGCCACCCACTCGCGCAGGGTCAGCCCGTAGTGCTCGCGCAGCGCCTCGACGTCCCGGACCTCGAAGCCGGCCTCCTCCAGCCGGGCCACCGTGGAACCGACCGGGGAGAGCTCGCCGTCCGGGAAGACGTAGCGGTCGATGAAGGGGCTGGTGCGGTGCGGTTCGCCGGGGTGGTCGGGGCGCCGGGCGATCTGGTGGTTGAGCAGCCGGCCGCCGGGCGCCAGCAGCCGGAACAGGCCGTCGGCGTACACCCGGTACTGCTCGGCACCGACGTGCTCGGCCATCCCGACGCTGGAGATCGCGTCGAAGGGGCCGTCGGTGATCTCCCGGTAGTCCTGGAGCCGGACCTCCACCCGGTCGGCCAGGCCGGCCTCCTCGATCCGGGTGCGGGCCAGCGCGACCTGCTCGGTGGAGATCGAGACGCCGACCGCGGTGACCCCGTAGTGCTCGGCCGCGTGCAGCAGCAGCGAGCCCCAGCCGCAGCCGACGTCCAGCAGCCGCATCCCGGGCCGCAGGCCGAGCTTCCGGCAGATCAGGTCGAGTTTGGCCTCCTGGGCGGCCTCCAGGCTCTTCGCCTCGGGCGTCCAGTAGGCGCACGAGTAGACCATGGAGGAGCCCAGCACGAGGCCGTAGAAGTCGTTCCCGACGTCGTAGTGGTGGCTGATGGCGGCGCGGTCCCGGCCGCGGCTGTGCAGCCGCCCCTGGGCCCGGCGGACCTCCTCCGGGGGCGGGGTGGGCTCCGGTCCGATCGCCCCGGCCCGGAGGGCGGCGGCGACCACCCGGCGGCCCGCGGCGCCGAGGACGTCGCGCGGCCCGAGGGCCATGGTGCGGATCTCGGGGAGTTCGGCGAACTGGGCGACCGCGGAGAGCGTCTCGTAGAGGTCGGTGCCGGGGGCGAGGTCGAGGTCCCCCGAGACGTAGGCCCGGGCCAGGCCCAGCTCGCCCGGCTGCCACAGCAGCCGGCGCAGCGCCCGGCGGTTGCGCAGGACCACCGTGGGCGCCCCGGGCGGCCCGGCGACACTGCCGTCCCAGGCCTGCACCCGCAAGGGGATCGGGATGCCCAACAGCCCGTCCAGGGCCTCGACCAGTTGACCTGCGAGCTTCGCCACCGCGCGCCTCCGTCCAGCCTTCCTGCGGAAACCTTCCTGACCCGGTCGCCCGACCGGGGCGGCCTGCGGCACTCCCACGGGTGGGAACGGGCGGCGTCCAGCTAATCCCACCGCGGCCGACCCGTTTCCGGGCGGCACGCCGCGGGAGCCGGCAGTCACCCGAAATGCCGACGGGCCCCGCAGGCTGCAACAGCCTGCGGGGCCCGTACATTCCGTCCGCGGACGGTGAACTGACCAGGGATCAGGATCCGGCCGGATCAGTCCTCTTCGGCCAGGGTGAGCTCGACGCCGCCGGTGAAGCCGGCCGCCGCGTTGTAGATGAAGGCCGACAGCGTGGAGAGCGCGGTCAGCAGCACCACGTCGACCACCGCGATCAGCGTGGTGAACATCATGACCTTGCCGAAGCCGATGTAGTCCATCAGGTTCAGCTGGCTGCTGGCGTTGTCCGCGCCGCCGCCGGTGACGTCCTTGAGGGTCTTGGTCAGCGAGTCGAAGACGCCGAGCGAGTCCAGGGTCATCCACAGCACGGCCGAGGCCACGATGATGATGATGCCGACGGCCAGCGACAGCAGGAAGCTGACCTTCATCACCGACCACGGGTCGACCTTGGTCACCCGCAGCCGGGCCTTGCGGGTCCGGCCGAGGCCGCCCCCGACGGTCGCCGGGCCCGCGGCGGGGCGGCGCGGCGCGCCGGGCACCGGGGTGCCGCCGGGCGGGGTGTTGCCACCGGTCCGGGTGCCCCGGGCCGGGGTCGGCTGCCCCTTGGTGTACGTCGTCGGCTGCGAGAAACCGCTCTGTCCGGCCTGGCCCGCTCCGCCGACCGGCGGCATCAGCGAGGTGGACGCGGCCGAGTGCTCGGTCGGCGGCTGCCCCGGCACGCCGTACGACCCCCCGCCCTGCGCGCCCGGACGGCCGCCGGAGGGTCCTCCCGCAGCACCCGTGGCTCCACTCACCTGGTCCTCCCGCACTTCCCACCAGGGCGGCGCCGCCCTGATCCGTCACTCGTCATCCAGCGCCCGGCGGGATTGCCCGGTACTGGTCGGCGTCCGGTGCCGCCGCGCCCACTCTCTGGACGCGGCGGCACCGGTCTGCGGTTCGGTTCAGACCTCGGCGTCGCCGCCGACCGCCGTCCCCGTACCTTCGGTCGTCTCGGTGGACTCGGTGCCGGTGACCTCGTCCTCCGCCGTCTCCTCGTCCTCGGCCTCCGCGTTGCGGGCCATGCCCACCACCGCGTCGCGCTTTCCGAGGTTGATCAGTTGGACGCCCATGGTGTCACGTCCGGTTTCACGAACCTCGGAAACCCTCGTGCGGATCACCCCGCCCGACAGGGTGATCGCCATGATCTCGTCGGTGTCGTCCACCACCAGTGCGCCGACCAGCGAGCCCCGGCCCTCGACGATCTTCGCCGCCTTGGTGCCGTAGCCGCCGCGTCCCTGGACACGGTACTCGTCCACCCCGGTCCGCTTGGCGTAGCCGCCGTCCGTGGCGGTGAAGACGTACGTCCCGGGACGGACGACGTTCATCGAGAGCAGCTCGTCGTCCTCGCGGAAGGCCATGCCCTTGACGCCGGAGGTGGCGCGGCCGGTGGGCCGCAGGGCGTCGTCGGTCGCGGTGAAGCGGATCGACTGGGCCTTCTTGGAGACCAGCAGCAGGTCGTCCTCGGAGGAGACCAGCTCGGCGCCGATCAGCTCGTCGTCCCGGCCCTCCTCGTCCTGGCGCAGGTTGATCGCGATCAGGCCGCCGGAGCGCGGGGAGTCGTAGTCCTTGAGCGGGGACTTCTTCACCAGGCCGGCCCGGGTGGCGAGGACCAGGTACGGCTTGTCCTCGTAGGTGCGGACGGCCATCACCTGGGCGATGTGCTCCCCCGGCTGGAAGGCCAGCAGGTTGGCCACGTGCTGGCCGCGGGCGTCGCGGCCGGCGTCCGGCAGCTCGTAGCCCTTGGCGCGGTAGACCCGGCCCTTGTTGGTGAAGAACAGGATCCAGTTGTGGGTCGTCGTCACGAAGAAGTGGTCGACGATGTCGTCCTGCTTGAGCTGGGCACCGCGCACACCCTTGCCGCCGCGCTTCTGCGAGCGGTAGAGGTCGGAGCGGGTCCGCTTGACGTAGCCGCCACGGGTGATCGTGACGACGATGTCCTCCTCGGCGATGAGGTCCTCGATGGAGAGGTCGCCGTCCGAGGGGATCAGGGTCGAGCGGCGCTCGTCGCCGTACTTCTCGACGATCGCGGCGAGCTCCTCGGAGATGATCTCGCGCTGGCGGGTCGGCGAGGCCAGGATGGCGTTGTACTCGTCGATCTTGCGCTGCAGCTCGTCGTGCTCGTCCGTGATCCGCTGGCGCTCCAGGGCGGCCAGCCGGCGCAGCTGCATCTCCAGGATCGCGTTGGCCTGGAGCTCGTCGATGTCCAGCAGGCCCATCAGGCCGGTGCGGGCGGCGTCGGCGCTGGCCGAGGCCCGGATCAGCGCGATGACCTCGTCGATCAGGTCCAGGGCCTTGAGCAGCGCGCGCAGGATGTGGGCGCGCTCCTCGGCCTTGCGCAGGCGGAACCTGGTGCGCCGGACGATGACCTCGACCTGGTGGTTGACCCAGTGCCGGATGAAGGCGTCGAGCGACAGCGTGCGCGGCACGCCGTCGACCAGGGCCAGCATGTTGGCGCCGAAGTTGGTCTGCAGCTCGGTGTGCTTGTACAGGTTGTTGAGCACGACCTTGGCGACCGCGTCGCGCTTGAGCACGACCACCAGGCGCTGGCCGGTGCGGGACGAGGACTCGTCCCGGACGTCGGCGATGCCGGCGATCTTGCCGTCCTTGACCAGGTCGGCGATCTTGAGCGCGAGGTTGTCCGGGTTGACCTGGTACGGCAGCTCGGTGATCACCAGGCACTGGCGGCCCTGGATCTCCTCGACCTCGACCACGGCCCGCATGGTGACCGAGCCGCGGCCGGTGCGGTAGTAGTCGTCGATCCCGCGGCGGCCGACGATCAGCGCGCCGGTGGGGAAGTCGGGGCCCTTGATCCGCTCGATCAGGGCCTCGAGCAGCTCCTCGGCGGAGGCCTCGGGGTTCTCCAGGTACCAGAGCGCGCCGGAGGCGACCTCGCGCAGGTTGTGCGGCGGGATGTTGGTGGCCATGCCGACCGCGATGCCGGTGGCACCGTTGACCAGCAGGTTGGGGATGCGCGCGGGCAGGACGGTCGGCTCCTGGGAGCGGCCGTCGTAGTTGGGCGCGAAGTCGACGGTCTCCTCGTCGATGTCGCGCATCATCTCCATGGCCAGCGGCATCATCTTGCACTCGGTGTAGCGCATGGCCGCCGCCGGGTCGTTGCCCGGGGAGCCGAAGTTGCCGTTGCCGTCCACCAGCGGCATCCGCATCGACCACGGCTGGGCCAGGCGGACCACGGTGTCGTAGATCGAGGTGTCACCGTGCGGGTGGTAGTTGCCCATCACGTCGCCGACGACGCGGGCGCACTTGTAGTAGCCCTTCTCGGGCCGGTACCCGCCGTCGTACATCGCGTAGAGCACGCGGCGGTGCACCGGCTTGAGGCCGTCGCGGACCTCGGGGAGCGCCCGGCTGACGATCACGCTCATCGCGTAGTCGAGGTACGAGCGCTGCATCTCGGTCTCGAGCTCGACCGGCTCGATCCGCATGGTCACCTGGGTGGTGGCCTCGGCGGCGGGGGACTCGGGGGTCTCGGGCTGGTCGCCTTCGGGACGGTTGTCGTCGACCACTGGTGGTCAGTTTCCTTTCACGCGGACTGGTACGTGCGGGGCCTGGTTCGCAGGCGTCACACGTCCAGGAAGCGGACGTCCTTGGCGTTGCGCTGGATGAAGGAGCGGCGGGCCTCGACGTCCTCGCCCATCAGCACGGAGAACAGCTCGTCGGCGCGGGCGGCGTCCTCCAGGGTGACCTGGAGCAGCAGGCGGTGCTCGGCGTCCATGGTGGTGACCCGGAGTTCCTCGGCGTTCATCTCGCCGAGACCCTTGAAGCGCTGGATCGCGTCGTCCTTGGGCAGTCGGCGCCCGGCCGCGACGCCGGCCGCGACCAGCGCGTCGCGCTCGCGGTCGGAGTAGGCGTACTCGAAGTCGTCCTTGCCCCACTTGATCTTGTACAGCGGCGGCATGGCGAGGTAGACGTACCCGGACTCGACCAGCGGCCGCATGAAGCGGAACAGCAGGGTGAGCAGCAGGGTGCGGATGTGCTGTCCGTCGACGTCGGCGTCGGCCATCAGGACGATCTTGTGGTACCGCAGCTTGGACTCGTCGTAGTCCTCCTGGATGCCGCAGCCGAAGGCCGAGATCAGCGCCTGGACCTCGGTGTTCTGCAGCACCTTGTCGATCCGGGCCTTCTCGACGTTCAGGATCTTGCCGCGGATCGGCAGGATGGCCTGGGTGCGCGGGTCGCGGCCCTGCTTGGCCGAGCCGCCGGCGGAGTCACCCTCGACGATGAAGATCTCGCACTCGGACGGGTCCTTGGACTGGCAGTCCGAGAGCTTGCCCGGCAGCGAGGCGGACTCCAGCAGGCCCTTGCGGCGGGTCAGGTCGCGGGCCTTGCGGGCGGCGACGCGCGCGGTGGCGGCCTGGATGGACTTGCGGATGATGTCCGAGGCCTCGTTGGGGTTGCGGTCCAGCCAGTCGTTGAGCTGCTCGTGGACGACCTTCTGGACGAAGGTCTTCGCCTCGGTGTTGCCGAGCTTGTCCTTGGTCTGGCCCTCGAACTGCGGCTCGCCGAGCTTGACCGAGATGATCGCGGTCAGGCCCTCGCGGATGTCCTCGCCGGAGAGGTTGTCGTCCTTCTCGCGGAGCAGCTTCTTGTCCCGCGCGTAGCGGTTGACCAGGCCGGTCAGCGCGGCGCGGAAGCCCTCCTCGTGGGTGCCGCCGCCGTGGGTGTGGATGGTGTTGGCGAAGCTGTAGACCCCCTCGGTGTAGGAGGAGTTCCACTGCATCGCGATCTCCACCGAGATCGCCTTGTCCTTGTCCTCCGCCTCGAAGTCGATCACCGAGGGGTGGATGACCTCGCCCTTGCGGGAGTTGAGGTGGGCGACGAAGTCGGCGATGCCGCCGTCGTACTTGTACGTGACGGTGAGCGGCTTGCCCTCCTCGTCCACGTGCTCGGGGCGCTCGTCGGTCAGCGAGATCGACAGGCCCTTGTTGAGGAAGGCCATCTCCTGGAAGCGCCGGGAGAGCGTCTCGAAGGAGTAGACGGTGGTCTCGAAGATGTCGGGGTCGGCCCAGAAGGTCACCGTGGTGCCGGTGCGGTCGGTCTCGGCGCCCTTGACCAGGGGGGCGGTCGGCGCGCCCATCTTGTAGTCCTGGGTCCAGATGTGGCCGTCCTTGTGGATCTCCACCGAGAGCCGGGTGGACAGCGCGTTCACCACCGAGACGCCGACGCCGTGCAGACCGCCGGAGACGGCGTAGCCGCCGCCGCCGAACTTGCCGCCCGCGTGCAGGACGGTGAGCACGACCTCGACGGCCGGCTTGTCCTGGCCGGGGACGATGTCCACCGGGATGCCGCGGCCGTTGTCGACGCAGCGGATGGCGCCGTCGGCCATGATCGTCACGTCGATGGTGTCGGCGTACCCCGCCATCGCCTCGTCGACGGAGTTGTCCACGACCTCCTGCACCAGGTGGTGCAGGCCGCGCTCACCGGTGGAACCGATGTACATGCCGGGGCGCTTGCGGACGGCGTCGAGGCCTTCCAGCACCTGGATGTTGCTACCGGTGTAGGAAGCCTGGTCGGTCTGGTCTGGGGTCTGGCTGGGGTTGCCGGAATCGGCCACGAAGCGCCCTCTCTGGCACAGCGCGGGCCGCATTCCAGCCCCGTGCGGGCGGGCGTGCGACCACGGCGTTTCGACTCGGTTGCCACTAGCAACAGTGTTTGGCTCTCAGTCTACCGGTACGACTGACAGAGATGGGCGTTTGGCAGCCCTTGAAGGCAGATATGCCGCCCTGAATCCCCTCGGGACGTGTCCCGATACTCGACCCGGGGGCCGGAGGCGCCTGGAAGGGCCGTCAGGGGTTCCGGAAGATCGCGGTCCGATCCCGGCCGGGGCCGATCGCCGCCGGCCGGGCTCAGCCCCAGGTGTCGCCCGGGCCCTTGCTCCCCGGCGCGCGCAGCCGGCCGTAGCCGCGGGCCGGCGCGGCCGGGCCGAGCACCTTGATGGTGCGGACCGTGCCGTGACCCAGCTCGTGGTTCAGACGGGCCACCAACTGCCGTGCCAGCCAGCGCAGTTGGGTGGCCCACGCGGTGGAGTCGCACTGCACGGTGAGCACCGCGGCGGCCTCGTCGTAGGAGGAGGGGTGGCAGTGCGCGGCGATGTCCGGGCCGACGATCTGCGGCCAACGGCCCATCACCCCGCCGACCGCGGCCGAGGACTCCCAGCCGCGCTCGGTCAGCAGCCGGTTCAGCGCCGCCCCCAGCGGCACCGGGTCGCGGCCGTCCGAGCGGGCGCCGCTGCGCAGCCCGTGCCGCTTCGCCTCGCGCTTCTGCTGGACCTGCTCACCGCGCTGACGGGCCTGGGCCCGGGCCGCTCGCAGCGCGGAGCGGGCGAGGTCGGCCCCGGTGGGCTCGGCGGTGCCGGGGCTGGGGGAGGTCTCCGCCGAATCGCTCACGGCGATCTCCTTTCCCCAGCCTGTGGACAACCCGATGAGCCGTCCAGCCTACGGGAGCGCGCGCACGCCGGACGTCGGCACCCGCCGCGGTGCGGGTGCCGACGGCAAGGCTTCGGTTCGGTAAGGGCCGGGCCGGTACGAGTGGGGGGCTCAGGCGTCGATCCGGCGCACGGCGCCGTCGGAGACCGCGAAGCGGGCGCCGGCCAGCGCCTTCGGCACGTCCTCGGCCACCGCCGCGGTCACCAGCACCTGCTCGCCGTCGGCCACCAGCTCGGCCAGCCGGTCCCGGCGGGCGGCGTCCAGCTCGGCGAACACGTCGTCCAGCACCAGCACCGGTTCGCCGCCGTCGGCGCGCAACAGCTCGTACGAGGCCAGCCGCAGCGCCAGCGCGAACGACCAGGACTCGCCGTGGCTGGCGTAGCCCTTGGCCGGCAGCGGGCCCAGCTTGAGCACCAGCTCGTCGCGGTGCGGGCCGACCAGGGTGATCCCCCGCTCGACCTCCTGCTTGCGGACCGCCTGCAACGCCGCGAGCAGCTGTTCCTCGGCCTGCTCCCGGCTGCTCGGCAGCTCGCCCTCGAAGGAGCTGCGGTACTCCAGGACGGTCTCCCCGCCGCCCGGGGCCACCCGGCCGTACGCCGCCGTCACCAGCGGTTGCAGGGCGGCCACCAGCTGGATCCGGAAGGCCGTCAGCTCGGCCCCGGCGCGGGCCAGGTGGCCGTCCCAGACCTCCAGGGTGGACAGGTCGGCCCCCTTGCCGCCGCCGGCCCGGCGGGCCATCGCGGCGGTCTTGAGCAGGGCGTTGCGCTGCTTGAGCACCCGCTCGTAGTCCTGCCGGACCCCGGCCAGCCGGGGCGCCCGGGCGGTCAGCAGCTCGTCCAGGAAGCGCCGGCGCTCACCCGGGTCGCCCTTGACCAGGCTGAGGTCCTCGGGGGCGAACAGCACGGTGCGCAGCAGGCCCAGCACGTCGCGCGGGCGGACGTTGTCGGAGCGGTTGATCCGGGCCCGGTTGGCCTTGCCCGCCGTGAGCTCCAGCTCGATCAGGGTGGAGCGGCCGCGGTCCACCACCGAGGTACGGACGACCGCCCGCTCGGCGCCCAGCCGGATCAGCGGGGCGTCGGTGGCGACCCGGTGGCTGCCCAGGGTGGCGACGTAGCCGATCGCCTCGACCAGGTTGGTCTTGCCCTGGCCGTTGGGCCCGACGAAGGCCGTCACGCCCGGGTCGAGGGGAACCTCGGCCCGGGCGTACGACCGGAAGTCGGCGAGCGACAGGTGCGCGACGTGCATGGCTGTGGACTGCGCCCGCCTTCTGTGTCTGGGGCTACCCGGCCGGGGCTACCCGGGGAACGGCCCCCGGGGCACCGGCCGGTTCTCGGTTACTTGGACTCGACCGCGTGGCCGCCGAACTGGTTGCGCAGCGCGGCGATCATCTTCATCTGCGGCGAGTCGTCCTGGCGGGAGGCGAAGCGGGCGAACAGCGAGGCGGTGATCGCCGGCAGCGGCACGGCGTGGTCGATCGCGGCCTCGACGGTCCAGCGGCCCTCGCCGGAGTCGGCGGCCCAGCCGCGCAGCTTGTCCAGGTGCTCGTCGTCGTCCAGGGCGCGGACGGCCAGGTCCAGCAGCCAGGAGCGGATGACGGTGCCCTCCTGCCAGCTGCGGAAGACCTCGCGCACGTCGGTGACCTCGGGGGCGGCCTCCAGCAGCTCCCAGCCCTCGGCGAAGGCCTGCATCATCGCGTACTCGATGCCGTTGTGGACCATCTTGGCGAAGTGGCCGGCGCCGACCGCGCCCGCGTGCACCGAGCCGAAGTCGCCCTCGGGCTTGAGCGCGTCGAAGACCGGCTGGACCAGGGCGACGTGCTCGGCGTCGCCGCCGTACATCAGCGCGTAGCCGTTCTCCAGGCCCCAGACGCCGCCGGAGACGCCGCAGTCGACGAAGCCGATGCCCTTGGCCGCCAGCGCCTCCGCGTGCTTGATGTCGTCGGTCCAGCGGGAGTTGCCGCCGTCCACCACGACGTCGCCGGGGGAGAGCAGCTCGGCGAGCTCGTCCACGGTCGCCTGGGTCGCGGCACCGGCCGGGACCATCACCCAGACCACGCGCGGGCCCTGGAGCTTGGAGACGAGCTCCTGCAGGGTCTCGACGTCGGAGATCTCCGGGTTGCGGTCGTATCCGATGACGGTGTGGCCGGCGCGGCGGATCCGCTCGCGCATGTTGCCGCCCATCTTGCCGAGACCGATGAGGCCGAGCTCCATGACCAAATCCTTACTGTGGGGACGTGCTGGCGGCGGCGCCGTTGCCGCATCCCCGAGCCTACGCTTCCGGGGCATCCGGACTCCGCGCGGTCGGGCCGACCGGGTCGACGGGGTCGGGACGTCCACAGGCTGTGCACAACGGGTGTGCACAGCCTGTGGGTGACCGGACCGGCCGGGGTCGGCCGGAGCAGATCGCCGGCCGAGGCCGGCCGTCAGCCGGAGAGGCGGACCGGCATGATCAGGTACTGGTAGGCCTTGTCCTCCTCGGCGTCCACCGAGACCTTGCCGCTGAGCAGGGCCGGCTTGGTCGGGGTGGTGAAGCTGAGCTGGGCGAACGGGGAGTCGATGGCCTTGAGGCCCTCCTCCAGGTAGCCCGGGTTGAAGGCGATCGAGATGTCGTCGCCCTCCAGGTCGGCCTCGATCCGCTCGGTGGCCTGGGCGTCGTCGCCCGAGCCGGCCTCCAGGGTCAGCACGCCCTGCTCGAAGTTGAGCCGGACCGGGGTGTTGCGTTCGGCGACCAGCGAGACGCGCTTGAGCGCCTCCAGGAAGGGCTGGGTCTGGATCGCGGCGACCGCGCTGAACTCGGTCGGGAAGAGGCTGCGGAACTTGGGGAACTCGCCCTCCAGCAGCCGGGTGGTGGTGCGGCGGCCGGCGCCCTCGAAGCCGATCAGGCCCTCGCCCGCGCCTCCCGAGGAGAGCGCGATGGAGACGGTGTCGCCGCTGCCCAGGGACTTGGCGATGTCCTGGAGGGTCTTGGCGGGCACCAGGGCGACCGCGGAGATGTCCGACTGCTCGGGCTTCCACAGCAGGTCGCGGACGGCGAAGCGGTAGCGGTCGGTGGCGGCCAGGGTGATCCGGTCGCCCTCGATCTCGACCCGGACGCCGGTGAGCACCGGCAGGGTGTCGTCCCGGCCGGCCGCGACGGCGGCCTGGCTGACCGCGGAGGCGAAGACGTCCCCGGAGACGGTGCCGGTGGCGGTCGGCATCTGGGGCAGCGCCGGGTACTCGTCCACCGGGAGGGTGGGGAGGGTGAAGCGGGAGCTGCCGCAGACCACGCTGACCCGCTGGCCGTCGGTGGAGATCTCCACCGGCCTGTTGGGGAGGTTGCGCGAGATGTCGTTGAGCAGGCGACCGGAGACCAGCACGGTGCCGGCCTCCTCGACGTCCGCCTCCAGCTCGACCCGGGCCGAGACCTCGTAGTCGAAGCCGGACAGCGCCAGGCTGCCCTCCTGCGCGGTCAGCAGCAGGCCGGCCAGCACCGGCACCGGCGGCCGTGCCGGGAGGCTGCGGGCAGCCCAGGCCACCGCCTCCGCGAGGACGTCACGCTCCACCCGGAACTTCACCGGTAACCGCCTCCTGGATCGAGCGCTCCCGCTCGCACTCTGGTTCGTCTGATCTTGATCGTGGGTCCGCCTGTCCGCCGAGCTCTACCACTCCGCTTCCAGTCGCAAAGGACAGTCTGACGTACTCCGCCGACAGACGGGGCAGACGGGCGGAAGCGAGGCCGAACAGATGTCGGGGCGCGGTTGTCCACAGATTTCGGGACCACCCACTTTGAAAGCAGGTTCACGGTCTAACTGTGTAGCGGTAGTAGTAGGGCCTGTGGAAACCGTGGATAACCCTGTTTCCGCAGGTCAGCGCCCGGATTTTGTCCACAGTGGGTGTGGACGGCGGCTGTGGACGGGCAGGCCGCGCTGTGGACAGCCGAGTGTTACCCACAGGGCACGCTGCGTATCCACAGGTTATCCCCAGGACTGTCCCCAGATCCGGGACCGGTTATCCACGGGCCCCGGTCAACTTTACGTGACGCCTTTCACACCAGGGTATGAACGGCTGCCCAAGGTTGTCGAACTGTGGACCCCGCTGTGGACAACCTGGGGATAACAGCCCCCGCCCTGGGGACAACCGGTGGATAACCCGGACGGCCCACTGGTGGCCCGTCAATTGTCCACACCCTGTGGACAACGGTTGTGCACAAGTCCACAGGCACCTGACCTGCGCGGAAGAGCGTAGCGGCGCCGGGCCTGTGGACGAATTCTGGATAACTCCGGACTCCCCGGCCTGTGGACGGCGCGGAAGGGGCCCGGCCTGTGGACAACTGCCGTGTGCGCCCCCGGTTTTCGAATCACCGGGCAGTTGTTCGGCGCGGGCTGTGGACCGGTGGGACGTCCGTCGCGCGGATACCTGCCCGGCGGCGGCCCGGTGCACACCTGTGGATATGGCAAAAGGGCGTCAGGATCGCTCCTGACGCCCTTCCGGGGGTGCTCCGGTCTGCGCCCCAACTCGCGCGGGACGGCTAGCTCTTGATGCGGTTGGTCAGTTCGGTGACCTGGTTGTAGATCGAGCGCCGCTCGGCCATCAGCGAGCGGATCTTCCGGTCCGCGTGCATCACCGTGGTGTGGTCGCGGCCGCCGAACTGGGCGCCGATCTTCGGCAGCGAGAGGTCGGTGAGCTCCCGGCACAGGTACATGGCGATCTGCCGGGCCGTCACCAGCACCCGGCTGCGCGAGGAGCCGCAGAGGTCGTCCACACCGAGGCCGAAGTAGGCGGCGGTCTGCTGCATGATGACCTGCGCGGTGATCTCCGGGCCGGCGTCCTCGTCCCCGCCGGGGATCAGGTCCTTGAGGACGATCCCCGCCAACTCCAGGTCCACCGGCGCCCGGTTGAGGTTGGCGAAGGCGGTCACCCGGATCAGCGCGCCCTCCAACTCCCGGATGTTGCGGGTGATCCGGGACGCGATGAACTCCAACACGTCGGCGGGGGCGTTGAGTTGTTCCTGGATCGCCTTCTTGCGCAGGATCGCGATCCGGGTCTCCAGCTCCGGCGGGGTGACGTCGGTGATCAGGCCCCACTCGAAGCGGTTGCGCAGCCGGTCCTCCAGCGTGGTCAGCAGCTTGGGCGGCCGGTCCGAGGACAGCACGATCTGCTTGTTCGCGTTGTGGAGGGTGTTGAAGGTGTGGAAGAACTCCTCCTGGGTGGACTCCTTGCTCGCCAGGAACTGGATGTCGTCCACCAGCAGGATGTCCATGTCCCGGTAGCGGCGGCGGAAGGTGTCCGCCTTGCCGTCCCGGATCGAGTTGATGAACTCGTTGGTGAACTCCTCCGAGGACACGTAGCGCACCCGGGTGCCCGGGAAGAGGCTGCGCGAGTAGTGCCCGATGGCGTGCAGCAGGTGGGTCTTGCCCAGCCCGGACTCGCCGTAGATGAAGAGCGGGTTGTACGCCTTGGCCGGGGCCTCGGCGACGGCCACCGCCGCCGCGTGGGCGAAGCGGTTGCTGGCGCCGATGACGAAGGTGTCGAACAGGTACTTGGGGTTCAGCCGGGCGGCCGGCTCGTCCTTGCGGGAGCCGCCGGCCGGGGGAGCGCCGGGCGGGGCGGGCACCCCGGGGACGGCGGGGCGCTCGGTCGGCGGCTCCGCGGCCGACTTCTCGGCCGGGCGTCCGCCGGAGGGCCGGGAGCCGTGTCCGCGGCGCCCGGCGCCGGTGCGGGGCTGCTCGCCGGGGCCGGGGCCGTACGCGCCGCCGAAGAGGTCGCCCTGGGTCGTGGCGGGCGGGCTGGGGAGGTGCCGCGGCGCCGGGCGGGGCGAGGGCTCCTCGGGCTCGTGGTACGGCGCCTGCGGCTCCTGGTAACCGGGCCAGGGCTGGGCGGGCTGGCCGCCGCCGTAGGGCGCGGGGCGCTGCTCGTAGCCGCCGGTGTCGTAGCGGGGGCGCTCGTAGTCCTGCTCGTACGGCTGCTGGTAGCCCTGGTCGCCGTAGCCGGAGTCCTCCTCGGCCGGGCCCGGGTAGGGCTCGACGGGGGCCTGGGGGGCCGGCGCGGGGGTGGTGGGCACCGCGTTGGCGTCGACCATCACGGCGATCCGGACGGGTCGGCTGAGCTCGCGGCTGAGCGCGTCGGTCAGCTGGGGCAGCAGCCGGCCCTCCAGCACCTGCTTGGCCCGCTCGTTCGGGGTCGCCAGCAGGGCGGTGTCGTGCATCATCCACATGGGCTGGGTGCGCTGCACCCACTGCTTGTCCATCTCCCCGACATCGGGGTCGTTGACCAGCCGCTCGACGACCCTCGCCCAGACCGGGACGAGGTCGCTGTTGCCATCAGCCACTGGTGCACGCTTTCGAAGAACAAACCAGACAAGTCCTGCAACGGTAGTCAGCGAACAGAGACGGATCAAGTCGTTGTCCACAGGCTGTGGGTAAACGGCGTCCCGAAGCAGCTGGTTTGACCCTCGGCGCCCGTCCCGCGTACCGTAACCAGGTCGAGTTGTCGATGGCCGCTGCCGCATGTCCGCGGGTCCACCCGCTCCATAAGGCGCGCAGCACGGGCGCCGTGGATTGCCTCAGACCCCAGCCGAACTGGGGCGATGGGCCGGATTTCCGAATTCCAGGGAGATCACGCGGACGCACGGTGACGGCCAAGCGACACCCCGTCATCCTACGATTCACCTCAGGAGCCCCCGAGTGAGCAAGCGCACCTTCCAGCCGAACAACCGTCGTCGCGCGAAGACCCACGGCTTCCGGCTGCGGATGCGTACCCGCGCCGGCCGCGCCATCCTGGCTGCCCGCCGTGGCAAGGGCCGCGCCAGCCTGTCCGCCTGATCCGCACCAGAGTCTGTTGTGCTGCCCTCCGAGAATCGGCTGCGGCGGCGCCAGGACTTCGCGACCGCGGTGAAACGCGGTCGTCGGGCCGGCCGGCCCCTTCTGGTCGTCCATCTCAGCAGAGACGGTGACCCGCAGGGGCAGACCGACCGGACCAGCGACTCCCGCCCGCACGTCGCCGAGGGGACTCCTTCGGCGCGTGCGGGTTTCGTCGTGAGCAAGGCCGTTGGCCCGGCGGTCGTCCGCAACCTGGTGAAGCGCCGGTTGCGCCATCTCGTTCGTGATCGTCTGTCCAGGCTGCCCGCCGGTAGCCTGATAGTGGTGCGTGCGCTGCCCCAGGCCGCGACCGCCTCGTACCAGGAGCTGGAACGCGACCTGGACGCGGCGCTCAAGCGGTTGCTGAGGGCCGAGCCCGCCGCCACGGCGCCGACGGGAGCAGGGCGATGAAGTACCTGCTGATGGGTCTGATCAGGGTCTACCAGTGGACGATCAGCCCACTGCTCGGTCCGGTCTGCCGTTACTACCCCTCGTGCTCGCACTACGGCTACGAAGCCGTGAAGGTGCACGGGGCGGTCAAGGGCGGCGGACTGACCGTGTGGCGCATCCTCCGTTGCAACCCCTGGTCACCTGGCGGGGTGGACCACGTACCGCCCCGCAAGCACCCGGTGTGGCACCGCCGGCTGCGTGATCTGCTGAGCCCCAAGAGCGGGACCGCCGAGCCGGAGCCGGTGGCGAAGCCCGATGCCCAAGGAGTCTGACCGGTGACCTTCGGTTTTCTGAGTCCCCTCTACACAGCGGTGTCCTGGATCATCGTCCAGTTCCACGCGCTGTACAGCAACGTCTTCGACCCGGACGGTGGCTGGGCCTGGGGTCTGGCCATCGCGTCGATGGTGGTCGTCATCCGGATCTGCCTGATCCCGCTCTTCGTGAAGCAGATCAAGGCGACCCGGGCCATGCAGGCGATCCAGCCGAAGATGAAGGCCATCCAGGAGCGCTACAAGAACGACCGGCAGCGCCAGTCCGAAGAGATGATGAAGCTGTACAAGGATGCGGGTACCAACCCGTTCTCCAGCTGCCTTCCCATCATCGTGCAGGCGCCCTTCTTCACCGCCCTCTACGGCGTGCTGTCCAACGTCGCCAAGGGCCACGACATCGGCGTGATCCACGGCGGCCTGCTGGTGAGCGCCGGCAAGGCGCACATCTTCGGCGCCCCGCTGTCCGCGACCTTCCTCGGCAGCCCGGAGACCAGCGTCAAGATCGTCACCGCGGTGATGATCGTCATGATGTCGCTGTCGCAGTTCGTCACCCAGCGCCAGCTGATGACCAAGAACGTCGACCTCACGGTCAAGACGCCGTTCATGCAGCAGCAGAAGATGCTGATGTACGTCTTCCCGGTCATGTTCGCCGTGATGGGCATCAACTTCCCGGTCGGTGTCCTGGTCTACTGGCTGACCACCAACGTCTGGTCGATGGGCCAGCAGCTGGTCGTGATCCACAACAACCCGACCCCGGGCAGCAAGGCCTTCGAGGAGCGCCAGGCGCGGCTCAAGAAGGCCGGCCGACTGCGTTCGGACGGTACGGAGATCAAGGGCGCGCTCTGGGGCATGCTGCCCCCGTCCAAGACGGCCATCGCCGAGGCGGCCTCCGCCGCCGCCGTGGTGGAGGAGTCGGTCCGGGCGAGCCGCCAGCAGCCCCGCCGCCAGAGCAAGGCCCAGCGCCAGCAGGCCGGTGCCGGCCAGGCGACCGAGGCGAGCGAGGCCACCCAGGTCGAGCAGGCCGCCGAGGACGCCGTCCCGGCGGACTCCGGCGCCAAGACGACGGCTGCCAAGCAGACCGCGGCCAAGCCCGGCGGCACCAAGCAGGGCACCCGGCAGCAGCCCAAGCGCGGCGGCCAGCGGCCGAAGAAGAAGTCCTGACCCGGCTTCTGCGAAGAGCTTCGTTCCCCGCCCGCCAGCCGGGCCCCATCTCCGAAGGAGTCCATCAGTGACGGAAGGCACCACCTCCGCCGTCGAGGCCGAGGACGTCGCCAGCACCGACGAGAGCGTCATCACCCGCCTGGAGCAGGAGGGCGACATCGCGGCGGACTACCTGGAGGGTCTGCTCGACATCGCGGACCTCGACGGTGACATCGACATGGACGTCGAGGGTGACCGCGCCCTGGTGTCCATCGTCAGCGACGGCAACGACCGCGCGCTGCAGCGCCTGGTCGGCCAGGACGGCGAGGTGCTGGAAGCCCTGCAGGAGCTGACCCGGCTGGCCGTCCACCGGGAGACCGGCGAGCGCAGCCGTCTGATGCTGGACATCGCCGGCTTCCGGGCCCGCAAGCGCGAGGAGCTGGCCGCCCTCGGCGCCAAGGCCGCCGAGCAGGCGAAGAGCAGCGGCGAGCAGGTCAAGCTGCGGCCGATGACGCCCTTCGAGCGCAAGGTCGTCCACGACGCGGTCGCGGCCGCCGGTCTGCGCAGCGAGTCGGAGGGCGAGGAGCCCCAGCGGTGCGTGGTCGTGCTGCCGGCCTGAGGCCGTCGGGACGATGACCGGTCGCCTCGGTGACCGGTGAGTCTTGTCGAACGCGACCCCGTCCGCCTCGTGCGGGCGGGGTCGTTGTTCCTTCTGGGATGTTTCACGTGAAACAGTGCGTTGAGCGGGTCGGTGGATCCGGAGATCGGAGAGGTCGAGATGGACACGGAGAACGCGGCCACCGGCCGTCCGGGGGCGGACGTGAACCCTGACGCGGAGGAGCGGGCCGAGCTGCCCGAGCTGGACGTGTTGGCCGAGGCGCCGGCCGCTGCCCGGGAGGTCTTCGGCGACCGCTTCGACGCCGCCGTCCGCTACACCGAGCTGCTGGCCACGGCGGGCGTCCGGCGCGGGCTGATCGGGCCCCGCGAGGTGCCCCGGCTGTGGGATCGGCACGTCCTGAACTGCGCGGTGCTGGCCGAGCTGCTGCCCACCGGCTCCACCCTGTGCGACGTCGGCTCCGGCGCCGGCCTGCCCGGCATCCCGGTGGCGCTGGCCCGCCCGGACGTCTCGGTGACCCTGCTGGAGCCGCTGCTGCGCCGGACCACCTTCCTGGAGGAGGTCGTCCGGGAGCTGGGGCTGGAGAACGTCACGGTGCTGCGTGGCCGCGCCGAGGAGATGATCGGCAAGCTCGCGGTGGACGTGGTGACGGCCCGGGCCGTGGCACCGCTGGACCGGCTGGCCGGTTGGGGCATGCCGCTGCTGCGCCCGCACGGGCAGATGCTGGCGCTCAAGGGCGACAGCGCCGAGCAGGAGCTGGCCGACTCGCGCGCCGGGCTGGCCAAGCTGGGCGCCGTCGAGTGGACCGTCATCTCGGTCGGCGAGGGCACCCTGGAGACCTCCACCCGGGTGGTGCAGGTCAAGGCGGGGGAGAGCCCCGGCGGGGTGAAGGCCGCGACCAAGCGGGCCAAGGCGGCCCGGGCCGGGCGCAACGCCGGTGCCAAGACCGGTGACCGCGCCCGGGGCGGGCGCCGCCGCGGCACCCGCTGAGGTCCTCGGTTCGGAACGACGGGCGGACGGCTCCCCTCGGAAGGGGGGAACCGTCCGCCCGTCGTCGTTCAGGTGACGGGTGGGCCTCCGGCGGGACACCGGAGTGTCGCAACGTCAGATTTCCGGCATAGCGGGCATGGTGTTTCACGTGAAACGTCGCTCTCTGCTCTCCGACGGTCTCGATTTCCGGCTCCGCCTCGGGCTCGGCCGCTTTCGGGCCGCGACTGTTGCCGCTCCGGTTTCACGTGAAACACTGAGCCCCATGCAGGACTCGGAGACCATCGACCAGATCGATGACACGCCCATCGCACGGGCTGCCCAGGCTGCGGTTCAGGCGATCGGCCGGGCGGGGGAGGGGCTGCCGCGGCCCGCCGCCACCCGGGTGATCGTGGTCGCCAACCAGAAGGGCGGGGTGGGCAAGACCACCACCACCGTGAACATGGCCGCCTCGCTGGCCATGCACGGACTGCGCGTCCTGGTGGTCGACCTCGACCCCCAGGGCAACGCCTCCACCGCCCTCGGCATCGACCACCACGCCGAGGTGCCGTCCATCTACGACGTCCTGGTCGAGGGCAAGCCCCTGGCCGACGTGGTCCAGCCGGTCGTGGACGTCGAGGGGCTCTTCTGCGTCCCCGCCACCATCGACCTGGCCGGCGCCGAGATCGAGCTGGTCTCGCTGGTGGCCCGGGAGAGCCGGCTGCAGCGCGCCATCGCCGCCTACGAGCAGCCGCTGGACTACATCCTGATCGACTGTCCGCCCTCGCTGGGCCTGCTGACCGTCAACGCCCTGGTGGCCGGTCAGGAGGTGCTGATCCCGATCCAGTGCGAGTACTACGCGCTGGAGGGCCTCGGCCAGCTGCTGCGCAACGTCGAGCTGGTGCGCGCCCACCTCAACCCCACGCTGCACGTCTCGACCATCCTGCTCACCATGTACGACGCCCGGACCAGGCTGGCCGCCCAGGTGGCCGAGGAGGTCCGGACCCACTTCCAGGCCGAGGTGCTGAGCACGGCGATCCCGCGCTCGGTCCGCATCTCGGAGGCGCCCAGCTACGGGCAGACGGTGCTGACCTACGACCCGGGCTCCACCGGGGCGCTCTCGTACCTGGAGGCCGCCCGCGAGCTCGCGCTGCGCGCGGTGGGCCAGGGCGGCGGCTCGTCGGTCGGTCAGCAGCGGGACGGCAGCGGTACGGGGCACGGCGCCCCGATGGCACAGCACGGTACGACGGAGGGTCATCAGTGAGTGGTCGCAGGGGTCTGGGACGAGGGCTCGGGGCGCTGATCGGCCCCGCAGTACCGGCCGACGGCGGGGCGGCGCAGCCCGCCGCCGCCACGTCCGCGCCGACCTCGGTGGTGGCGACCGGCACGACGTCACCGGCCTCGGTGCCGGTGCTGTCGGGCGGCCGCGCCACGGTGGCGGCCCGCGCGGCCGTCGGACGGCAGGCGGAGCAGCCGGTGCCGGCGCCGGTGCCCGGTGCCTCCTTCGCCGAGCTTCCGCTGGACGCGATCACCCCCAACCCGCGCCAGCCGCGCGAAGTGTTCGACGAGGACAAGCTGGCCGAGCTGGTGGCCTCCATCAAGGAGGTCGGCCTGCTCCAGCCGATCGTGGTGCGCCAGGTCGCGGCCGAGCGCTACGAGCTGATCATGGGCGAGCGCCGCTGGCGCGCTTCCCGCGAGGCGGGGCTGGAGCGGATCCCGGCGATCGTCCGGGCCACCGAGGACGACAAGCTGCTGCTGGACGCCCTCCTGGAGAACCTCCACCGGGCCGAGCTGAACCCGCTGGAGGAGGCGGCCGCCTACGACCAGCTGATGCGGGACTTCTCCTGCACCCACGAGGAGCTGGCCGACCGGATCGGCCGCTCGCGTCCGCACGTCTCCAACACCCTGCGGCTGCTGAGGCTCCCGGCGTCCGTCCAGCGCCGGCTGGCGGCCGGCACGCTGACGGCCGGGCACGCCCGGGCGCTGCTGCCGCTGACGGATCCCGAGGCGCAGGAGAAGCTGGCCGCGCGGATCATCGCCGAGGGCCTCACGGTGCGCAACGTCGAGGAGCTCGTCGTCCTGCTGCGCTCGGAGGAGCCGAAGGGGGAGAAGCGCCAGGCGCCGAAGGCGGGCAGGATCATCTCCCCGGCGTTCAACGACCTGGCGAGCCGGCTGTCGGACCGCTTCGACACCCGGGTCAAGGTCGAGGTGTCGCAGCGTGGCGGGAAGCTGGGCAAGGGCAAGGTGGTGCTGGAGTTCGGTTCGGTCGAGGACCTGAACCGGATCCTGGACAGCATGGCCCCGGGCGAGGACGGTCTGCGGCTGTCGCAGGGCTGAGCCGGTCGGCCGGACCGGGGGCGACGACCCGATGGGTGCATGTGCCACGTGAGCGCTGTTTCACGTGAAACATGCACCCATCGGCGTTGGTGGGGGCATGCTCGACCGTGAAAGGGAGGAGGAGGTGCGGGCCATGGGACGCCGGATCGCTCCGCTGACGCTGGACAACCTCGCGGACCTGCCGACGGGCTGCCGTTCCTGCGTGTTCTGGGAGCTGGACCCGGTCAGCGCGAAGGAGGCGGTGGAGTCGGGGAAGCCGGAGCTGGAGAAGGAGGGGTGGATCTCCGCGGTGCTGCTGGAGTGGGGGTCCTGCGGTCGGATCGTCTACGTGGACGACCGGCCGGCCGGCTTCGTGCTCTACGCGCCGCCCGCGTACGTCCCCCGCTCGCAGTCCTTCCCGACCAGCCCGGTCGCGCCGGACGCCGTTCAGCTGATGGTCAGCCGGGTCCTGCCGGGCTACCAGCGCCAGGGGCTGGGCCGGGTGCTGGTGCAGACCGTCGCCAAGGACCTGCTGGGGCGCGGGGTGCGGGCGATCGAGGCCTTCGGCTGGGCGGGCCGGGTGCCCACCAGCTGCGTGCTGCCGGCCGACCACCTGCTCGCGGTCGGCTTCAAGACCGTACGGCCGCACCCGCGCTACCCGAGGCTGCGGCTGGAGGCGCGCACCACGCTCTCCTGGCGCGGCGACGTGGAGGGGGCGCTGGAGCGGCTGCTCGGCGGCGCGCGGAAGGAGCCGGCCCTGCGGCCGTTCTGAGCGGTACGACGACGGCGGCGGGGCTCCCCTCGAAGGGGAGCCCCGCCGCCGTCGGTCCCGGTTGACCGGGAGAGTGACCGGGAGGCCTGGAAGAGGCCTAGAACAGGCCGTCCAGCTCGCGCAGCAGCGCGGCCTTCGGACGGGCACCGGTGATCTGCTTCACCGGCTGGCCGCCCTTGAAGAGGATCAGGGTCGGGATCGAGATCACGTTGTACTCGGCGGCGGTCACCTGGTTGGCGTCCACGTCGAGCTTGGCGACGGTCAGCTTCTCGCCGTGCTCGGCCGCGATCTCCTCCAGGAGCGGGGCGACCTGGCGGCACGGGCCGCACCAGGTGGCCCAGAAGTCGACCAGGACGGGCTTGTCGCTCTCCAGGACGTCGGTCTTGAAGGTCGTGTCGGTGACGGTGGTGGTGGCGCCGGCCACGGGGACTCCTCGGGTTAGGACGGAGGGGGCTGCTGCCAGGTGAACAACGGGCGGGCCCGTTCTGTTTCTGCCTGGCCGGGGCGGGGGTGTTTCACGTGGAACACCCCCGCGGGGTTCGGTCGGTTGCGGGGAGGTCAGACCGCGACGGCGGTCTTGTTCTCGGCGTCGTCCAGGGCGGCCAGGTAGCGCTCGGCGTCCAGCGCGGCGGAGCAGCCGGTGCCGGCGGCGGTGATGGCCTGGCGGTAGGTGTGGTCGACGACGTCGCCGGCGCC
>NZ_JBEZXE010000051.1:0-55041 GCF_040637885.1 Kitasatospora sp. NPDC028055 | reverse complement strand
GGGGGGGGGGGGGCCCCCCGCGGGGGCGGCGCGGGGGGCGCGGGGGGGGGGGGGGGGGGGGGGGGGGTGCCCCCCCGGGGGGGGGGGGGGGGCCGGGGGGGGGGGCCCCCCCCCCCGCAACTGGCCGGTCAGTGCGAGTCGTTGCCGGGGTGGCAGGGGCTGCAGTTCGCGGCGTCCGCCCAGGTGACGGGGGTGCTGGTCGACGGGACGTCGGTGTGGGCGATGACCCGCGACAAGCTGACGCGGATCGACGCCGCGACCGGCCGGCAGCGCCGCGAGCTGGACGTCAACGACACCGCCTCGCTGTACCCGGTGGACCTGTCGGTGGCGGGCAGGGAGCAGTTCACGGTCGTCGCGGAGGACGGGACCAGGGACGAGCCGCCGGTCCGGGGAATCGGCTGAGGACGGCCCGGCCCGTTGGTGAACGGGCCGGGTCGGAGGGTCTGTTAGACGGTGAAGCGGGGGTCGCGGGCTTGGACGGCCTGGACGAAGGCGGTCCACTCGGCCTGGTTGAAGGCGAGGTGGGGGCGGTGGGGGTTCTTGTCGTCGCCGAGCCAGACGTCGCCGTTGTCGAAGCGGGCGATGATCACGCAGTCGCCGTTGTCGTCGCCGGAGAAGGGGGACTTGACCCACTGGGCGTCGGCGGGGTTGTGGTTGTACGGGTTGTGCATGATTGCCTCCCGATGGCCGGTGGCCCTGCTCATTGGTGTCGAGCAGGGCCACTGTCAGGTTAGGCGGTGAAGCGGGGGTCGCGGGCTTCGATGGCCTGGATGAAGGCGGTCCACTCGCTGTGGTTGAAGGCGAGGTGGGGGCGGTGGGGGTTCTTGTCGTCGCCGAGCCAGACGTCGCCGTTGTCGAAGCGGGCGATGATCACGCAGTTGCCGTTGGAGTCGCCGGAGAAAGGGGACTTGACCCAGTCGGCGTCAGCAGGATCGTGGGAGTAGGGGTCGTGCTTGCTGATCACGTCAACTCTTCCAACTTGTGCTCAAGTGCGGTGATGGTGTCCTCCGGCGACAGCGAATGTCGCTTCAGCCGAGCGAAGGCGCGTTCGGCTCGTCGTACATCGCGTCCCGACTTACGCGGGAGCATACCTCCGGCGGCTTCGATGAAGACGAAGCTCTCCTCGCCGGAGAAGTGCATCAGGGTGAGGCCGGAAGAGAGGATTGCTTGGCGTCCTGCGCTCAGCGGGACCATGCGCAGGGTCACGTTCGGCTGCTGTGCCACATCGATGGCATGACGGATCTGACCAGCCAGAATGTCGCGGTCGCCACCGACCAGGAGCGCGACCTCACCGAAGTAAGCCTCCAGATTGATCCGGGGTTCCTCGGTCAGTCGGCGCTGGCGTAGGACTCGAATCTCTGCCGCGGCCTCACGCTGGTCGTCGCTGAGGCCGTCGAGACCGGCGGCGATCACCTCTCGCGCATAACTCTCGGTCTGGAGCAGACCGGGGAAGGCGGACAGGAAGTAGTCGAGCATGTGCGTCGCATCAGCTTCGAGGCCGAGGAACTCCGCGAACGCGGCGCTGATTGTGTCGGCAAACTCGTGGTCTTCCCACCAGTGCTTCGAAGGACTGTCCGTGGCGAGACGCTCGATCTCGGCGCGGTCATCCCCCGTGATCCCGCAGTGGTCCAGGTAGGTGGCCAAGTCGGCGGCGCTCACTGGTAGACGGGCTCGTTCGATCTTGCTCAGCCGGGCAGGATTCCAGCCCCTCAGACCGGCGGTGACGTCGGCCAGCGTCTTGTTGTTCTCCAGCCGCCACTGCCGTAGTTCCTCGCCGAGGCGGATGTTCCTGATCGCTGACGGGTCTGTGCCCAACGCTGCCCTCCCTTGGATGTGCGGCCAGTCTAGCCGCGTTCAAGATCAACTAATTTGTTTCTTCTTTGGTGGCGTTCGGGTTGCAAATTCGAATCGAACTCCCCCACACTCAACGTGACCGCACGGACACGCACCTGACGTCGTGTCGAAGCGAAGGGGCACCCATGTCCGCGTTGAGCACACCTCTCCTCCGCACCTCCGAGCTCACCCTCACCGAGCACTCCACCTCGGTCCGCACCGCCCGCCACCACATCCGCAACCAGCTGGGCTTCTGGGGCTACTGCGGCGACACGGTCGACGACCTGGTCCTCATCGGCTCCGAGCTCGTCACCAACGCCGTCGTCCACGCCTGCCAGGGCCACGGCGAAATCCGCCTCTACCTCCAGGAGTTCGGCGGCGACTGCCGCCTCGAAGTGTGGGACCCGCGCTTCGACCTGCCGCTCCAGAAGCCCCGCCTGCGCCGCCTCAACGAGGGCGGCCGGGGCATCCAGCTCGTCCGTGAGCTCTCGCTCGACTTCGGCGTCGTCGTCCGCCGGGGCTCGGGCAAGCGCGTCTGGGCGCGCGTCCTCCTCACCTGACCCCCGCCGACCCTCCACCTACCCCGAGGAAGTCCACCCGCCATGCACCCCGCCGCGATCGCCTTCCGCAACCCCGCCGCCCTGCACGCCCGTTGCGACTACGGCCGCCCCCGCCGGCTCTACTTCGAGCCCGACTACGAGACCTGCGCCGTCGTCCCCGACCCCGACGCCTGGGAGCCCCTGCCCGGCGGCTACCCCGAGCGGTTCGCCCCCGGCTACTTCACCCCCGCCTCCGGTCTGATCGAGCTGTTCCGGCTCCCCGACACCGTCACCGACCGCGACACCGTCGCCGCCCTGGTCGAGACCCTCGGCGACCCCCACCCGATCACCCTCGGTGACGCCGAGGACCCGCCGGGCCTGCCCACCACCCACCTCCTCCCCGAGTCCGCCCGACGCCCCGGCCTCCACGTCGACAACCACCAGAACCTTCCCTACGGCGAGCGCCGGAAGGCCCGCCGACGACTCTGCGTGAACCTCGGCCCCGGCCCCCGCTACCTCCTCCTCGCCGACACCGACATCCTGACCATCTGCCGCTGCGTCCAGGACCGCTACGAGGACCACCACCCCTCCACCGACGACCTGCGCGCCTACCTCGCCCTCCACCGCCCGCTGCGCCTGCTCCGCCTGCGCATCGACCCCGGTGAGGGCTGGTTCGCGCCCACCTCCTTCCTCCCGTACGACGAGTCCACCGAGGGCCTGGCCCTGCCCTCCTCCACCTGCTCCTGGCTCGGTCACTGGGAGCCGCACCTCTTCGAGTCCCCGATCTGACCGGACCGTCCGTTCCGCCTGACCGGACCGTCCGTCCCGCCTGACCGGACTGTCCGTTCCGCGCGCCTGTGTCAGGCTGGTGAGGGAGCACCGCCGAGATCGGGAGGCTCGTGATGGCCGAGATCAGGGTGAACGGGGTCGGGCTGCACTACGAGGCCCAAGGCGAAGGCCCCGGTGTCGTCCTGGTGCACGGCTCGTGGACCGACGGTGACTCGTGGGCCCGGGTGATGCCGGGCCTGGCCGAGTCCACCACCGTCGTCGCCTACGACCGCCGGGGCCACAGCCGCAGCGAGGACCCGCTGACCCAGGGCTCGGTGCACGAGGACGCCGCCGACCTGGCCGGGCTGATCGAGGGCCTCGGGCTCGCTCCGGCCTTCGTCGCCGGGAACTCGTACGGTGCGCTGATCGCGCTGCGGCTCGCCTCCGTCCGGCCCGACCTGCTGCGGGGCCTCGCCGTGCACGAGCCGCCCGGCACCGGCATCCTGCTCACCGACCCGGAGCTGCGGCCGATCGCCGCCGCCCTCGCCTCCCGGACCGCCGCCGTCCGGGAGCTGCTGGAGCAGGCGGAGTCGGCCGCGGCGGCGGAGCTGTTCGTGGAGACCGTCGCCTTCGGGCCGGGGGCGTGGGCCCAGCTGCCCGCGCCGGTGCGGCACACCTTCATCCGCAATGCCCCGACCTACCTGGACGAGCTGCGGGACCCGGACGCGCTGGATCTGGACCTGACCGCGCTCAGCGGCTTCAACGAGGCCGTGCTGCTCACGCAGAGCGACGACAGTCCGCCGATGTACGGCGAGGTGCTGGACATCATCGACCTCACCCTCCCGAAGGCGGAACGGCACCTCTACCAGGGCGCCGGTCACGCTCCGCACCTGTCGCAGCCGGAGGAATGGGTGCGGGTGGTGCTCCCGCGCGCGTTGGTGTGAAACGGACCTGAGGGGCGCGAAATCAGGAGCACGCGCCCGCTCACGCGCCCATCGCCGTGCGCTCCGCCGTGCGCTCCTCAGTGCGACGTCACCAGCTCCTCCCCGCGCGGCGTCCGCCGGTACAGCACCTCCCGCCCGCTGCGCACCCGGCTGACCAGCCCCGAGCGGTGCAGCACCCCCAGGTGGTACGAGACCGTTCCGGGGCTGAGGAAGTGCCGGGCGGCCAGCGCCGCGGTGGTCGCCGGGTCCACCAGTGCGGCCAGCAGGTCCGCCCGGGTCGGCCCGACCAGCTGGGCCAGCGCGGGCGCTGGTGTCCGGGGCGCGGGCACGGACGGCGTGATCGGGTACATCAGCGTCGGCGCCCGGTGGCAGCCGTCGACCGTGTCGAGGATGACGTGGATCGAGCGGCTGACCAGCGTCGGCATCAGCAGCACCATGCGGGCCGGCAGGTCCACCTCGAAGCGGCTCTCCAGCTGGATCAGCCCGTCCGACCAGGAGAGTTCCGGGGAGAGCGAGTTGAACAGCGACCCGGTGCCGTACCGGGCGACGTGCCGGCCGCGCTGGTCGATCTCGGCCTCCAGTACCGCGCGGGCGTCCGGCCAGTACGGGGCGACCGCCAGCTCCCAGTACCGCCCCAGCTCGTCCGCGACCCGCTCGGCGAAGTGGCGCGGGCCGCGCCGCAGCGCGCTCAGCACCACGTCCGGCAGCGGCCGGCCGGCCAGGTTGGCGGCGGGCAGCCCGTGGCGGACGGTGTCCAACTCGGCCAGCACCCGGTCCGGGTCGGCGCGGCGGACGGCCTCCAGCTGCTCGGCGATCGTCGGGTCCGGCCCGGTCGGGTGCGGGGCGAGGAAATCGGGGAGGTAGCCGCCGGCCCGCTCCAGCGCCAGCCCGGACAGCAGCTCCAGCCCCTCCCGGCGCAGCACCCGGCGGGACCGGCCGACCCAGGCGTACGGGCCGGTACGGGAGTTGAGCGCGGAGGCGGCCGTCAGGGTGTTGACCGCCTCGTGCAACGGCGAGACGACGAACCGGGTGCGGGCGAGCCCGGTCGAGTCGATCGTGAGCCGGATCATGCCGTCCACCCCTCTGCCAGCCTGCCGGAACGGTCGGGTTTGTCGTCCTTTCGGTCGTCAACCCTTCGACCCTGGTCGAATCCTGGCACGAATGCTCGCCTTCGAAGTCACCCGGGCGCAGGCTTCTTCCCGTGACCGCGTCAGGACGGACGCGGCGCGAGCGGAAGGAACCCCGACGAACATGACGAGCACGCGCGGCCGCATCGCCGCCCTGCTGGGCGCCGTCGCGGTGGTCGCCGGCACCACCCTGGCCGGCCCCGCCGTCGCCGCCCCGGCCGAACCCCAGCGCCACGGCGGCGGCGTCACCGGGCAGGCCCCCTGCCAGGGCGCGCCCGAATTCACCTGTGGAACCATCACCGTGCCGCTCGACCACAGCGGCCGGACGCCCGGCACCCTCCAGCTCGACGTGGCGATGACCGGCAACGCCGACGCCCCCAAGGGCGACCTGCTGTTCCTTGCCGGCGGCCCGGGCCAGCCCGGCGTCCCGCTGATCCGCCGGATCGCGGGCAAGATCGCACCCGTCCTCAAGGACTACCGCCTGATCATGTACGACCAGCGCGGTACCGGGGAGCGGGCCCTCCAGTGCCCCGGCCTCCAGGAGGACATGGGCTCCTCCGACCTCGCCTTACCCCGCAAGCAGTCCATCGCCGACTGCGCCACCGCCCTCGGCCCGAACGCCCGCTACTACAGCAGCGCGGACACCGTCGCCGACATCGACCTGCTCCGCCAGGCCCTCGGCGACCACCGGCTGACCCTGGACGGCGTCTCCTACGGCACCTTCGTCGCCGAGCGCTACGCCCTCGCCCACCCGGCGCACGTGAACCGGCTGGTGCTCGACTCGGTGGTGCCGCAGGGCGGCTACGACCCGATGGACCTGGTCGCGCTGCCCGCCACCGCCCGGGTGCTGCGCACCGCCTGCCAGGCCACCGGCTGCACCACCGACCCGGCCGCCGACCTCGCCGCCACCGTGCGGAAGTACGGCAACGGCGCGCAGATCCTGGACGCGCTCACCAGCTACGAGTTCGCCGACCCCAACTACGGCGGGGTACCGGAAGCCCTGCACGAAGCGGCCGGCGGCAACCCGCAGAAGCTCCAGGCCTTCATCGACGACGTCCACAAGAACGACGCCGCCCCGGCCGAACTGCTCAGCCAGGGCCTGCACGCCGCCACCCTGTGCGCCGACGGGCGCTACCCGTGGGGCTCCTCGGACACCCCGGTGGCGGGCCGGGCGGCCGCGCTGGAGCGCACCCGTCAGCGGCTGACCGCCGAGCAGACCTGGCCGTACGACCCGGCGACCGCGACCGGCCTCGGCAGCCTGCTGGTCTGCCTGGACTGGCCGCGCGAGCCGGTGCCGCCGCTGCCGCCGGCGCACCGCAAGCTGCCCGACGTGCCGGTGCTGCTGCTCGGCGGGGACCGGGACCTCTCCACCCCGTACGAGTGGCTGTACCAGCAGGCGAAGCTGACCCACGACCCGCAGATCGTGATCGTCCCGGGGGCGGCGCACTCGGTGCAGACCCGGGCGGCCAACCCGGTCGGGCGGCAGGCGGTCTACGACTTCCTGCTCAAGTAGCCGGTCGGCTTCCTGCTCAAGTAGCCGGTCGGCGGCGGGCCGTTCCGCACAGGGGACGGAACGGCCCGGCGCCGGCTCAGAGTTCGGCCGCACCCCAGCCGTCGTCCGGCAGGGTGCGGTCCGGCTCGGGGCAGTCGGGGTGGTCGTAGCCCCAGAGGCCGACCTTGTACAACAGCCAGTCGTCCAGGGGCGGTTCGTCCCGGGAGATCCGGTCGGCCAGCACGAACGCGACCCGGACGTCCTCGGTCGGCGCCACCTCCAGGGTGCGCTGGTCGGGGATGTTCTCGTAGGTCACGGTCTCCCAGGCGAGGCCGGCCGCCGTCAGCGCGGCGACCAGCGCGGACTCGGTGACGCGGGTGTCGTACGTCAGCAACCCCGGGCCGTCCGCCGGGAGTTCGAGCTCCCCGTGCCAGGTCGGCAGCGAGAAGGAGCGGAGCCGGCGGCAGCGGCAGAACACCGTCCACGCGTCGCCCCAGCCGAAGGCGTGCGGCCAGCGGGTGCCCCTGTGGACCGGCCCCGAGTCGTACGGGTCGCCGAAGCGGGCGGCGAGTCGGGGCAGCGAGGCGTCGTAGCCCAGCCCGCCGAGGTCGGCGGTGGCGGCGAGTCCGATCAGCCGGTCGAGGAACGCCGTCACCCCAGGCACCCGCGCAGCGCCTCGATCAGCCGGTTGGCGCGGGCGTCGCCGTGGCCGATCATCCGGTTGGCGACGTAGCCGAAGCCGACGCCGAACTCGTCGTCGCCGAAGGCGAACTGGCCGCCGGCGCCGTCGTTGCCGAAGCTGCGCGCGCCGAGCAGCGGGCGGAACCCGGCGGAGTCCAGCAGCAGGCCGGAGCCCCAGCGGGCACCCAGGTCGAAGCCCAGGAAGCCCGCACCGGAGGAGACTTCGCGCACCGCGTCGGTCAGGGTGTCGGCGGACAGCAGCCGCTCGCCGCCGTCCAGGCCGGTGGCCGCGGCCGCGTAGAGGCCGGCCAGCCCGGTGGCGGAGGCGACCGCGCCCGCGCCGGGGAGCTCGACCGCGTGCAGGTCGGGGTCGTTCCAGCCGTGCGGCACGTCCAGGCCGGGGAAGACCAGGGCGCCGTTCATGGTGACGATCCGGGTGAGCAGGTGCTCCGGGCCGGGCATCGGGCGGCGGCCGTCGGCCTCCACCAGCCGGGCCAGGTGCGGGAGTTCGCTCTCCGGCAGGCCGATCCACAGCGGCAGGCCGAGCGGCTCGGCGATCTCCTTGCGCAGGAACGCGCCCGGGGTCAGGCCGGTGATCCGGCGGATCACCTCGCCGACCGCGAAGCCGAACACATGGCCGTGGTACTCGTAGGTGGTGCCCGGCTCCCAGAGCGGCTGCTGGGCCTCGATCGCGCGGATCACCGGCTCCCAGGCGGCGACCTCCTCGAACGGCAGCACCGCGTCCAGCGCCGGGATGCCGGCCCGGTGGCCGAGGATCATCCGGGTGGTGATGTCCTGCTTGCCGTGGCGCGCGAACTCGGGCCAGTAGCGGGCGACCGGGGCGTCCAGGTCGAGCCGGCCCCGCTGGGCGAGCAGCAGGGCGCTGATGCTCACCGCGCCCTTGGCGCAGGAGAACACCGGGACGACGGTGTCCTGCGTCCAGGCCCGGCCGGTGCGTTCGTCGGCGGTGCCGCCCCACAGCTCGACCACCTTGCGGCCGCCGACGAAGACCGTGACGGCGGAGCCGAGTTCGGGGAAGTCGGCGAAGTTGCCGGCGAAGGCGTCCGCGACGGCGCCGTAGTGTTCGTCGACCCAGCCCTGGTAGTCCTGCATGGTGTACCGCCCGCTCCGCGTGCTCCAAGATCGTTGACCGGACCACGGTACGGCGTCGGGACGGCCGGGGCGAGGGGAATTCCCCGGGGCGGGGAGGGTGGTACGGATGGGGCGGCCGGGGCGGGCCGTCCGGCTCAGTCCGCGGCGGGGTCGTACAGCGGCAGGAAGTTGACCACCGGCTCCTCGTAGGGGTGGGCGGCGCGTACGGCCGCCAGCACGGCGGCGGCCTGCTCCCGCTCGCAGGAGGACTCCACCCGGCACTCCTCGGCCCGTTCCACCTCGCCGGCCGTGCCCAGGTAGGGCCGGGCGGCGGGGGAGGGCAGCCAACTGCCGGTGATCCGCCAGACGCTGGTGCAGCGGGCGTACTCCCCGAGTCGGCCGGCGCCGGCGGCGTGGAGGGCGTCGACCACCTGCTCGACGTGGCTCTCGGGGACGGAGATCTCGATCTTCACGCGGGTCATGCCGGGGACTCTAGCGGGCGGCCGGTCGGGTCGGGCGGGGCGGTCGGGTCGGTGGGCCGCTCCGGCGAGGCGTGTGCCGGGCGCGGTCAGCGGGGGAAGCGGAGGACGAGTTCCTCCCAGAGACGGCGCTCCAGGGGGCTCAAGCGGTCGGTGGCGAGGGCTTCGGGGTGGCCGGACGGCAGGGCCGGGTGCGGGTCGGGAGCGGCGGTGTGGGCGGCGGGTACCCGGGTGGGCCCCGGACAGTAGGGGGGCGGGGGCGCCCAGCCCATCAGGTATCCCAGGTCGCCGACCCCCTGCCACCAGCGGAGCAGGGCCGGGATGGCGGTGCGCCATCTCGCTCGGTGCGGCATTGCGGTTCCTCCACCGTCCGTGGGTGCCGGTCTCCCAGCCTGTGGAGGTCGATTGTCGGAACGGCCGCTAAGTCGGGGCTAAGTGCTTCCGGCCGCCCCGACCCGGGGGCGGAGGTGCCGGGTCGGGGCGCGAGCAGGCTAGCCGGAGGCAAGTCCTGTATTAGCCCTGCGGAGGACCATGGCCGGGACAACGGCCAGGACGGCGGTTCAGGGAGCAACCGTGGAAGGATCCGGATGGCAGCGAACCGTATCGAAGCACTGAACGACCTGCTGGACGAGCCCCGGGAGGACGCGTTCGACCAGGCGGACTTCCGGCGGGTGCTGGGCCACTTCGCCTCCGGCGTGGTGGCGGTGACCGGGACGGACGGCGGGGAGCCGGTCGGGCTGTTGGTGAGCTCGTTCACGTCCGTCTCGCTGGACCCGCCGCTGGTGGCGTTCTGCGTGGCGCACACCAGTACCAGTTGGCCCCGGCTGCGGGGCGGCCGGCGGCACGGCATCTGCTTCCTGGCGGCCGGCCAGTACGGGCAGGCCCGGCGGCTGGCCACGGCCAGCGGGGACTCCAAGTTCCACGGGGTGGCCTGGTCGGCGTCGCCCGCGGGGATGCCGGTCCTCGACGGTGCGCTGGCCTGGCTGGAGTGCTCGGTGGAGGCTGAGCATCCGGCGGGCGACCACATGATCGTGGTCGCCCGGGTGCACCGGCTCGCCAAAACCGGGTGCAGCGCCGAGGCCGGGCCGATGGTGCTGTTCCGCGGCGGCTACGGGCGGTTCACCGCGGTCGCCCCGGCCCCGGTCGACGCCGCCGCGGAGGCCTCGCCGTGAGCCTGCCCGTCGGATCGGGGCCACCGGCGCGATCCTGAGGCCGCCGCCCGGGACGGTGCTTTCTTTGACGCCGGCCTTGGCGTCGCGCCACGCATATACCCTGGGGGGCTTGGACGGTGACGGACACTCAGGTGCCGGCCCGGGGGTGTGCGGGCCTCCGTGAGGGCCGGGCCGGTGCATAGGCTTCGGGCGATGAGAGGAGGACGGGGGCGGCTGACCGTCCGGCGCGTTCCGGCCGGCCCCCTGACCAGCCATGACCGCAGACCAACCGATGGGCATGCGGGCCCGCAACAAGCAGGCCACCCGTGAGGCGATCGGTGCCGCCGCGCTGCGGCTGGCGCTGGAGAAGGGCCCCGAGGGGCTGGCCCTGGTGCGGGTGCGCGACATCGCCGAAGCCGCCGGCGTGGCGCCCCGGACGTACAACAACTACTTCTCCAGCCGGGAGGAGGCGATCTGCGCCGGCCAGACCGACCAGTCCCGCCGCCTCGGCGGGGCGCTGCGGGCCAGGCCCGCGGAGGAGCCGCTCGGCGAGGCCCTCATCGCGGTGGTGGTCGAGGTCTTCGCCGATCCCGAGCCCGACCGGGCCGGGCTCGCGATGATCATGTCCACGCCCGCGCTGCAGGGTGAGGCGCTGAAGGCGTTCAGCATGGCCGAGGAGCCGCTGGCGGACGCGATCGCCGAGCGGACCGGCGCCGAACGCTGGGAACTGGCCCCGGCGGTGACGGCCGCCGTGGTCGCCGGGGCCGTCCGGGTGGCGGGCCGGTACTGGCTCAGCAGCGTCAACCCCCCGTCGTTCGCCGAGGTGCTGCGCGAGGCCCTGCGCCACGCCCTGGGGATCGGCCCCGGGCCCGACGGCCGCGCGGGGTGCGGCTGAGCCGCCGGTTTTAGATCCGACCAGGCTCGCTGTTAGGGACGGCGGCGAACCTGTCCCCGTGGGCACCCACTGAGGGTGCCCAGGGGGGAACGCTTCGTCCCGACGCGGCTCGGCCGATCGGTCGTGCCGCCGGTACCGGCTGCCCGGACAGGCCCAGACGGAGCGGAGCTCCGGCCGGCCCCGGCCGGGTCGAACTCCTGCACCTGGTCGACCGGGAACCCCGGCAGACCCGAGCCACGCCCTGGATCCGCCCGGCGGAAGCGCGCCGCACCGACAACGGCTACGGAGGTACCACCACATGGGTGAGGACAAGGAAGCGATCCTGAAGCTGGTGAGGGACTACCACCAGAGCCAGGCCGAGGGAGAGTTCGTCCCGGGGAGGACCCCGGTGCTCACCTCCGGCGCGGTCCTCGACGAGGAGGACCGCGCGGCGCTGGTCGAGGCGGCGCTGGACATGCGGATCGCGGCGGGCCCCAGCGCGCGCCGCTTCGAGCGCGACCTCGCCAGGTACTTCAAGCGGCGCAAGGCCCACCTGACCAACTCGGGGTCGTCGGCGAACCTGGTCGCGCTGACCGCGCTGACCTCACCGCAGCTGGGGGACGTGCGGCTGCGCCCCGGCGACGAGGTGATCACCGCCGCCGCGGGCTTCCCCACCACCGTCAACCCGATCCTCCAGAACGGGCTCGTCCCGGTCTTCGTCGACGTCGAACTCGGCACCTACAACCCGACGCCGGAGGCCATCGCCGCCGCGATCGGGCCGCGCACCCGGGCGATCATGACCGCGCACGCACTCGGCAACCCGTTCGCCGCCGAGGAGGTCGCCGAACTGGCGCGTCAGCACGACCTGTTCCTGATCGAGGACAACTGCGACGCCGTCGGCTCGCGCTACCGGGGCAGGCTCACCGGCACGTTCGGCGACCTCTCGACGGTGAGCTTCTACCCGGCCCACCACATCACGGTCGGCGAGGGCGGCTGTGTGGTCACCAACGACCTGGCACTCGCGCGACTGGTGGAGTCGATCCGCGACTGGGGCCGGGACTGCTGGTGCGAGCCGGGCGAGGACGACCGCTGCCTGAAGCGCTTCGACCAGCAGCTCGGCACCCTCCCGCCGGGCTACGACCACAAGTACATCTTCTCCCACGTCGGTTACAACCTGAAGAGCACCGACCTCCAGGCCTCGATGGGCGTGACCCAGCTGCGCCGCATCGAGGAGTTCGGCGAGGCGCGCCGCCGCAACTGGCGGCTGCTGCGGGAGGGGCTGGACGGGGTCCCCGGCCTGCTGCTGCCCGAGCCGACCCCCGACTCCGACCCGAGCTGGTTCGGCTTCGTGCTGACCGTCGAGCAGGACGCGCCGTACACCCGCCGCGAGTTGGTGGCGTTCCTGGAGGAGCGGCGGATCGCGACCCGTCGGCTCTTCGGCGGCAACCTCACGCGCCACCCGGCGTACGCGGACGTCACGTTCCGGGTGTCGGGCGACCTCTCGGTCAGCGACATCGTCACCGAGGACACCTTCTGGATCGGGGTGTACCCCGGGATCACCCCCGAGATGATCGACTACGTGGTCGGCTCGATCAGGGAGTTCGCGGGAGTTCCCCGCTGAGGGCGAGTTGGTCCCGCATCGTGGCCAGGGCGTCCTCGATGCGGGAGAACCGCACCCCGAGTACCCGGGTCGCGTGCTCGTTGGACACGTTCAGCCAGCGCGGGTACGGGCGTCCGGCGTCGCGCAGGTAGTCCGCGAGGCGGCCGCGGGCGGCGGGGGCCGCGTCGAGCCCGAAGGTGCGGGCCACCGTCACCGTGAGGTCGTAGGGGGACAGCGAGCTGCCGCCCGCGCAGTGGAACAGCCCGTCCGGCGGCCGGAGTTGTGCCACCCGCTCGACGGCCGTGGCGAACTCGTCGACGAAGGTGGGGGTCACCAGGGTGTCCTCGAACATAGGCGGGATCCGGCCGGCGGCGAGCCAGCCGACCAGCTTGCGGACCAGGTCCTCCTTGCGCCGATAGCGGGCCCGGAACGGGAAGCTGGGGCGGAGGACGGAGAACGCGCAGCCGGACTCCTGCACCTCGCGCTCGGCCCAGAGCTTGGTCCGGCTGTACCAGTCCAGCGGGTCGGGCCGGTCGGTCTCCCGGTACGGCTCCTCCTGGTCGCCGCTGAACACGTAGTCGGTGGAGACGTGGATCAGGTAGCGGCCGTGCCGGCGGCACGCGGCGGCGAGGTTCGCGGTCCCGTCGACGTTCACCCGGTAGCAGCGGCCGTCGCGGTCGCCGGTCTGCGCCGCCGCCGCGTTGAGGTCGGTGAACGCGGCGAAGTGCGCGACCACCTCGGCGGGGCTCTCGGCGACCGCCCGGTCCACCGCGGCGGCGTCCGTGAGGTCGCACTCCAGCTGGTGCCAGCGGTTCCGGCCGCCGAGTTCGGCGGCCCGGTCGCCGACCAGGCCGCGCAGGCCGGTGCCGGCCAGGGGGGACGACTGTTCGATGCCGGCCAGGGGGGACGACTGTTCGGTGTCCACGGGTTCTCCCGTCATCGGTGTCCGACGGCCCGTCGGAGGAGGCCGGCGCACGGCCGGCGACGACCGGCGGGCGCCGGGGCAGACATGGGGGGAGGCCGCCGGAACCGGCGGCCTCCCCCGTGCGGGCGCTCAGTCCTCGATCGACAGCGCCCGGGCCGGGCACAGGCTGACCGCGACCCGCACGGTCACGGTCGTGCCGGGGTCGGGACGGTCGGTCAGCAGCTCGACCATGCCGTCCTCGTCGTTCTGCTGGAAGACGCGGGGCTCGGTGAGCACGCACTGGCCGGCGCCGATACAGACGTCGCGGTCGACGACGATGCGCACGGGGGGTCCTTTCCGTTCGGAGTGGTCCGGGGAGGTGGCCGGGGCCGTCACGAGCCCGCCCGGCGCCGGGCGGACCGTCACCAGGTGACGGGCAGCTCGTGCAGGCCGTAGGTGTTGGAGTCCTGCTTGAACGGAAGCTCCGACACGGGCACGGCCAGCCGCAGACCCGGCAGCCGTGCGAACAGCGTGGTGAAGACGATCTCCAGCTCCGCCCGGGCGAGGTTCTGGCCCAGGCACTGGTGGATGCCGTAGCCGAACGCCATGTGGTGCCGCGCGCCCCGGTGGATGTCCAGCCGGTCGGGGCTGTCGAAGACCGTCTCGTCCCGGTTGGCCGAGCCCAGGCCGAGCAGGACGCCGTCGTCCTTGCGGATCGTCACGCCGTCGATCTCGATGTCCTCGCGGGCCGTCCTGAGCAGCACGTCCGAGATGGTGAAGTACCGGAGCAGTTCCTCGACGGTCCGGCCGATCCGGCTCGGGTCCGCGATCAGCTCGGCCACCACCTCCGGGTTCTCCAGCAGGCCGGTGGTGCCCAGCGCGATCATGTTCGCGGTCGTCTCGTTGCCGGCGACCAGCAGCAGGTAGGCCATCTGGATCAGGCCCATGTGGGTGAACACCCCGGTCTCCCGGTTGTTCACGACGAGCCGGCCGAGCACGTCGTCGGTCGGCTCCTGTTCCTTCTCCCGGATCAGGCCGTCGATGAAGGTGGCCAGTTCGATCATGGCGGTGCGGCGTTCCTCGGGGGTGCTCGCGCGGCTGAGCATCGCCGAGGTGCGGGTGTGGAAGAACTCGCGGTCGGGCGGGTGGACGCCGAGCAGTTCGGACAGCACCATCGAGGGCACCCGCACCGCGACCGTGCCGACCAGGTCCGCGCCGGGGCCGGCGGCGATCAGGTCGTCGATGCAGCTCTCCACGATCTCCGTGATGCGGGGCCGCAGCTCCTGGATCCGCCGGACGGTGAACTCGGCGATGACCATCCGCCGCGGCGCGGAGTGCTCCGGCGGGTCCAGCCCCACCAGGGTGTTGCCCATCGCCTGGGACTCCCCGCCCTGGGCGCCCTCCTCGGAGAGGCCGAGCGGGACGAGTAGCGGCAGGTTGGGGTGGTGGTGGTCCGAGCTGATCCTCGGATCGGTCACCAGCGCGCGCACGTGCGCGTAGCTCGTGACCAGCCAGGCTTTCTGCCCGCTGGGCAGCGCGACCTGGGTGACCGGCCGCTCGGTGCGCAGCCGCGTGTACATCGGCGCCGGGTCGAGCGGGCAGCCGCGCGACATCGGGAAGTCGGGCACCTCGGGAAGGTCGCCACTGTGCGGTGCCGACGTGGCCTCGGTCATGGCAGCTCCTGTTTCGGCGGCGGTGCGGCACGGCCGGAGTCGTCGGATTTCCGGCGCCGCGGGATTACCGACACCACGGGAATACCGGCGTCATGGGATTGCCGGTACCGCGGTCGTCGGAATTCGTTTGTCCATGGCGGATGTCAGGCTAGCGGTGAAATCTAAAATCTCACTAATATGCGGTCCCGGGTATTTTTTCCCACGACAGGCTGCCGGTTCGTTGATAAATTGGGCCGCTGTCGCGGGCCGCGAAACGGGATTCGCCAGAATCCCGCGGCCCGATACGGGAGGTGTGATGAGCACGGGCGAAACCGTCCGGATGCCGCTGTTCACCGACGGCGGCGCCGAGCTCCTGGAATGGATGCGGCGGATGCGCGACGAGCAGCCGCTCTGGCAGGACGAGCGCGGCCACTATTTCGTCTTCCGGTACGACGACGTCCAGGAGGTGTTCTCCGACCCGGCGCGCTTCTCGTCGAACATCGGCCGGCTCATGCCGGTCTTCGGCGAGGAGAAGCTCAGCGCGAACCTGCCCTGGCAGGATCCGCCGGACCACCGGAAGCTGCGGCAGCTGGTCAGCCAGGCCTTCACCCCGAAGACCGTCGCCGCCCTGCGGCCACGCATCGGTGAGATCGTCCAGGAGCTGCTGGCCGCCGCCCCGGACGACACCTTCGACTTCGTCGAGTACCTGGCCTACCCGCTGCCGGTCATCGTGATCGCCGAACTCCTCGGCATCTCGCCGGCCGACCGGGCGTTCTTCCGGCAGTGCGCCGACCGGCTGCTCGGCATCCGGGCCGACGACTCGGAGTCCGACCAGGCCGCGGCCCAGGCCATCGCGGACACCACCAAGGAGCTCGACGAGTACCTGGTGGCCGAGGTCCGGCGCCGGCGCTCGGACGGGTCGACCGGGGACGTGCTCGGCGCGCTGGCCGCGGCGGAGCTCGACGGGCAGCGGCTGACCGACCTCCAGGTGGCCACCTTCGCGGCCCTGCTGCTCAACACCGGCCACATCACCACCACGCTGCTGCTCGGCAACACCCTGCTCTGCCTGGGGGACACCCCGGAGGCCGAGGCCCGGATCCGGGCCGACCGGTCCCTGGTGCCCGCGGCGCTGGAGGAGGTCGTCCGGTGGCGCCCGCCGTTCCCCCGGGCGCTGCGGATCGCCACCGAGGAGCTGGAGTTGGCCGGCGGCGTCATCCCGGCCAACGGGATCGTCATGCCGTCGATCCTGTCGGCCAACCACGACGAGCGGCAGTTCCGGGAGCCGGAGCGGTTCGACATCGACCGCGACCCGAACCGCCACGTCGGGTTCGGCCACGGCATCCACTTCTGCCTCGGTGCGCCGCTGGCCCGGCTGGAGACCGAGATCGCCCTCAACGGACTCATGGACGCGTTCACCGAGCTGCGGGCCACGGGCGACGCGGTCTTTCACGACTCGGAGTTCTACGGGGTCAAGAAGATGACGGTGTCCGCCCGGCGGTCGTGAACGACGGCCGGCCGGCCGGACGATGACGGGACGACGACGGGCGGGACGCCTCCCGGTGCCGGGAGGCGTCCCGCCGGGCCGGGGCCGGCCGGTGCGGTCAGGCCAGCTGCTCCAGCGTGCGCACCAGGTCGGCGGGCGACGGGGCGGCGGCGATCTCGTCGCGCATCTTCCGGGCGGCGGCCCGGATCCCGTCGTCGGCGAGCGCCGAGTCGACCGCGGCGCCGATGGCCTCGGTGCCGGCTTCGGTGCCGCTCAGGGTGATGCCCGCGCCGCTCTCGCAGAAGTTCGCCGCGTTCGGCGGTCGTTCCACCAGGGGGAGCAGGACCTGCGGGACGCCGAGCGAGGCGGCGGTGAGGATGGTGTTGGTGCCGCCCTCGCTGATCACGGCCTCGCAGTCGGGCACGAGCGCGTGCAGCGGAAGGCCGTCGGCGAGGCGGATCCGGTCCGGGAGCGGGCGGTGCCGGACCCGGTCGATCCCGCTGCCGGTGAGGACGACGTCGACGTCCCGGGCGGCGAGCGCGTCGAGGACGCGGGTGAGGACGGGCGCCTCACCGACCCCGCCGTCGGGCTCGCCCCGCTCGCCCCAGCTGACGCAGACCTGCGGGCGGCCGCTCGGCTCCGGGGTCCGGTCGGGCGCGGCGGCCGCGCCGTCGTACGAGACGAAGCGCACGGGGATGCGGGCGGGTGCGTCCGGTACCTGCACGCTGCCCGGCCAGGGGTCGATGCTGCCCGACGCGTAGTCGTCGCGGACCGCCGCGCCGAACTTCGTGAAGAGTTCGGCCAGCCCGGTGGGCCAGTTGGGGGTGTACTCGTCGCCGGTCGTCGGCCCGTGCATCGGGTTGTGGGTGCGGTGCATGATGTCGGGCCCGGTGAGGTGGCGCAGCAACGGGATGTCCCGCGCCGCCGCGACCAGCGGTGCGGCGAAGGCCATCGGATCGGCGACGACGAGCTGCGGGCGCCAGTACTCGGCGAACCGCACCAGGTCGGGGGCGGTGCGGACGGCCGTGTCGACCAGGGGGGCGAACCTGAGGTCGAGGAGCCTGCGCCGCTCGTCGTCGGATGCTTCGGCGAGGAGGCCGGGAGTGGCGGGCCGGCCACCGGGAGGGGTGGGCGCCGCGGGTGTCGCCGGGTGCGGTCCGGCACCGATCTCGGCCGGGGTCAGTCCGGCCCGGACCACCGCCTCGGTGAGGTCGGGCGGTGCGGCGATCCGCACCTCGTGCCCGGCCGCCCGGCAGGCCCAGGCCAGCGGTGCGACGAAGTACAGGTGGGAAGCCCTGGGGAGCGGGGCGAAAAGGATACGCACAGGGTCACCTCTCGGGATGCTGGGGGCCCATGGAAGCCCGGTGCGCTAAAGGAGGGCTGAACCCTCTCGGGCTCGCCGCCGAGCCGTCGTGATCGGCAGAGTTCTGCAGAGTCTGCAACTGGTTGCGTGTCACGCAAGCTTGTGGGAGCCTGATGCCGTGATCGAAAGGCCCGGAAGTGCGGACGTTCGCGAGGGAGTCTGATGGCGCAGAGTTCGAGTGACGCCCAGCCCGCAGGCAAGAGCCAGCCGTTACCACCGGAGCTGCTGAGAGTCGCCGGGGTCGTCCTGATCGGCCTGCTGGTGATGCAGCTCGACGGGACCATGGTCAGCGTGGCGCTCAACACGCTCGCCCACGACCTGTCGGCCTCGGTGGCGACCCTGCAGTGGGTGGTGACCGCCTACCTGCTCGCCCTGATGGTCGGCATGCCGCTCGCCGGCTGGGCCGCGGACCGCTTCGGGCCCCGGACGATGTGGATCGTCTCGCTGGCCGTCTTCCTGGTCGGATCGGTCCTGTGCGGCCTGTCCACCTCGATCTGGATGCTGGTGGCGGCCCGGGTGCTGCAGGGCCTCGGCGGCGGGATGATGGTCCCGGTCGGCCAGGCGATGCTGATGCGGCTCGCCGGCATGGAGCACCGGGCGAAACTGGTCGCCCTGATGGCGATCCCCGGCATGATCGGCCCGACACTCGGCCCGGTCCTCGGCGGGGTCATCGTCGACGGCATCGACTGGCGGTGGATGTTCTTCATCAACATCCCGATCGGCGTGATCGCCTTCCTGGTGGCGGGCCGCAACCTGCCGAACATGAAGGCGGAGACCGCCGCCAAGCTGGACGTGCTCGGGGTGCTGCTGCTCGTCCCCGGCCTGGTGGCCATCGTCTACGGCTTCTCCCGGGCGGGCACGGTCGGCTTCGGCAGCGGCCAGGTGATCGCGCTGCTCGCGGTCGGCGTTGCGCTGCTCGCCGGATTCGGCGTGCACGCCGCGCGGCCGAACGTCGACGCGCTGGTGTCGATGCAGATGTTCAAGTACCGGGGCTTCGCGACGTCCTGCACTCTGCTGCTGCTGGTCGGGCTCACCATGGGCGCCGGCATCGTCCAGCCGCTGTTCCTGCAGCAGGTCCACGGTGAGAGCCCGATGAGCACCGGCGTGCTGCTGGTCGCCTTCGGGGTGGGCTCGGTGGTCACCTCCGTCCTGCTCGGTCGGGTGTTCAACAAGCTCGGCCCGCGGCTGGTCGGCGTGGTGGGCATCGTCCTGGCGATCGCGGGCGCCGCCTTCTACCCGCTGTTCGACGCGGGCACCTCACGGGTCCTCATCATCACGGCCATGCTGGTCTCCGGCGTGGGCCTGGCGATGGTGGTGCTGACCATGTCGACCGCACTCTACGTCGGGCTGCCGCCGCAGCAGATCGCCCGGGCGACCGGCGCCTCGCGGATCTTCCAGCAACTCGGCCTGTCGGCCGGCACCGCCGTGATCAGTGTGGTGCTCCAGATCCAGCTGTCCGACCAGACGGACCGGGCGCCCGACGGCACCGTCGGCCCGACCGGTCTCGCACACGCCTACAGCACCACCTTCTGGTGGGGCGTCGGCTTCCTGGTCCTCGCGGTCGTGCCGACCCTGTTCCTGCCGAAGACGGTGGTGGCGCCCGCGCCGGTTCCGCGACAGGCGGCCGAGGCCGCCCAGTCGCAGGGGGCCCAGCCGCAGGAGGCGTGACCGGCCCGGTGCGGCGATCCGGCCCGGCGGTGTCCGCACTGCCGGGCCGCGTGCGTCGGGGGCCCGACCTGCTCAGACCTGACCTGTCCAACCGACAACCCGAGGATGCACACACATGACCACCACCACGGCCTCCTCCGCCGGGGAATTCCTGCTCGGCGGTGACCTGCGGGTCAACCGGCTCGGTTTCGGAGCGATGCGGATCGCCCTCGGCGGCTCGGTGCGTGACCCCGAGTCGGCCGTCGCCGTCCTGCGCCGCGCCGTCGAACTCGGCGTGAACCACATCGACACCGCGGGCTTCTACGGCTTCGGCGACCTCCAGTCGCACGAGACGATCCGTCAGGCGCTCTCCCCGTACCGTGACGACCTGGTGATCGCCACCAAGGTCGGCCCGATGCTGGAGGGCGGTGTGGTGCCCACCGCCGAGGCCACCCCCGAGCAGCTGCGCGGCCTGGTCGAGGAGGACCTGCGCCGGCTCGGCGTGGACCGCCTCGACCTGGTCTACCTGCGGGTCGGCGGCATGGGCGAGCCGGGTGGCGAGTCGATCGGCGACCGCTTCGAGGCCCTGGCCGAGCTGCACGCCGAGGGGTTGATCCGGCACCTGGGCGTCAGCAACGTCGACGCGGCCCAGCTCGCCGAGGCCCGGGCCATCGCCCCGGTGGCCGCCGTGCAGAACCAGTTCCACGTGCACCGCCGGGCCGACGCCGACCTCCTGGCGATCTGCGAGCGGGCGGGCATCGCCTACGTGCCGTTCTTCCCGCTCGGCGGGGGCGGCGAGAAGATCGACCCGGCCCGGGTGGAGGCCGTCGCCGCCCGCCACGGCGCGACCACCCATCAGGTCGCGCTGGCCTGGCTGCTCGCCCACTCGCCGGCGGTGCTGGCGATCCCGGGCACCAGTGTCCTGGAGCACCTGGAGGAGAACGTCGCCGCGGCCGGCCTGGAGCTGACTACCGAGGACCTGACCGAACTGGCGGGCTGAGGACGCGGCTGCGTCCGGGCGCCACCGGCGCCGCCCGTCGGCGGCCCCGGGCGCGGCGGCAGCGGACCCCCTTCGGCGAGGACATGATCCTCGCCGAAGGGGGTCCTCGGCGTTCCGGGCACGTGAGGCCGGTGACGGGGCCGGGCCAGGGGCCCGCGGCCGGGGGGACCGGCCGGAGCCGCTCCCCCCGGCGACGGTTACCCCTGGCGGAACTCGCGGTCGATCAGGTCCATCAGCTCGTCGGCCGAGGCCGTCCCGATCCCGGCGCCGCCCGGGGCGCCGTCGGTCGTGCCGTCGGGGGCCCCGTCCACGGGTGCGCCCGCGGATCCGTTCCCGGATCCGTTCCCCGCGCCCGCATCCTGCGGGCCGCCGGCTGCGGCCCTCGGGCGGAAGGCCAGCAGTCGCAGGCGCTGGTCGATCGACGCGTCCGAGTCCTCCTGGGGCAGCGCCGCCAACGCGGCCTCCAGCTGGTCGAGGTAGGCGAGCACCGCCTCGGCGGGCGACTGCTCCGGCGGGGCGAGACGCTCCCTCAGGTACGCGGCCAGGGCCCCCACCGTCGGGTAGTCGAAGACCAGGGTCGCCGGCAGCGTGAGACCGGTCGCCCGGCTGAGCCGGTTGCGCAGCTCGATCGCGGTCAGCGAGTCGAAGCCCAGCTCCTGGAAGGCGCGGTCGGTGGCGATGCCGGCCGGTGAGCCGTGGCCCAGGACGGCGGCCGTGTGGCCGTGCACCACCTCGGCCACCAAGGCCAGTTGGTCGGCCGGTGCCCGGCCGGTGAGCCGTTCGGCGAGGGCGGGGCCGGTGTCGTCCACCCGGCGCTGCGGCATCCGGACCAGTCCGCGCAGGACCGGCGGCAGGGCGTCGGCGGCCGCCTGGGCGCGCAGGGCCCGCAGGTCGAGTTCGGCCAGGACCAGGGCCGCGGGGCCCGCGTCGAGGGCGGCGTCGAAGCGGTCCAGCGCGTCCGGCGTGGTGAGCCGGGCGAGGCCGCGGCGGACCGAGCCCGTCCCCCGGGCGCCCTCGGTGTGGGCGGTGAGCGCGCTGGTCTGCTCCCACGGGCCCCAGGCCAGGGACACCGCGGGCAGCCCCCGGGCCTGCCGGTGGGTGGCGAGCGCGTCGAGGAAGCTGTTGGCGGCGGCGTAGTTGGCCTGGCCGGGGGCACCGAGGACGCCCGCGGCGGAGGAGAACAGCACGAACGCCGACAGCCCGAGGTGCTCGGTCAGGGCGTGCAGGTGCCACGCGGCGTCGGCCTTCGGGCGCAGCACGGCGTCGAGCCGCTCCGGGGTGAGCCCGGCCACGGTGGCGTCGTCCAGCGTTCCGGCGGCGTGGACCACCGCGGTCAGCGGGTGCTCGCCGGGGACCGCCGCGAGCACCGCGGCGAGTGCCTCGCGGTCCGCCGTGTCGCAGGCGGTGACGGTGACGGTGGCGCCGAGGCCGCCGAGTTCGGCGGCCAGCTCGCCGGCGCCGTCCGCCAGCGGGCCGCTGCGGCTGATCAGCAGCAGGTGGTCGACGCCGTGCGCGGTCACCAGGTGTCGGGCGACGAGGCCGCCCAGGGTGCCGGTGCCGCCGGTGACCAGGACCGTGCCGCCCGGCCCGAAGGACGAGGGCGCCGACCCCGGCACGGGCCCGGACTCCGGTACGGGCGCGGCCGAGGGCACGGGCGCGGCGGCCGCCGGCCGGGCCAGCCGAGGCAGGTGGACCCTGCCTCCGCGCACCGCGGCCTGCGGCTCCCCGGCGGCGACGGCCGCGGCGAGCGCGTCCTCGGTGGTGTCCGCGTCCACGTCGACGAGCAGGAACCTGAACGGGTTCTCCGACTGCGCGCTGCGGACCAGCCCCCAGACGGCGGCCGCCGCGAGGTCCGGCACGTCCTCGTGCGCGGTGACGGGCGTGCCGTCCCGGTCCGTGACGGCGACCGCGCCGCGCGAGAGCAGGACCAGCGTCGCCCCGGCGAACGCCTCCTCGGTCAGCCACTGCTGGACCAGTCCCAGTGCGTGGCGGGTCGCCCGGCGCGCCCGTTCGGCCGGGTCGCCCGACCCCGCCCGCGCGCCGCCGCAGTCCACCACCACGGCGTCCGGTGCCGGGGCGCCGGCCGCGACGGCCGCGCGCAGCGCGTCCAGATCGGCGTACCGGGGGGAGCGGTCGCCGGTGACGCCGGCCACGCCGACCAGGGCCAGCGACGGCGCGGCCTCGCCGGCCGGGCCGGCCTCGACCCACCGGGTGGCCAGCAGCGGCCCCCGGCCGCGGCCGGCCCCGAGCCCGCCCGGGCCCTGGGTCAGCGGCCGCAGCCGCAGCGCCCCGATCCGCCCGAGCGGGCGGCCGGCGCCGTCGGCCAGGTCCAGCCCCACGGAGCGGTCGGCGCCGGAGCGCACCCGGACGCGCAGCGTGCGTCCGGCGGCCGCCTCCAGCGAGAGACCGGTCCACGAGAACGGCAGCAGCACCGCCGACCCGTCGGCCGCGTCGGCCGGTGCGGGCGGCGCCGCCATCAGGGCGTGCAGGGCGGCGTCGAGCAGTGCGGGGTGGACGCCGAACCCCTCCGGGTCGACGTCCTCGGGGAGGGCGACCTCGGCGTAGAGGTCGCCCTCCCGCCGCCAGACCGCCCGCAAGCCCTGGAACACCGGTCCGTAGACCTGGCCCTTGGCGGTGAAGCGGTCGTACGCGGCGCCGGCGTCGAGCCGTTCGGCCCCGTCCGGCGGCCACACGGTCAGCGGCTCCGCCGCCGGGCCCGCGGCCACGGCCAGCGACCCGGTGGCGTGGAGCGTCCACTCCGCGTCCGGGTCGTCGGACTCGGGGCGCGAGTGCACCGTGACGGGGCGCGCACCGTCCTCCTCGGCCAGGACGACGACCTGCAGGTGGACGGCGCCCTGCTCGGGAAGCACCAGCGGCGCGAGCAGGGTGATCTCGTCCACCGCCGCGCAGCCGGTCTCGCGCGCCGCGTACAGCGCCAGTTCGACGAAGGCGGTGCCGGGCACCAGGGCGGCGTCCTCCACCCGGTGGTCGGACAGCCACGGGTGGCTGCGCAGGGAGACCCGCCCGCTGAGGATCCGCCGGCCGTCGGCGGCGACCGACAGCCCGGCCGAGACCAGCGGGTGCCCGGTGTCGGCCAGCCCGGCGGCCGAGACGTCGCCGGCCACCGTCGAGGGCTTGAGCCAGTACGGGGTGCGCTGGAACGCGTACGTCGGCAGGGCGGGCCGTGCGGTGGCGGGGGCGAGCACCGTCGTCCAGTCGACCGGGGCGCCGTGGGTGTAGGCCCGGGCGAGGGCGGCCAGCAGCTCCCGGCCGCCGTCCTCGTCGCGCCGCAGGGTGCCGAGGGCGTGCGCCGGGACCTCGGCGCGTTCGATGGTCTGCTGCACGCCGACGGTCAGCACCGGGTGCGGCGCGGACTCGACGAACAGCCGGTGGCCGCTGCCCAGCAGCGCCTCGGTGGCCTCGGCGAACCGGACGGTGTGCCGCAGGTTGCGGTACCAGTAGTCGGCGTCCAGTTCGGCGGTGTCGATGATCGTGCCGGTGAGGGTGGAGTAGAACGGCACGGTGCCGGTCCGCGGGCTGACTGGGGCCAGCACCTCCAGCAGCTCGTCGCGCAGCGCGTCGATGTGCGGGGTGTGCGAGGCGTAGTCGACGGGGATCAGCCGGGCCCGGACGCCCTCGGCCCGGTACCGCTCGACGAACGCCCGGACGGCGTCCGCGCCGCCCGCGACGACCGTGCTGTCCGGCCCGTTGACCGCGGCCAGGTGGACGTCGTCGGCCTCGGCCAGGCGGGCGGCCACCTCCTCGGCGGGCAGCGGCACCGAGGCCATGGTGCCCGTCCCGGCGAGCCGGGTCAGGACCCTGCTGCGGAGCGCGACCACGCGGGCCGCGTCGTCCAGCGACAGCGCCCCCGCCACGTAGGCGGCGGCGATCTCCCCCTGGGAGTGGCCGACGACCGCGTCCGGGAGGACACCGGCGGACTTCCAGAGCTCGGCCAGCGAGGTCATCACGGCGAACAGCGCGGGCTGGACCACGTCGACCCGCGACAGGTCGGCCGCGCCCGGTCCGCCGCGCAGGGTGTCGAGCAGCGACCAGTCGGTGTGGCGGTCGATCGCGTCGGCGCAGGCGGCCAGGTGCGCGGCGAACACCGGTGAGCGTTCCAGCAGGTCGAGCGCCATGCCGTCCCACTGCGAGCCCTGGCCGGGGAAGACCAGGACGGTTCGGCCCGGCCCGGAGGCGGCGGCCGGGCCGTGGACCAGGGCCGGGTGCGGCCGGTCGGCAGCGAGCGCGGCCAGCGCTGCCGCCAGCTCGCCGCGGTCGCGGCCGAGGACGACGGCGCGGTGCTCGAACGCCTCCCGGCCGGTGGCCAGCGCCCAGGCCGTGTCGGCCGGGTCGGCCGCGCCGTCGCCCGCCGCGTATCCCGCGAGCCGGGCGGCCTGGGCGCGCAGCGCCGCCGGCGTCCGGCCCGACACCGGCCAGGGCAGCGCGGCGGCGCCCGGGTCCGGTACCAGGACGGCCGGGTCGGCGGCGGGTGCCGGCGCGGTGGCGCGGTCGGCGGCGGCCGGCTGCTCCAGGATGACGTGGGCGTTGGTGCCGCTGATGCCGAACGCGGACACGCCCGCCCGCCGGGCCCGCCCGGTCTCCGGCCACGGCACCGCCCTGGTGAGCACCGAGACGGCTCCGGACTCCCAGTCGACGTGCGGCGTGGGCTCGTCGACGTGCAGGATCGCCGGCAGCCGGCCGTGCCGCATCGCCTGGACCGTCTTGATCACGCTCGCCACGCCGGCGGCCTGCTGGGTGTGGCCGATGTTGGACTTGACCGAGCCGATCCAGAGCGGCTGTCCGTCGGGCCGGTCCTGCCCGTAGGTGGCCAGCAGGGCCTGGGCCTCGATCGGGTCGCCGAGCGTGGTCCCGGTGCCGTGCGCCTCGACCGCGTCCACGTCCGCCGGGGTGATGCCCGCACTGGCGAGGGCCTGCTCGATCACCCGCTGCTGGGAGGGCCCGTTGGGGGCGGTCAGGCCGTTGCTGGTGCCGTCGGAGTTCACGGCCGAGCCGCGCACCACCGCGAGCACCTGGTGCCCGTTGCGCCGGGCGTCCGACAGCCGCTCGACCAGCAGCAGACCGACGCCCTCGGAGAAGACGGTGCCGTCGGCGCCCGCCCCGAACGGCTTGCAGTGCCCGTCCGGCGCGAGGCCGCGCTGGCGGCTGAAGCCGACGAAGACGCTCGGTGAGGGCATCACGGTGACGCCGCCGGCCAGCGCGAGGTCGCACTCGCCGTTGCGCAGCGACTGCGCTGCCAGGTGCAGCGCCACCAGCGACGACGAGCAGGCCGTGTCGACGGTCATCGCCGGGCCCTCCAGGCCGAGGGCGTAGGCGATCCGGCCGGACGCGACGCTGCTGGCCGCACCGGTCAGCAGGTAGCCCTCGACCGCCTCGGCCTCCCGCGACGCGCTGGCCGGGTATCCGTAGGACGTCATGCCGACGAAGACGCCGGTACGGCTGCGCCGCAGCGTCCCGGCGGGAATGCCGGCCCGCTCCAGGGCCTCCCAGGCGGTCTCCAGCAGGACGCGCTGCTGCGGGTCGGTTCCCAGCGCCTCGCGCGGGCTCATGCCGAAGAACTCGGCGTCGAAGTGCCCGGCCTCCTCCAGGAAGCCGCCCCGGTCGACGTACGAGGTGCCGGGGTGGTCGGGGTCGGGGTCGAAGAGGGTGTCCAGGTCCCAGCCGCGGTCCTCGGGGAAGCCCGCCACCGTCTCCCGGCCGGTGTCGACCACGTCCCACAGGTCGTCCGGGGACCGGACGCCGCCCGGGAAACGGCAGGCCATCGCGACGATCACGACCGGGTCGTCGGTGCCGCCGGACGCGGCCCTGGCGCTGACGGCGGCGCCCTCGGTCCGGCCGCCCAGCCGCTCGCGCAGGTACTCGGCGAGCGCGGCCGCGCTCGGGTGGTCGAAGACCAGGGTGGCGGGCAGCCGCAGGCCGGTCTCGGTGTTCAGGCGGTTGCGCAGTTCGACGGCGGTCAGCGAGTCGAACCCGATCTCCTGGAACGGGCGCCGGGGGTCGATCGTCTCCGGCGCGGGGTGGCCGAGCACGGCGCCGACGTTGCCGCGCACCAGGTCCAGCAGCAGGCCGCGCTGCTCGGCCGCGGAACGGCCGGCGAGTTCCCGCGCCAGCGAGCCCTGGACGGCGCTCCGGCCGCCGGCCCGGCGGCGGGCGGGGCGCAGGAAGCCGCGCAGTACCGCGGGCGCCGCCCGGGTCTCGGCCGCCGCCCGGACCGCGGCCAGGTTGATCCCGGCGGGGACCAGGTCGGCGCGGCCCCCGGCGAGCCCGGCGTCGAACAACGCGAGCGCCTCGGCGTCGGACATGGTGGTGAGCAGGCTGTGCGCGACGGCGTGCTGCTTCTCCTCGAAGAGGTCGGCGGTGATGCCGCTGGCGCTCTCCCACAGGCCCCAGGCGAGCGAGACCGCGGGCAGGCCCAGCGCGTGCCGGTGCGCCGCCAGCGCGTCGAGGAAGGTGTTGCCCGCCGCGTAGTTGGCCTGCCCCGGGTTGCCGAGAGTGCCGGCGAGCGAGGAGAACAGCACGAACGCGGTGAGGTCGAGGTCGCGGGTGAGCTCGTGCAGGTGCCAGGCGGCGTCGACCTTGGGGCGCAGCACCGGGCCGAGCTGACCGGGCTCCAGGACGGTGACGGCGGCGTCGTCGGTGACGCCCGCGGAGTGCACGACGGCGGTGAGCGGGTGCTCGGGCGGGATCGTGCCGAGCACCCGTCGCAGCTCCTCCCGGTCGGCCGTGTCGCAGGCCAGCACGGTCACCTCGGCGCCCGCCGCGGCCAACTCGGCCCGGAGTTCGCCGGCTCCGGCCGCGTCGGGGCCGCGCCGGCCCACCAGCAGCAGGTGCCGGACGCCGTGCTCGGCGACCAGGTGCCGGGCGACCGCCGCGCCGAGCGTGCCGGTGCCGCCGGTCACCAGCACGGTGCCGTCGGCGGCGAGCGGCCGGGGGACGGTGAGGACGAGCTTGCCGGTGTGCTTGGCCTGGCTCATCAGCCGGAACGCCTGGGGCGCCGCGCGGACGTCGAAGGCGCTGACCGGGAGGGGGTGCAGGACTCCCTCCTCGAACAGCCGGCCCAGCTCCGCGAGCATCCCCCGGACGTGGTCCGGGCCCGCCTCGACCGTCTCGAACGCCCGGTAGTCGACGCCCGGGTGCCGCGTCGCCACCTCGTCGGCGTCGCGGACGTCGGTCTTGCCCATCTCCAGGAAGGACCCGCCGCGGGGCAGCAGGCGGAGCGAGGCGTCCACGAAGTCGCCGGCCAGTGAGTCCAGGACGACGTCGAAGCCCTCCCCGCCGGTCGCGGCCAGGAACTCCTCCTCGAAGGCGAGCGTCCGGGAGTCGGCGATGTGCGCGTCGTCGAAGCCCGCCGAGCGGAGCGCGTCCCACTTGGGGCGGCTGGCGGTCGCGAAGACCTCCGCGCCCCAGTGCCGGGCCAGCTGCACGGCGGCCGTGCCGACCCCGCCGGTGGCGGCGTGCACGAGCAGCCGCTGCCCGGGCCGCAGCCCCGCCAGGTCGTGCAGCGCGTAGTAGGCGGTCAGGAACGCGACCGGTGCCGCGGCGGCCTGGACGAACGTCCAGCCGGACGGCACCCGGGTCAGCGCGCGCCGGTCGGCCACCGCCACGGGGCCGACCGCGCCCTCCGGGAACAGCCCCATGACGGCGTCGCCGGGCGCGAGGCCGGTGACGCCCGGGCCGGTCTCCAGCACCACGCCGGCGGCCTCGCTGCCGATGGCCGCCTCGCCCGGGTACAGGCCGAGCGCGATCAGCACGTCGCGGAAGTTCACCCCGGCGGCCCGGACGGCGACCCGCACCTCCCCGGCCTCCAGCGGCCGTTCGAGGGCGGGGGAGGGCTCCAGGACGAGGTTGTCGACGGTGCCCGCCGCGGTGGTCGACAGCCGCCAGGCGGCGCCCGCGGGCGGGGTCAGCAGGGCCTCGGTGTCGGCGTGGACCAGCCGGGCCGCGAAGGCGGAGCCGTCGCGCAGGGCGAGCTGCGGCTCCTGCGCGGCGAGGGCCTCGGGCAGCCGGCGCACGGAGGACTCCCGGCCGTCGAGGTCCACCAGGGCGAACCGATCCGGCCGCTCCAGCTGGGCGACCCGTACGAAGCCCCAGGCGGGGGCGTCGGCCAGGCCGGTGACGTGCTCCCCGGCCCGGACGGCGACCGCGTGCTCGGTGACCACGACCAGCCGGCTGTCCTCCAGCCGCTCGTCGGCCAGCCACTGCTGGACCAGGCCGTGGATCCGGTGGGTGGTGGCATGGGCGCCGTCGACCGGCTCCCCGGCACCGGTGTCCGGACCCGCCGCGCCCCCGGCTCCGGCCGGGCCCCGCGCCGTGGCGAACGCGACCACCGTCGCCGGGAGCGGCACGCCCGCGTCGGCCTCCCGCAGCAGTGCCGCGAGGTCGTCGGCCTCCCGGGGCCGCCCGTCGAGCCACTCGACGGGGTGCGGGAACGCGCCGAGCACCGCCCAGCCGGCCGGGTCGTCGCGCTCGGCGGGGGCCGTCACGGGCTGCCAGGAGAGGCGGTACAGCGCGTCCCGGCGGACGGCCGGCGCGGCGCTCCGCCCGTCGGCGAGCGGCCGTACCGTCAGTGCCTCCACCGAGGCCACCGGTGCGCCGCTCCGGTCCGTGATCGACAGCCCGACGGTCTCCGGCCCGGACAGTGTGAGCCGCACCCGCACCGCCGTCGCCCCGACGGCGTGCACGGCCACCCCGCGCCAGGCGAAGGGCAGCCTGGTCCGGCCGTCGTGCTCGGCGCCGCTCAGCGCCGTCACGTGCAGTGCGGCGTCGAACAGCGCCGGATGCAGGGCGAACCCGCGGACGTCGGCGCCCGCGGGCAGCTCGACCTCCGCGAACAGGTCGTCACCCAGCCGCCAGGCGGCCCGCAGCCCCCGGAAGACCGGGCCGTACTCCAGGCCGAGGGCGCCGAGCCGCGGATACACCTCCGCCGTCTCCAGCCGGGTCGCCCCCGCCGGCGGCCACTCCTCGACGGGCTGCTCCGCCGGCGGCGCGGACGGGGCCAGCACCCCGGTCGCGTGGCGGGTCCACGGGACGTCCTCGGAGTCCGGGCCGTCGTCCTCCGGCTGCGAGTGGATGCCGACGGCGCGCTCGCCGTCCGGTCCCGGCGCGCCGACCATCACCTGGATCCGGACCGCGTCCCGCCCGGGCAGCACCAGCGGGGCGTGCAGGGTCAGTTCGGCCAGTTCGCCGCAGCCGACCCGGAACGCCGCGTGCAGGGCGAGTTCGGCGAACCCGGTGGCCGGCACGATCACCGAGCCGTGGACCGCGTGGTCGGCCAGCCAGGGATGGGTGCGCAGCGACAGCCGGCCGGAGAACAGGTGGCCGGTGCCGTCGGCCAGCACGGTCTCGGCGGCCAGCAGCGGGTGGTCGGCCGAGCCCAGCCCGGCCGACCGGACGTCGCCGGCGGCCCCGGCCGCGTCCGGCCAGTAGCGCTCCCCGGCGAAGGCGTAGGTCGGCAGGTCGACGGGCGTCGCCGGGCGGCCGGGCGCGATCCGCGTCCAGTCCGGGCGGGCGCCGTTGACGTGCGCCTCGGCGAAGGACTCCAGCAGCCGGGCCCGGTCGCCGTGGTCGCGCCGGAGCGTGCCGTGCGCGACCGCCTCGGCACCGGCGTCCTCGATCGTGTCCTGGATCGCGGCGGTGAGCACCGGGTGGGCGCTCACCTCGATGAACAGTGTGTGCCCGTCGGCCAGCAGGGCCCGGGTGGTCTCCTCGAAGCGCACCGGCTGCCGCAGGTTGCGGTACCAGTACGCCGGGTCGAGGGCCTCCTCCTCGCCGAGCGGAGCCGCCGTGACGGTGGAGTAGAAGGGGACGCCGGTCGGCTGCGGCACGATCCCGGCCAGCGCCTCCCCGATCCGTTCCCTGACGGCCTCCACGAACGGGGTGTGCGAGGCGTAGTCGACCGGGATCAGCCGGGCCGGGACCCGGTCGGCCCGGCACGCGTCGACCAGTTCCCGCAGCTCCTCCGGCGCGCCCGCCACCACCGTGGAGCCCGGTGCGTTGACCGCGGCGACGCTCAGGCTCCGCCGGTCCGGGCGGTCCAGCAGCCGCGCGGTCTCCGCCGCCGGCAGCGGCACGGAGGCCATGCCGCCGGTGCCGGCCAGGTCGAGCAGGGCGCGGCTGCGCAGCGCCACGATCCGCGCGGCGGCGTCCAGCGACAGCGCCCCGGCGATGTGGGCGGCCGCGATCTCGCCCTGGGAGTGGCCCACCACCGCGTCCGGACGGACCCCGGCGGCCTGCCACACGCGGGCCAGCGAGACCATCACGGCGAACAGCGCCGGCTGCACCACGTCGACCCGGTCCAGCGTCGGTGCGTCCGGCGCGCCGTGCAGCACGTCGAGGAGCGACCAGTCGGTGTAGGGGGCGAGGGCGTCGGCGCAGGCGTGCAGGTGCTCGCGGAAGACCGCGGAGTCCTCCAGCAGGTCGACCGCCATGCGCTCCCACTGGGAGCCCTGTCCGGGGAACACGAACACCGTTCGGGCCGTGGTGCCCCGGCCGCGGACGACGTGGGCGCCGGGCTTTCCGTCGGCCAGTGCCCGCAGGCCGTCCAACAGCTCCTCACGGGTGCCGGCGACGACCGCCGCGCGGTGCTCGTGGTGCTCGCGCTCGACGGCCAGCGCGTGCGCGGCGTCGGCGGACGGCAGCTCGGGGCGGGCGGCCGCGAAGTCCAGCAGCCGCTGGGCCTGGCCGCGCAGGGAGCGCTCGCTGCGGGCCGACACCAGCCAGGGGAGGGCGCCGTCGGCCAGCAGGGGCGGGGCGGCGGCCTCGGCCGAAGCAGCGGGCGCGACGTCGGCGTCGGGGGCGGCGTCGGGGGCGGCCGGGTCCGGTGCGGCCGGCTCGGGGCGCGGCGGTGCGGCCTCCAGGACGATGTGAGCGTTGGTTCCGCCGACGCCGAACGAGGAGACGGCGGCGCGGCGCGGCCGCCCGGTCTCCGGCCACGGCCGGGCCGAGGTCAGCAGCCGGACGTTGCCCGCCTCCCAGTTGACGTGCGGTGTCGGGGCGTCGACGTGCAGGGTCCTCGGGAGCAGCCCGTGCTGGAGCGCCAGCACCATCTTGATGACGCCCGCCACCCCGGCGGCGCCCTGCGGGTGGCCGATGTTGGACTTCACCGAGCCGAGCCAGAGCGGCTCGCCGTCGGTGCGGTTCTGTCCGTAGGTGGCGAGCAGCGCCTGCGCCTCGATCGGGTCGCCGAGCGTGGTGCCGGTGCCGTGCGCCTCGACGGCGTCGACGTCCCCGGTGGTCAGCCGGGCATCGGCCAGCGCCAGCTCGATGACCCGCTGCTGGGACGGCCCGTTGGGCGAGGTCAGACCATTGCTGGCGCCGTCCGAGTTGACCGCCGAGCCGCGCAGCACGGCCAGCACGCGGTCGCCGTCCCGGTGGGCGTCCGACAGCCGTCGCAGCATCAGCAGGCCGACGCCCTCGCCCCAGCCCAGGCCGTCGGCGGCGGCCGCGAACGGCTTGCAGCGCCCGTCCGGAGCCAGGCCGCGCTGGCGGCTGAACTCGGTGTACCAGGCGGAGGTGGCCATGATGGTGACCCCGCCGGCCAGGGCCCGGTCGCACTCGCCGCCGCGCAGCGCTTGGATCGCCAGGTGCAGGGCCGCCGCAGAGGAGGAGCACGCGGTGTCCACCGTGAGCGCCGGGCCCTCCAGCCCGTACGCGTAGGCGATCCGCCCGGACATGATGCTGCTCTGGGTGCCGGTCAGGACGTAGCCCTCGACCTGGTCGACGGCCGGCGCGAGGCTCTGGTTGTAGGTCTGCCCGATGCTGCCGACGAACACCCCGGTGCGGGTCCCGCGCAGTGCCGCGGGAGGGATTCCGGCCCGCTCGAAGGTCTCCCACGCGACCTCCAGCAGCTGGCGCTGCTGCGGGTCCATCGCGAGGGCCTCACGGGGGCTGATCCCGAAGAAGTCGGCGTCGAAGCGGTCGGCGCCCTCCAGGAACGAGCCGTCCCGGGTGTAGCTCTTGCCGGGGGCGTCGGGGTCGGGGTCGTAGATGTCGTCGATGTCCCACCCGCGGTCGCCGGGGACGCGCGCGACGGCGTCCCGCTCCGACAGCAGCAGTTCCCAGAGCGCCTCGGGCGAGTCCACCCCGCCGGGGAAGCGGCAGCCCATGGACACCACCGCGATGGGCTCGTGCTCGCGGTCCTCGACCTCCGCGAGGCGTCGGCGGACCTGACGGAGACCCGCGGTCGTCCGATTCAGATAGTCACGCAGCTTCGCCTCGTTGGCCGTCGGGCCCAGAGCAGCCGAGTCGGAATTCATCCGCTTTCCCCGCCTCGCATCGGTCAATAGGAATTGCCGCCGAGAATCGCACCGGCGGCTAACGGAGGCCTTGGCCGATGCTAAAACCGCATGCCGGAAGAGGGGCCTCCGGGCGGGAATTCGGCCGGTTTTAGCGCGGGTTTAAAGCGGGGCGTCACCATATGTGCCGGCGCTTCTGCAGAGGGGTGAATTATGAGCGAAATTCTCAGTCGGCCGTCCGCGTCGGCCGAGGTCCTGCCCGACGGCCCGCGCGTCACGCGGTCGGGGCTGGCCACCGAGGGTGTCCTGACGACGAACGAGGAGTTCGCGGCCTGGCTCGGCGAGCGTGAGACGACCGACCGGATGACGGTCGAGCGGGTCCCGCTGGCCGACCTCAAGGGCTGGCACTTCACCGAGGGCAGGGCCTCGCTCGTCCACGACAGCGGGAAGTTCTTCAGCATCCGGGGGGCGGACGTCACCTCGACCGGGCCCGGACCGCGGGCCTGGCAGCAACCGCTCATCCATCAGCCCGAGGTCGGCATACTCGGCTTGCTGGCCAAGGAGTTCGGGGGCGTCCTGCACTTCCTGATGCAGGCCAAGATCGAGCCGGGAAACCGCCGGCAGCTCCAGCTGTCGCCGACCGTGCAGGCCACCCGGAGCAACTACACCAAGGTGCACGGCGGGGCGGCGATCCCGTATCTGGACCACTTCCTGCCGGAAGGCCGGGGCCGGGTGATCGCCGATGTGCTCCAGTCCGAGCAGGGCGCCTGGTTCCTGGGCAAGCGCAACCGCAACATGGTCGTGGAGACCACCGACGAGATCGAGGTCCGGGACAACTTCCGGTGGCTGACGTACGGTCAGATACGGCGACTGCTGGCCGTGCCGAACCTGGTCAACATGGACTCCCGGACGGTGCTCGCCTGCGTGCCGATCGCCACGGACGGACTGCCGGACGGCTCGGACGGCCCGTTGGCGGACGCGCCCGACCCGGAGTTCGCCGCCGAGCTGTGGCACTCCCTGCGGGCCGCCGACGCCGACGGCCGCCACACCGACGCCGAGATCTCCGCCTGGCTCAACGACGTGCGGGTCGACACCCCGCTCGCCGTCGGACCGATCGAACTGACCGGGCTGCGGGAGTGGCAGGTGTCGGACGACGAGATCGCGCACCGGCAGGGCAAGCACTTCCGCATCATCGGCGTCTCGGTGCGCGGCCGGCGCGAGGTCGACGCGTGGCAGCAGCCCCTGCTGGCCCCCGTCGACGTCGGCATCGTCGCCTTCCTGACCCGCCGGATCGACGGGGTCCTGCACGTCCTGATGCGCGCGGCGGTCGAACCCGGCTTCCTGGACGTCGTGGAGCTCGGCCCCACCGTGCAGTGCAGCCCCGCCACCTACGCGGACGCTCCGCCGGAGCGGCGGCCCCGCTTCTACGACTACGTGCTCGGCGCGACGGACAACGTCCGCTACGACGTCCTGCTCTCCGAGGAGGGCGGCCGCTTCTACCACGCCGAGTGCCGCTACCTGGTCGTCGACTGCGGTGACCTTCCGGAGGCCCTGGAGCCGCACCCGGACTTCCGCTGGATGACCGTCCGTCAGCTGACGGCCTGGGTGCAGCACCGCAACTGCGTCAACGTCCAGGCGCGCACCCTGCTCGCCTGCCTCAACTCGCTCTGGTAGAACGGCTGTGCGGATCGTCCGGAGGCAGGCGGAGACCGCCGGCCAGGCGGTGGGGGACAGCAGAGGAGACGGCCGGAGGGCGGCCGCGGAGACAGGAGGGGAACCGATGACGACGGTCTCGGACGAGGGCGCCCGCTGGTTCCGGCGATACGTCCCGGAGGCCCGGGATGCGCCGGTGCGGCTGGTCTGCCTGCCGCACGCGGGCGGCGCGGCCAGCTACTTCTTCCCGTTCGCCCAGGCGGTCGGGGAGCGCGTGGACGTCCTGGCGGCGCAGTACCCCGGCCGTCAGGACCGACGGCAGGAGCCCTGCATCGACGACATCGGGGCCCTGGCCGACGCCGCCTTCGCGGCGCTGCGCCCGTTCCTCGACCGGCCGGTGGCACTGTTCGGCCACAGCATGGGGGCCACCCTCGGGTTCGAGCTGGCGCGCCGGATCGAGACCGCCCCGGGGGCGACCCTGGTGCGGCTGTTCGCCTCCGGGCGCCGCGCGCCCTCGCGGCCGGGCGGGGAACTGGTGCACACCTTCGACGACGACCGCCTGCTCGCCGAAGTGGCCCGGCTCAGCGGCACCGACACCCGCGTCCTGGCCGACGACGAGCTGATGCGCTCGGCGCTGCCGGCGATCCGGGCCGACTACAAGGCCGCCGAGTCCTACCGGCTCGCCGGCGAGGCGGAGTTGGGCTGCCCGATCACCGCCCTCGCCGGCGACGCCGACCCCAAGACCTCGCTGGACGACGTCCGCGCCTGGGAACGGCACACGACGGCCGGCTTCGACCTGCACGTCTACGCCGGCGGTCACTTCTTCCTGGCCGAGCACCGGCAACCGATCGTGGACCTGATGACCGAGCAGCTGGCCGCGCACACGGCCCGGCGCTGAACGACGACGAAGGAGATCAACGCGTGCCCACTCGTAGAACACTGCTGAAGGGCGGCGCGCTCGCGCTGGCCGCGGCGGGCCTCGGCTCGATGGGAGCAGGCCCGGCCAGCCTGGCGGAGGCGTCCGACTGGAGCCGGCTGGGGAGCCGGCTGAAGGGCCGCCTGGTCCGGCCGCAGGACCCCGACTACGCGTTCGCCAAGCAGCTGAACTTCATGGCGTTCGACGCCGTGAACCCGGCCGGCATCGCCTACTGCGCGGATGCCGACGACGTCCGGACCTGCCTGTCCTTCGCCCACCACCACGGCATACCGGCCGTGCCCCGCAGCGGCGGGCACAGCTACGGCGGCTACTCCACCACCACCGGCCTGATCATCGACGTGTCGAAGCTCAACGGGATCCGGTTCGGCCCGCAGACCGCCGTCGTGGGCCCCGGCGCCCAGTTGGTGGACGTCGTCGACGCGGCCTCCGCCAACGGCGTGGCGCTCGCGGGCGGGATCTGTCCGACCGTCGCGATGGGCGGCTACCTGCAGGGCGGCGGCGTCGGCTGGCAGACCCGGGCGCTCGGCCTCGGCGCCGACTCGGTGGTGTCGGCGGAGGTCGTGCTCGCCGACGGGAAGGTGGTGACCGCCTCCGAGGAGGAGCACCCCGAACTGTTCTGGGCGCTGCGCGGCGGCGGTGGCGGCAACTTCGGCATCGTCACCCGCTACGAGCGGCGCCACACCACCATCCCGCGGATGGTCAACTACACGCTGGCCTGGCCCTGGGACAGCGCCGAGAAGGTGCTGGACGGCTGGCAGCACTGGCTGGCCGACTCGGCGCCCCGCGAGATCGGCGCCCGCTGCCTGCTCGGCCTGCTCGACGCCTCCCCGGGCGCCGCACCGTTCCTGCTCACCGACGGCACCTTCATCGGCTCGCCCGAGGAGCTCACGCCGCACCTGAACGCGCTGGCCGCGGCGATCGGCCAGACGCCGCCCTACCGCAACGTGCAGGAGCTGGGATACCGCGGCGGCATGATGTCCTGGTTCAAGTGCTCCACCAGCTCGGTCGCCCAGTGCCACCGGGTCGGCGACAACCCGCAGGCGAACCTGCCCCGCAGCGGGTTCAGCCTGAGCCGGTCGCGACTGTTCCGGGAGAACATGCCGGCCACCGGGTCGGCCGAGGTGCTCGCGGCCTTCGAGGCCGACCGCCGGGCCGGCCACGCCCGGATGGTGCACGTCTTCGCGCTGGGCGGGGCCTCCTCGGACATCGGCCGGACGGCGACCGCCTACGTCCACCGCGACATCCGGTTCTCGGTGGACTGGGCGACCGTGCTGCCGGCGGACAAGGCCACCGACGAGGAACAGGCGGCCGCCCGGGCGTGGATCGACAACGGCTTCGCCGTCACCGACCGGTACTCCGCGCACGAGACCTACCAGAACTACATCGACCCCGCGCTGGCGGACTGGCGGGAGTCGTACTACGCCGAGAACTATCCGCGGCTGGTCGAGGCGAAGAACGCGTACGACCCGCACGGGTTCTTCTCCTTCGAGCAGAGCATCGGCCGCTGACGATCCGTCACCCACCCCGGACGAGGGGCCCGGAACCCGGGCCCCTCGTCCGGGGCTTGGTGGTTTCCGGCGGTCGTCGGGCCCCTCGTCCGGGGCGGCGTCCGGCGGGCTCGGACGGTCAGACCAGCGCTTCGAGGGAGCGGACGATCTCGGCCGGCGTCGGCGCGCTCATGATCTCCTCGCGCACCTTCCGTGCCGACGCCCGGAAGGAGTCCTCGGTGAGCAGTCGGCCGACGGCCGCCCCGATCTCCGCCGGGCCCGCCTCGGTCGGGTCCAGGGTGATGCTCGCGCCGCCGGCGGCGAAGTTGGCCGCGTTGAACGGGTTGTCGGCCGTCTGCGGCATCATCACCTGCGGCAGGCCGTGCAGGGCCGCCGTGAGCAGCGAACTCGTCCCGCCCTGGTTGACGATGGCGGCGCAGCTCGGAAGGAACAGGTGGAGCGGCACGTTCTCGGCGATCCGGGCGTTGGCGGGCAGCGGCCCGATCTTGGCCCGGTCACCGGCGCTGATCGCCAGCACGACCTCCACGTCCAGGTCGGCGAGCCCGGCCACCACCTGCGGCAGGACGAACGCCTCGTCGCCGGCCAGCGCGGAGGTGGAGGTGCCCCAGGTGACACAGACCCGGGGGCGCCCGGGGCGGTCGAGCGCCCAGTCCGGTGCGGCCGCCGCGCCGTTGTAGGGGACGAACCGCATCGGCAGTCGCCCGGAGATGCCCGGCAGTTGCAGGCTGGTGGGCCACGGGTCGACGGTGCGGACCGGGTAGTCGTTGCGGATCTCCGCCCCGTACCGGTCGAACAGTTCGGGGAGTCCGGTGGGCCAGTGCGGGCGGACGGCGTCGCCGGCGCCGGGCAGGCCCTGCAGCGGCTGGCTGATCACCCGCAGCACGTCCGGCCCCCAGGTCTGGCGGACCAGCGGGATCCCGAGGGCCGCGGCGACCAGCGGCGCGGCGAACACCATCGAGTCGGCCACCACCAGGTCCGGCCGCCAGCGCTCGGCGAACCGCAGCAGGTCGGGCGCCATGCGGACGGCGGCCTCGACGAGCGGGGCCATGGTGGCGTCGCGGAGCTCGGCCAGCCGGGCGGCCTTCGGGTCGCCGGGGGCGGCCGGCCGGCCGTGCGGGCCGGTCGGGGAGGCCAGCCCGGTCCGGTCCCAGTCCTTCGCCGGCGCCTCGATCACCCGGTGGCCGCCGCGTGAACGGATCACGCCGTCCATCAGCTCGTAGCCGTGCCCGACCTCGACGGCGGGCAGGCCGACGCCGGTGACGGCCGGGGTGAGGTCCGGCAGGGCGGCGACCCGCACCTCGTGGCCGGCCGCCCGGAAGGCCCAGGCCAGCGGCACCATGTGGAACAGCGGTGTGGTCGTCGCGGCGACCGGTAGGAAGAGGATGCGCAAGGTGCCCTCCTGGGGCGTCACGGGTGTCACGGGCGTCGCGGGTGTCACGGGCGTCGCGGGCGTCGCGGATGAGAGGGGGTGCCGGGCAGGCCGACGGGGAGCTGCGGCGCGGCCGCGGTCCGCCCGGCGGGGTGCTGCCGGGCGGGCCGCGGAGCGGTGTCCTTCCGTCAGGCGGCGACCAGGGCCTCCACGGTGGAGACCACCGAGGCGGGCGACGGCATGGCGGCGATCTCCTCGCGGATCCGGTCCGCCGACTTCCGGATCGTGTCGTCGGTCAGGACGGCCGTCACCGCGGCGGTGACGGCCTCGGCGGTGAGTTCGGCCGGTTCCAGCAGGACGGACGCGCCGCTGGCGGTGAAGCTGATCGCGTTGGTCGGCGCCTCGGAGATCTCCGGCACGAGGACCTGCGGGACCCCGGCGGCGGCGGCCGTGAGCACCGATCCGGTGCCGCCCTGGTTGACGATGGCGTCGCAGCTGGGCATCAGCAGGTTCAGCGGCAGGTTCTCGACCACCCGCACGTTGTCCGGCAGGCCGGTGAGGCTCGCCCGGTCGGTGCTGCTGACCGTGACCACGAGTTCGATGTCGAGCGGGGCGAGCGCGTCGACGACGCGCGGGAGCAGGGCGCTGTGGCCGCCGAGCACGCTGGTGGTGGTCCCCCAGGTGACGCAGACCCGCGGCTTGCCGCTGCGCTTGAGGATCCAGTCCGGCGCCGCGCCCGCGCCGTTGTAGGCCACGTAGCGGCGGGGCAGCGGGTTGGCCGCCCCGAAGGTGCGCAGGCTGGCCGGCCAGGGGTCGACGGTCTGGGTGATGTAGTCGTTGCGGACCTCCGCCCCGTAGCGGTCGAACAGCTCGACCAGGCCGGGGTGCCACTGCTCGCGCTCGGCGCCGGTGTTGGGCTGTCCCTGCAACGGGTGGCCGAAGATGATGTCGGGGCCCCAGATGTTCCGGATGATCGGGATGCCGAGGACGGCGCTGACCAGCGGCGCGGCGAACAGCGTCGGGTCGGTGACCAGGAGGTCGGGCCGCCACTCCTCGGCGAACCGCAGCAGGTCCGGCGCCAGCCTCTGGTTCAGCTCGATCAGCGGGCCGGACCGGCGCTGCCCCATCGCGCGCCGCTCGTCCTCGGACATCACCATCAGCGCGGCCGCGCTGATCCGGTGGCTCTCGGGCATGGCCGCCATGCTGGCCATGAAGTCGTAGTCGTCGCCGACCTCGACCGCGGTCAGTCCGGTGCTGAGGGTCGTCTTGGTGAGGGACGCCTGCGAGGCGACCCGCACCTCGTGCCCGGCGGCGCGGAACGCCCACGCCAGCGACACCTGGTGGTAGAGGTGGCTCCCGACTGGGAGCGGGGTGAACAGGACGCGCATGGTGGACTCCCGGGGATATGTGCGGCCAGACAGGCCCAGTCCATCCGACCGGGCTAAAGGGCCCCTGAAAACACCCGGCCGCGGGCCCGGGCCGCTCTTGCAGACTCGGCAATTCCCTGCGGTGTCCGAACTTGCCCCGCCGGAACCGGCGTGCGACGCTGAGGCCGTGACGCCAACGCTTCGGGACAGCAAAGTGGCCGCCGTCCGCCGCGCGCTCAGCGAGGTCGCGCTCGGCCTGGCGGTGGAACGGGGCTGGGAGAACGTCCGGGTCGAGGACATCGCGGCCAGGGCCGGCATGTCCACCCGCTCGTTCGGCAACTACTTCCGCAGCAAGAACGAGGCCCTGTTCGCGGTCGACCTCGACCGGTCGGCGGCGATCCGTGAGCACCTGAGGGACCGGCCGGCCGACGAGCCGCTGCTCGAAGCGGTCGTCAACGCCATGCTCGCCGCCTTCCTGGCCGGCGACAACGTGGACCGCGACCTCGTCACCAAGGTGCGGCTGGCCGTCGCGACCTCGCCGCTCGGCGGCGAGTACCTCAAGGCGCACGCCGCCCGGGAGACCGCCCTCGCCGCCGGGATCGCCGAGCGGCTCGGCGTCGACCCGCGCACCGACGTCTACCCGCGGCTGCTGGCCACCATGGTGGTCAACGCGGTCCGGGTCGCGATCGAGTTCTGGGTCGACGAGCCGCAGAACGTCTCGTTGTCGGAGGCGATCCGCTCCACCCTGGAACGGATCGCCCCCGCGCTCCCCGCGCCCGCCGGGTAGCGGCGCCGACCGCCAGGACCCCGGCCGCGCGGGCCGGGCCGGACCCCTTCGGCCCGGCCCGTCCGACGGCCGGGCCGGGCCGGGCCGGCCCGGAGTCGTCAGCCCGCGGCTCCGCTGCGCAGCCGGGCCAGCCGGTAGAGCAGGCCGATGGTCAGGGCCGCGGGGACGTTCCCGCCGCGGATCCCCAGCAGCGACCGGATCAGCCACAACTGCGTCTCCACGGAGTGTGCGGGCGCGCCGTGCACGTCGTCGTGGAGCAGGCTCCGGAAGTCCCGCACGTGGGCGCGGAGCAGGGACACGTCCGAGTTCGGGATGATCTCGTCGCGCGCGCAGGCGACGTAGCGGACCGGGATGTCCAGCGCGGCGAGCTGCTCGGGCCGCAGCGCCCACTCCCGCAGCTCCTCGAACGCGGCGTCGGGCTTTCGGTCCATCAGATGCGCCAGGGTGTCCACGGTGATCCGCGGCAGGGCGGCCTGCCAGTCCCGGTCGGTGAAGAAGCCGCTGACCGGGGCCCCGGCCGTCAGCACCCCCCTGATCCGGCGGTCGTCCAACGCGGCGCGCAGGGCCAGGTGGCCGCTGAAGCTCAGGGCCAGCGCGTACGAGTCGGCCACGTCGGCCCGGTCGGCCACGTGGTCGAGCAGCCCGGGCAGCATCCGCCAGGCGTCCCGGTCGTAGGGCAGGGTGTTCTCGCCGACGCCGGGCATCTCGGTGACGATCCCGGCCATGCCCAGGCGCCGGATCGCGGCCAGCGTGGGCCCCCACTGCTCCTTGACGGTGACGATGCCGCCGCTGACGATCAGCAGCGGCCGCCGCACACCGTCGGACATCCCGGTCGCCCAGGCGGCGACCCGCCCGTTCGGCAGCTCCACCTCCAGCCGCTCGATGTCCGGGTCGGCCCGGCGCCACTCGTCGAAGGTCCGCACCGTCTCGTCCAGCGCCCGCCGGCGCACGGCCCCGTCCACGAACGGGAACCGGGCCATCGAGTAGTGGCGGCACGCGTCCAGCAGCCGCCCCTCGAGCTCCAGCCGCTTCGCCGAGCGGGTCCACTCGGCGGCCCACGACCCCTCGCCGTCCGCGTCGTCGCGGATCCGGGCCAGCACCGCCTCGTGGCCCGCGACCTTCTGCCCCCGGGTGTGCGCCAGCACGAACTGCTTCAACTCGCCGACGTCGTTGGTGCCGCCCGGCCGGGCCGGCTCGTCCTCGAACTCCTCCAACAGGCGCTTGAGGTCGGTCAGCAGGTCGGCGGCCTCCGCGCCGTCGATCACCCGGTGGTCGAAGGTGAGGTTCAGCCGCATCACGGGCGCCACCGTCACCGCGCCGTCGCGCACCACCGGCCGGTCGGTGATCCGCCCGAGGCCGATCGTGACCGTCGTCCCGCCGACCGAGTGGAAGCCGTCCACCGCGCGGTGGGACAGCGAGGTCACCGCGACGGTCCCGACCGCGGCGGCCCGGCCGCGCAGCGGGCGGACCCGCGCGCGGTACGCCGCCTCGCCGAGCACCCAGGGGAGGCGGCGCAGCAGCCGTGCGCCGGCGAACTCCGGCAGCTGCTCGGCGTCACCCCCCGTGTAGTGGTCGACCTGCCGCTGGATCTCCTCCAGGCTCGCCGTCTGCAGGTCGGGGACGACCGCCGACAGCACCACCCGCTGCCCGTTCGTGGTGTGGTCCATCGTGAACTTGCCGTTCACCGAGGCGGAACGGGCCACCTTGGGCCGCACCCGGCCGCCGATCGCGGCGTTGGCCTCCGGGTGGGCCGCCAGGGCACGGCCCGCCGCGAACAGCACGTAGCTCAGCCAGGACGAGCGCCGGCCCTCGGCGAGCGCGGCCGCCCGGAGCGCCCCGATCCGGGTCATGTCGACCTCGGTGTCGAGGTGCACCGGCGCGAACGACCGGATCTCGCGGAGGAAGTACAGGGTGGGGCGCCGCTCCCGGGCGACCGGCCCGACCGGCACGGACGGCCCGGCCGTCATGCGCCCACCGCCACGCGGTGGATCTCCCGCAGGCTGTCCGCCGCCAGGACGTCCGGCAGCGAGATCGGCCGCCCGGTCTCCCGCTCCAGGGCGGTCAGCAGGGTCAGCAGGTGCACCGAGTCCCAGCCGGGGAGCCGGTCGAGCGGCAGGCCGGCGTCCTCGGGCCCCAGCGGCAGCCCGATCTCGTCGCGGACCAGCACCATGAAGTCCTCGATGGTCGTCAACTGCTCTCCTCCTGGGACTCGGTGAACTCGATGTGTGCGGGCGGCGCCGCGATGCCGGTCAGGTCGTGGCGGTAGAGCGCACCGCCGCCCTCCGCCTCGCCGACCCGGGTGAAGCCGTGCTCCGGGTAGAAGTCCCGCGCTCCGGCGTTCTTCGGGCCCGGCCGGAACACGGCTTCCACCGCGTGCGCCCCGGTGGCCTTCGCGTCCGCCAGCACGGCGGCCAGGCAGGCCGACTCGATGCCCCGGGAGAACACCCGGCAGCTGAGGACGAAGTTGTCGATGTGCACGACGCCGGCCTCGGCCCGGGTGAGGACCACGCCGACCATGCCGTTGTCGCCGAACCGGTCCGCGGAGCGGATGGCGAGCACCCGGCTGCCGGCGGCGGCCGCGGCCGCCCGCACCTCGGGCGGCTGGAGCCGCCGGCCGGTCATGTTGAACTGGTTGGTCCGCAGCGTGAGCTGCGAGGCCCGGGCCACCTCGGCCTCCGTCACGGGCCCGAACCGCACCCGCACCCCGAGTCCGCGCAGGTAGTCGGCGACGGAGTCGAACGAGGCCAGGAAGCCCTGCCGGTCCAGCTCCTCCCGGTAGCGGGCGGACCGGGCGCGGTCGTCCGCGTTCAGCTCCCGGGTGTCGAACCAGCCGTCGGCCAGCAGCCGCTCGACGTGCCGGGCGGGTTCCTCGTCCAGCCGGACCACCGCGACGTCGGGCAGCGCGTGCCGGACCATCCCGCACTCGAAAGCGCTGTCGTCCACGAAGACGAAGGAGTCCACGCCGATGTTGAGGGAGCTCGCCAGCTCGGCGAGGTTCTCCGGCTTCGGCCGCCAGTTCGCCGCGACCCGCACGAAGTCCTCCGGCCGCAGGACCATGCCCGGGTGGTCGCGCAGCGCCGCGGCGACCGGCTCCGGATCGTTCTTGCTCGCCACCGCCAGCAGGACGCCCTGCGAGCCGAGCTGCCGGACCACCCGCTGGAACGCGGCGAACGCCTCGCCCCGGGGGGTCCCGCCCAGCTCGACGCCGTCCGCGCCGTCGTCCCCGAGCACCCCGCCCCACAGGGTCCCGTCCAGGTCGCACACCAGCGCCTTGCGGGTCCGCCCGGCGAGGTGCCGCGCCAGGTGCCCGACCTCGCGGGCGTACCGGGCCAGCAGGGCCGGCGACAGGCCGACCCCGGCGTAGCGGCCCAGCCGGGCGTCCTCCGCGGGGATCCCCTCGGCGAGCAGCGGGTCCAGGTCCAGGGTGACCACCGAGGGGAGTTCCTCGCCCAGGGCCAGCAGCCGGGAGTTGGCGGTGCGCCAGGCAGTGCCCAGCCGGGCCCGGGAGCGGTAGTCGACCAGCTGCGCGGCGAAGCGCCTCGGCAGCGGCAGCGTGTTGAGCACCAGCGTGCCGGTGCCCCGGCGGCCGAACGCGGCCGCCAGGTCCCGCACCAGCGAGACCTTCTCGTCCAGGACCCGTTCGACGTCCGCGGCCGTCCACGGGAGCGGCACCTCGTCGAAGACCACCTCGGGGTCCAGCACGCACAGCACGACGTCCGGCCGCGCCGCGTACAGGTCGCTCCCCGGGTCGCCGAGGTCGAAGACCCAGGCGTCGAATCCGGACAGGCGCGTCCGCGCCAGCAGGCCGTGGCGGGCCAGTTCGGCGGTCAGCGGGGGGACCAGGGTGCCCAGCGTGCGGTGCCCGGTGACCGCGACCTCGACCACCGGGACGGACGGGTGCGCGCGCAGCACCTCGTCGGGGTCGAGCCGGGCCAGTACCTGGCCCGCCCTGGCCAGTTCGGCGTCCGGCAGGTCCGCGAGCAGTCCGCGGACCCGCGGGTAGTCGGCGGCGAGTCGGCCGGCCGCGTGCAGGTCGGCGACCGCGCGCGCGGAGGGGGCGGCGGTGGCGGTCATCGCTCCACCCGCTCCAGGGCGTACCCGGCCTTGATCCACTTGCTCGACTCGATCGCGACCCCGACCGCCCGGTCACCGGCGATCATGCGCGGCAGCAGCCGCTCCAGCTGGAAGAACGGCAGCGCGTTGCCGGTGTTGCCGGTCTCCCGGATGCAGCTGACCTCCCGGGCGTCCGGCACGTCCAGCCGGGCATGGATCTCGGCGGTCATCCGGCCGGACAGCTGCGGCGGCAGGATGTAGTCCAACTCGTCCCGGCTCCAGTCGAGTTCCGCGAGCACCTCGTCCAGGGTGGCCACGGCCAGCGGGGGAACCGAATCGCGGACCGCCTGGTAGTCCTCCACCGCCGCGGGCCGGTCCAGGTGCCGGTCCGCCGCGCCGAACCAGTCCAGGGTCTGCCCCGGCGGCCGGTTCCGGCCCACGCACCGCACCTGCGTCCAGCGCAGCGCGACCGGCTCCGCCGACGGCTCCGTGCTCAGCACCGCCGCCCCGGCGCCGTCCCCGAACAGCACACCGTTGACCTGCTCGCCGGGCGGCAGCGCGCTGACGTCCAAGGTCAGGTCGAAGTGCTTGGCACAGGAATCGGCGCCGATCACCAGCGCGGTGCGGAACGCCCCCGAGCCCAGCATGTGCCGGGCCACGTCCAGGGCCTGCACCGCGCCCGCGCACCCCGACTGGAGCTGGTAGCCGGGCACCCCGTCGATGCCCAGCCGATCGGCGACCACGTTGACCGTGGCCGGCATCAGCATGTCCGGCGAGGAGGTGCCCATGACGACGAGGTCGACCTCGGCCGCCGTGATCCCGGCGGCCGTCAGCGCGCGCTGCGCCGCGGTCACCGCGAGGTCGGCCAGGGAGAAGCGGACCTCGCCGGAGTCCAGGTCCACCGAGTAGTGCCGGAGGGGGGTGCCGATGAAGGTGTCCACCCACTGCTCCCAGACCTGGGGCAGTTTGAACCGTCGGGCCAGGGCCGGGATGTCCACCGGCGCGCCGGGCAGCACCGTCCCGGCGGAGTGCACGTACACGTCCATGTTCGTCCTTTCGCCTGCCACCGTCATGCTGGGTCGTGGCGCTTAATCGGTCCTAAGGGCCGCCGGGCCGCCGGGCCGGGGCGGGTGCGGCTCGGCCCGGGGCGGGGAGTGCTTCGGTGGTGCCCGCTAGGCGGCGGGCTCGCCGAACAGGGCGGCGAGGGCGGCGGCGAGGCCCGTGGAGTCCCCGTCCGCCGGCAGCGTCCAGGCGATCCGGCCGTCCGGTCGCAGCAGGACGGCCTCGGCGTCCACGCCGGGCAGCGGCTTCGCCGTGACGAAGTCCACCAGGCCCTCCCGGCCCGCGAGTTCGCCGGCCAGGTCGGTGCCGGCGTCGCCGCCTCCGGCACGGAGATCGAGCAGCACCGCGCGGCCGGCCTCCCAGGCCGAGGCCAGCCCCGGCACCGCCCGCGCGGCCGCCGCCACCCCGGGCAGCCGGCGGCCGAGCAGCGGATCGGCGTCCGGTCCGGCCTGCCCCAGCTGGTAACGGGTGTCGGTGCCGCCGACCAGGGTGACCAGGTACTCGTTGACGTCCGGGAAGCGGACGAGCTCGGCGAAGACCTCCCGCAACGGCGTCAGCGGGTGCAGCAGCGCCGCCTGCGCACGGGTCGTCAGACAGGCCCGGGCCCCGACCGGGTGCCGCTCGTCGTGGTAACTGTCGAGCAGGCCCTCCGGTGCCCGGCCGGCCAGGTCCGCCGCGAGCTTCCAGCCCAGGTTCACCGCGTCGTCCAGCCCGGTGCTGAGCGCCTGCCCGCCGAGCGGGAAGTGCCGGTGAGCCGCGTCCCCCGCGAGGAACACCCGCCCGGCACGGTAGCGCTCGGCGAGCCGGGTCGCGTTGGACCAGCGGGCCGACCAGAGCGGCGGCCCGTCGGCGAACCCGACGCCCGCGAGGCGGCTCACCGCGCCCTGGATCTCCGCCAGTTCCGGCGCGGCGTCACCCTCGGGAGGCTCCACGCCGAACTCGGCCGTCAGGACCCGGACCGTGTCCGGCCCCAGCGGGCTGACCGCCAGCAGTCCCGCCGGGTACTCGCGGGCGCCCAGGTGCTGGCGCAGGACGCTGTCCGTCGTCACCGAGAAGTCGGAGACCGTGCCGTGGAAGGGCTCCTCGTGGCCCGGGAACGCGATGCCGGCCGCCCGGCGCACCACGCTGTCCACCCCGTCGCAGCCGACCAGGTGCCGGCTGAGCAGGGTCTGCCCGCCCGCCGGGCCCTCGACCCGCGTCTCGACCCGGTACTCGTCCTGCTCGACGCCGACCACCCGGTGCCCGAACCGCAGGTCCGCCCCCAGCGTCCGCGCCCGCTCCACCAGGTGGTGGACCAGCCTGCCGTGCGGCAGGGAGAAGTTGTACGGGTACCGGTCGGCGAGCGCGGACGGGTCCAGCCAGATGTGCGCGAAGTGGGCCATCGGGAACTCGAAGCCGTCCGGGCGGCAGGCCTCCATCAGCCCGCGCATCTCCAGGAGTTCGATGACCCCGGGGTTGACGGCCACGCCCGGCGCGTGGGCCTCGGGGCCGGGGCGGCCGTCGAGGACGACGACCTCCGCGCCGGCCAGCCGCAGCTCGCACGCGAGCATGAGCCCGACCGGTCCGGCGCCGACGATGACGATGTCGTGCTGCATGGAGATGTCCCCCAGGGTTCTAGCGGGCCGGGTACGCGGACGCGGACGCGGCGAGCTTGGCGGGTGTCGGATTGTCGAAGACCTGCTGCGGTGTCACGTCCAGTCCCGCAGCGCGCATCTGGGCACTCAGGTCCAGGGCGGCCAGGGACGACAGGCCCAGGGCGGGCAGATCGGCGTCCGGGTCGACCCCCCCGGCGGCGTCGATGCCCAGGACCTCCGCCGCCGCGGCGCGGACCAGCTCCAGCACGACGGCGGCGCGTTCGGCGGGGTCCGCGGCGGCGAGCCGGGCCGACAGCACGGGATCCACCGCCGGGGAGCCGGCGGCGGAGCCCGGTGCGGACGCGGCCGCGGCGGCGGAGCCGAAGCCGGGCAGGTCGGCGAAGAGCGGGTCGGACCCGGGCCAGGGCGCGGCGCTCCCGTCCAGGTCGGCCACCGTCACGTCCCCGGCGCCGGGCTGGACGGCGTAGCCGAACGCCTCGACGGCGAGGGCCGCCGGCACCGGCCGGAGTCCGGCGGGAGGGGCGGGGTGCCCCCCGTCGACGGGGACCGCGGTGGCGCCGGCGGAGTCGGGGGCGTCGACGCTGCCGGGGGCGTCGCCGGTGCCTGGGGCGTCGACGGTGCCGGGGACGAGCGGACCGAACGCGAGGGACAGCGCGCGCCCCCCGCGTTCCCGCCGTCGCCGGGCCACCGCGGCCAGGGCGGCGTGCACGGGGGCCGGCCCGTCCTCGCCGGGGGCGGCCAGCGCGCCCGGACCGGAGGAGCACACCACGAACGCCGCCAGGTCGAGGTGCGCGGTGGCCTCGTCGACCGCGAGCGCCTCGTCGACCGCGAGCGCCGTGTCGACCGTCGCCGACGGGGTCGTGCCGCCGGTGTGGGCGAGGTGCACGACGGCCGTGGGCGGCCACTGGGCGACCACCCGGGCGAGCGCCTCGCGGTCGCCGGCCGGGCAGTGCGCCACCGTGACGTCGGTGCCCGCCTGCTCGGCCGGCCCGGTGAGGTCGGACGCCCGGGCGGACCCTGCGGCCGGCGCCGGCGGGCCGGCCAGGACCAGCCGGGTGGCGCCGTGCTCGGCGAGCCAGCGGAGCACATGGCCGCCGAGCACCGGGTCGGCCCCGGTGACCAGGACCGTTCCCTCCGGCCACCGGGGGAGGTCGCGGCCGTCCTCGGGCGGGGCGATCCGGGCCAGCCGCCGGGCGAAGAGACCGGGACCGCGCAGTGCGAGGCGCGGGTCGGCCGGGGGAGCGGAGAGCAGGCCGGCCAGCCGCTGCGCGGGCCGGTCGGATCCGTCCTGGTCCGGGCGGTGGGGGTCGGCCGGGGCCTGCGCTCCGGGCCGCGCGGGAGGTACCTCCAGGTCGAGCAGGCCGATCGCGCGGTGCGGGTGGTCGCCGACGAGGACCTCGCCGAGGCCCCGGACGGCGGCGTGCTCCGGCGAGGCCGGCGGGTCGAGCCGGCCGACCGTGACCGCGCCGCTGGTCAGGACCCACAGCGGAGCGGCCACCCCGGCCCGGTCCAGCGCCGGTGGCAGGGCGGCGGTCAGCGCCAGACCCCGGCCGGGCTCCGGTGCGAAGGCGAGCAGCGACACGACCGCGCGGGGCGCCCCCTCCGGGCGGCCGGCGGCCCCGGCGCCGGTCAGTGCGGCGCCGATCAGTGCGGTGAGGCCGTCGGTGTCCGCGGTCTCCCCGGCGCTCCCGAAGGAGGCCGGAACCACGAGGCGGTCGGCGGCGTCGCCGAGCACGGCGGCCAGCCGGGCCGCCGGGCCGCCGTCGGCCGGATCGTCGGGCACCAGCAGGAGCAGCCGCGGGGCGTCCGCCGCCGGGCTCTGCGCGAGGGGCTGCCAGAGCGTCCGGTGATGCCACCCGGCGCGCCGTCGGTGGACCGCCAGCAGGGGCAGGACCTCGGCCAGCGAGGCGAGTTGGGTGGCGGACAGCCGCAGGGACCGGCCGAGCGACTCGGCGTCCTGCTCGTCGACGGCCGCCCAGAACCGGGACTCCAGGGATCGCTGTCCCGGTCCGGTGCCGGCTCCGGCCGGGTCGGCGACGGGGTTGAGCCAGTAGCTCCGGCGCTGGAACGGGTACGTCGGCAGCGGGACGCGCGCGGCCCCCGTACCGGCGAACTGGGCCGCCCAGTCGACCGGGCGGCCCGTCGCGTGAACCGCGGCCAGCGCCGTCAGCACGGTCTGCGGCTCGGGCCGCCGGGCGCTCAGCACGGGCACCAGCGTGGGCGTCGGCCCGTCGCCCGCAGGGCCGTCGCCCGCAGGCCCGCCGTTCGCCTGCCGGGGGGCCGCCGGTCCGCCGTACGTCCGGTCGCGGAGGCATTCGCGCGCCAGTGCGGTCAGAACCGCGTCCGGCCCGAGTTCGACGAAGCAGGTCACCCCGGCCGCGCGCAGCGTCCGGATGCCGTCGGCGAACCGGACGGGCTGCCGGGCGTGCCCCAACCAGTAGCCGGCGGTGCGCAGTTCGGCCGGGTCGGCGAGCCCGCCGGTGACGTTGGAGACGAGCGGGACGGTCGGCTCGGCGAACGTCACCCGGGCCAGGGCCTCCCCGAACTCGGCCAGGACCTCGTCCATGTGCGGGGAGTGGAAGGCGTGGCTGACGTCGAGCCGCCGGACCCGCCGGCCCTCGGCGCGCCAGTGGGCGGCGACCTCCAGGACCGCCTCCTCGTCGCCGGAGACCACCGTCGCCGACGGCCCGTTGACGGCCGCCAGCGACACCTGGGCCGCACGGCCGACCAGGGTGGCGAGCACCTCCTCCTCCGCCGCCTCGACGGCGACCATCGCGCCGTCCGGCCGGGCCCGTTGCATGGCGCGCGCCCGTGCGGCGACCAGCCCGGCCGCGTCGGACAGGTCGAGTACCCCGGCCACGTGCGCGGCGGCCAGCTCGCCGACCGAGTGGCCCAACAGGAAGTCGGGCCGCAGCCCCCAGTGCCCGAGCAGCCGGAACAACGCCGTCTCCACGGCGAAGATCGCCGGCTGCGCGTACTGCGTCCGGTGCAGCAGCGCGGCGTCCGGGTGGTCCTTGGCGCCGAACATCAGTGGGCGCAACGGGCGGTCGAGGTGCCGGTCCAGCTCGGCGCACACCTCGTCCAGGGCGTCGGCGAACACCGGGTGGGCCGCGGCGAGGGCGCGCCCCATCCCGGCGCGCTGGCTGCCCTGGCCGGTGAACAGGTAGGCGAGCCTGCCCGGCCCGGACTCGGCGCGGCCCACCACCACGTTGCCGGGCAGCAGGTCCCCCCGGGCCAAGGCGTCCAGGCCGCGGGTCAGGTCGGTCCGGTCCGCGCCGACGACCACCGCGCGGTGCGCCATGGCGGTGCGGGTGGTGGCGAGCGAGAACGCCACGTCCACGGGGCGCGGCGCCGGGTCGGCCGCGAGCCGGACGGCCAGGGCGCGGGCGGCGTCACGCAGCGCCTGTCCGTTCCGGGCCGACAGCACCAGCGGGACCGGCCGGGCCGGAGCGTCGTCCGGTGCCGTGCGGCGCACCGGGGTGCCGTTCGCCGGGGCACCGTGCGGCGTCGCGTCGGTGGGCGCGGGCGCCTCCGCCGCAGTCGGCTCGGGCGCCTCCTCCACGATGACGTGCGCGTTGGTGCCGCTGACCCCGAACGAGGAGACGGCGGCGCGGTGCGGCCCGGGCCCGTGCGGCCAGGGGCGGGCCTCGGCCAGCAGCGCGACGTTGCCGGCCGTCCAGTCCACGTGCGGGCTCGGTTCGTCCGCGTGCAGGGTCCGGGGCAGCACGCCGTGCCGTATGGCCTGCACCATCTTGATCACCCCGGCGACCCCGGCGGCGCCCTGGGTGTGGCCGATGTTGGACTTCACGGAGCCGAGCCAGAGCGGCCGTTCGGCGGGCCGGCCCTGCCCGTAGGTGGCCAGCAGCGCCTGGGCCTCGATCGGGTCGCCCAGGACGGTGCCGGTGCCGTGCCCCTCCACCACGTCCACGTCCGACGGCTCCAGGCGCGCGTCGGCGAGGGCCTGGCGGATCACCCGCTGCTGGGCCGGACCGTTCGGTGCCGTCAGCCCGTTCGAGGCGCCGTCCTGGTTCACCGCCGAGCCGCGCACCACGGCGAGGACCGGGTGCCCGTTGCGGCGGGCGTCGGAGAGGCGCTCCAGCAGCAGCAGGCCGACGCCCTCGCCCCAGCCCGTGCCGTCCGCGCCGGCCGCGAAGGACTTGCAGCGCCCGTCCGGCGACAGTCCGCGCTGCCGGCTGAAGTCCACGAAGACGCCGGGCGTCGCCATCACGGTCACCCCGCCCGCCAACGCCAGCTCGCAGTCCCCGGCGCGCAGCGCCCGGGCCGCGAGGTGCAGGGCGACCAGCGAGGAGGAGCACGCCGTGTCCACGGTGACGGCCGGGCCCTCCAGGCCGAGGGTGTAGGCGATCCGCCCGGTCGCCACGCTGCTCGCGCTCCCCGTCCCCAGGAAGCCTTCGAAGCCCTCCGGTGTCCGCTCCATCAGGCGGGCGGCGTAGTCGTCGTACAGGACGCCGGCGAAGACACCGGTCCGGCTGCCGCGCAGGGTGGCGGGGTCGATGCCGGCGTTCTCCAGGGTCTCCCAGGCGGTTTCGAGCAGCAGCCGCTGCTGCGGGTCGACGGCCATCGCCTCGCGCGGGCTGATCCCGAAGAACTCGGGGTCGAACTCGGCGGCGTCGTAGAGGAATCCGCCCTCCTGCGTGTAGCAGGTGCCGGCCTTCTCCGGGTCCGGGTCGTAGAGTGCCTCGAGGTCCCAGCCGCGGTCGCGCGGGAAGGACGAGACCGCGTCCACGCCGTCCGCCACCAGCCGCCACAGGTCCTCGGGTGACCGTACTCCGCCGGGGTAGCGGCAGCCCATCGCCACGATGGCGATCGGCTCGCGCTGGGCGGCCTCGGCCTCGGCGAGCCGCCGCCGGGTGTCCTGAAGCTCGGCGGTCGTCCACCTGAGGTAGTCGACGACCTTCTGCTCCTTCACCGCGTCCATCTGTGCAGGTCCTCCGGTCATCGGTCCTCCAGCCCTGACAGTCCGAGCTCCTGGTCGAGGACGTCGAAGAGTTCGTTGTCGGTCACCGACGCGAGATCGTCGTCCTCGGTGGCTGCCGTTGCCGCCCCTCGCGTCTCGGTGACCCGCAGCAGCAGGGCCTGTAGCCGGGCCCCGAGCCGCTCCCGGCCCGCGTCGTCCAGGTCGGTGGCGGCCACGGCCGCCTCGAGACGGTCCAGCTCCGCCTGGACCGGCGCCTGGCGACCCGCACCGCCCTCGAACTGCTCGCCGAGATGGCTCGCGATGGCCGCCGTGCTGGGGTGGTCGAAGACCAGGGTGGTCGACAGCCGCAGGCCGGTCGCGGCGGACAGCTGGTTGCGCAGGCTGACGGCGGTGAGCGAGTCGAAGCCCAATTCCTTGAGCGCCGAGTCCGGATCGATGCCGGCGGCCGATTCGTGTCCCAGCACCGTCGCGACGTGCGTGCGCACCAGATCGAGCAGGACCTGTTCCCGCTTGGTCCCGTCCAGCCCGCTGAGCCGTTCGGCCAGCGCCGCGCCGCCGCCCGATGCCGCCGCCTGCCGGGCCGGGGCGGGGACCAGCCGGTCGAGGAGCGGCGGGAGCGTGCCGTTGCGTGCGTGGCGGCGTAGGGCGGTTCGGTCGATGGGGGTGAGGAGGAGGTGGGGGTGGGGGGTGTGGAGGGTGGTGTCGAAGAGGGTGAGTGCGGTGGGGGTGGTGAGGGGGGTGAGTCCGGTGGTGTTGAGGCGTTGGTGGTCGGTGGTGGTGAGGGTGTTGGTCATGGTGCTGGTGTCGGTCCAGAGTCCCCAGGCGAGGCTGGTGGCGGGGAGTCCTTGGGTGTGGCGGTGGTGGGCGAGGGTGTCGAGGTAGGTGTTGGCGGCGGCGTAGTTGGCTTGGCCGGGGGTGCCGAGGGTGCCGGCGGCGGAGGAGAAGAGGACGAAGGCGGTGAGGGGGAGGTGTTGGGTGAGTTGGTGGAGGTGCCAGGCGGTGTCGATTTTGGGTTGGAGGACGGTGTGGAGTTGGTGGGGGGTGAGGGTGGTGAGGGTGGCGTCGTCGAGGACGCCGGCGGTGTGGATGACGGCGGTGAGCGGGTGTTCTTGGGGGATGTCGGCGAGCAGTTCCGCGAGTGCGGTGGGGTTGGAGGTGTCGCAGGCGGTGATGGTGACGGTGGTGGCGCCGAGGGTGGTGAGTTCGTCGCGTAGTTGGGGTGCGCCGGGTGCGGTGGGTCCGCGGCGGCTGGTGAGGAGGAGGTGGCGGGCTCCGTGGGTGGTGATGAGGTGGCGGGCGAGGTGTGCGGCGAGGGTGCCGGTGCCGCCGGTGATGAGGATGGTGCCGTTGGGGTCGAGGGTGGGTGCGGTGGGGTCGATGGTGGGGGTGGTGGGGGTGAGTTTGGGGGTGAGGAAGTCACCGTTGCGGAGGGCGAGTTGGGGTTGGCCGGTGGTGAGGGCGGCGGTGATGGTGTCGGGGCTGGGGGTGTCGCCGTGGTGGTCGAGGAGGGTGAGGGTGTGGGGGTGTTCGTTCTGTGCGGTGCGGATGAGTCCCCAGGTGGTGGCGGCGGGGAGGTCGGTGATGGGGTCGTCGGGGTGGGTGGCTACTGCGCCGCGGGTGAGGATGACGAGGTGGGCGTTGTCGGGGTGGTCCTGGGCGAGCCATTCCTGTACGCGGGTGAGGGTTTGTTCGGCGAGGTGGTGGGCTGCGGCGATGGGGTCGTGGGGTGTGGTGGTGTCGTCGGGGCGGACGATGAGGATGTCGGGGGTGGGGGGTGTGGTGGTGGCGGTGGTGTCGGTGGTGGCGGGGACCCACTCCAACGCCAACGGCGCGAGGTCGCTCGACACGAGCTTCGCCGGGTCCACCGGCCGCGTGGCCAGAGCGCCGACCGTGAGGACCGGCCTGCCGTTCGCGTCCGTCACGTCCAGGGCGATCGTGGCGTCGTCCACGAGGGCCACCCGGGCGCGGAGCGTTCGGGCGCCCGATTCGTGGAGGCTGACGCCCGACCAGGAGAACGGCAGCTCCAGGTCCGTGCCGTCACCGTCGTCACCGGTGGTTGCGAGCCGCACGTGGAGCACCGCGTCGAGCAGTGCGGGGTGGACCCCGAAACCGGCCTCACTGACGTCCTCGGCCAGTTCCACTTCGGCGTACAGGGCGTCCGCGTCCTGCCAGGCGGCCCGAAGTCCCCGAAACGCGGGTCCGTAGGTGTAGCCGCGTTCCGCCAGCTGCCCGTAGAGGTCCGCGATCGGAAGGCGCGTGGCGGTCGGGGGCGGCCAGGCCGCGTGCTGCGGAGTCGGCGGTGCCGGCGGTGCCGGCGGTGCTTCGGGGGAGAGTACGCCGGTGGCGTGCCGGATCCACTCGGCGTCGCCGAGGCGGGAGTGGATCGTGAAGGGCCGATTTCCGTCATCGCCGGGTGAGTTGACCTGGATCTGTAGGTCGACCGTGTCGTGTTCGGGCACGAGCAGCGGGTTGTCCAGGGTGATGTCCTGTGCGTGGGTGCAGCCGACCTCGGACCCTGCCCGCATGGCGATGTCGAGGAACGCGGTGCCGGGGAGCAGGACGGTGTCGAGGACCGCGTGGTCGACCAGCCAGGGTTGGGCGTCGAGGGAGACCCGTCCGGTGAGCACCAGGGCGTCGCTGCCCGGGAGTTCGATGGCGCCGCCGACCAGTGGGTGTCCGGTGCCGTGCCGTCCGAAGTCGCCGGAGTCGGCGACCGGGTGGAGCCAGTAGGTGTGGTGTTGGAAGGGGTAGGTGGGGAGGGGGGTGTGGTGGGTGGGGGTGGTGGGTGTGGGTGTGGTGGGTGGGGTGGTGGGGGTGTTGTGGGTCCAGGTGTGGGCGAGGGCGTGGGTGAGTTGGGTGGTTTCGGGGGTGTTGCGGCGGAGGGTGCCGGT